>NZ_JPIM01000038.1 GCF_000735195.1 Chloroflexus sp. MS-G
TGAGGGCCATCCCCCCTCTCCCGCAGCGTGGGAGAGGGGGCTAGGGGGTGAGGGTTCTCCCCCCTCTCCCGCAGCGCGGGAGAGGGGGCTAGGGGGTGAGGGCACAAACACATTCCCCACCAGTCGGTAGCCCTGGGCTTCCAGCTCTGCACGGGTGCGGAAGAGGTGCGAGTCAGAAGACATATTGAACAACCCCTGCTTAAACTGCACGCCCCAGGGGTTGACCCTCACCCCCAGCCCCTCTCCCTTAGGAAGAGGGGAGTCGTTCACCAGAACCGGCACGCGCTCGTAGATAGCTCTGGTCAGGTCGGCATCCTGGCGAGTGCGGAAGACGGGCAGGGTGCGGGTGTTGGGGTTGATGCGGGCGATGTCGGTGGCGCTCAGGCGAAAGGCACGGCGCGGGTCGCGCAGATGTTCGGTGCGGGTGGCGAAGAAGGTAAAGGTGGTGGCGTCGGTCTGGGTACGGCTGCAAGTGAGGGTGAGCAGGCAGAATTTCATGCGGCTATCCACTGCCGGAAAGAGTCGCTGGCGGTTCTCAAAATCGAACAGACTTGCCAGTTGCCCTTTTTCCACCAGATCGGCGAAGAAGAACTGGTTGGTCGCGTCGGTGGCGATGCCGGTGGGGACGATGATGCCCGCCCGCCCCCGGATATTGAGCAGGCTACGCACCCGTTCGGCAAAGACCGAGTAGGTGTTGATACGGCCGTGGCCGGCGAGGGGATATTGACCACTGCCCCGTAAAAAGCGGCTGGTGCTTTCGGCGCCGTGCAGGGCACGCTGGTAGTCGTGCCAGAGGGCGGGGTTGGTCTTGGGTAGGTCGGCGATCAGCCGTTTGCGGGCGGCGGCATTAGAGGCGCGGGCGATCTGGGCATCGCGGCTGGCGAAGAATTCCTGCTCTTCCAGTTGAATTTGCTCCCAGGGCGGGTTGGAGAGGATCACATCAAAGCCGCCACTTTCAAACACCTCCGGGAACTCCAGCGGCCAGTGGAAAAACCGATTCTCGACAGCGAGGGCCTGAGCAGTGGCAAGGGCCTGGGAGGGGGTTCTCTCCTGCAGTCGATCAGCCACGGCTTGGGTGGTAATGGCCCTAAAGAAGTCAGGGATCAAGGGCTGGAAAAAAGCGGCTGTCCACAGGTTGCAGGCTTCCACTAGCTTTTGGTGTTGCGGGTCTTGGCAGTAGCGGCTGTAGAGCTGCTGCTTGCGGCTAACCTCTGCCGGGGAGTTGTCTGGAATGGCTTCTAGCTTCTGTCGCTCCTGGCTAAGCTCAGCCACCACCTGGTCAGTGTCAAAAGCAAGGGAAAGCTGCCCTGTTTGCAAACTCTGGCACTCGGTGCGATTGCGCTGCTTTAGCGAGCGGGCAGCCTCCTTGGAGTCAGCGCTAACCGGGGTAAAGGCTTCATCGGGGATGCCCTTTTCCAAAATCGCCAAATCCAAGACACCCACCAGCGAATCGCCGCACTTGATGTGGTGATCCAGGAAGGTGAGGGGCTTGCCGGCGCAGTGGGCCTCCAGCCACAGGGCCACGCGGCAGAGTTCCACTGCCAGCGGGTTCTTGTCAACTCCGTAGATGCAGTGGGCGATCACCTCGCGCACGCTTTGGCGCACGGCATCGGGGGAAGGTTCGTCCTCCTGGGAACGGAGACGGGCCAGTTCGCGGCCAAGGTAACGGGCAGCGGCCAGCAGAAAATGCCCGGAGCCGCACGCCGGGTCGAGCACCTTGAGGTTCAGGAGGGCAGCGATTTTGGCTTCCTGGGTACGCGCAGCTTGGAGCCGTTCCGCTAAGACTGGCTTGAGGGTACTCGTGACCAGTTCTTGCACCAGTTGCGGCGGTGTGTAGTACGAGCCGGTGGTCTTACGTTCCGAGCCAAGCGATAACGTAAATGTTCCACCCGTAATGACCGGGTGATAGTCGAGTAGGCTCTCGTAGACTGACCCTAGCTCTTCGGTATCTAGTGCGGCGTAGTTGACCCGGCGGGGCTGTTCGCGTTCGGTTGGTCGGTACCAGGCCAGCCGCCAGATTGCGCTCAACAGGTCGCGATTGCGCAACCGACAATGATCGAGCGGCAGTTCGGTAAAGAGGTCGCCGTTGAGTGGCGCTACCCCCAGCTTCTCTGCCAGTTTCTCGTCGCGCAGCACGTACCAGAGCGCACGAACACTGTGCCAGAGGTCAACATCGTCGGTGTAGGCGTTTCGTTCGCTGCTCAGCTGTACCAGCCGCGAGATGCTGTAATGATCGCGGTAGAGGTCGGTTTCGCCGAACAGTCCTCGCTGTTCGGCGACGAGCAAAAAGAGGATACGGTAGACCAGGCGCAGCAGATCGCGGTAGAACTGAAAGGCGTCTGGCGGTTGATAGCCGGTGGCGAGGAAGCCATCGGCGAGGGTGCTAATCGCCTGCTCAACGCCTTCGCGCAAGCGTTCGCGGACGCGCCCACCCTGTTCGAGTGCGGTGCGGTAATACTGTTCGAGCAGGCAGCGTTCGGCGTCGGCATGGCCCTGCGGGAGCCGCGAGCGATGCAGCAGGCGATAGGCGCGAAAGAAATCGTCGAAGCGATTCTCGGCGAAGATGGACGCCAGGTCGATTTCGAGGTACGACTGACGGCTGATGAGCGAAGAGGTGCGCAGCAGGCGTACCAGTGAACCATTGGCGACAATGCCCCACAGGGCATCGCTCTGGTTGAGGTACTGTTGCACGAGTACATGCGGTGACCAGCGTGGGCGGGTGGTCGGATCAACGCTCCCCAGTGGTTGAGTGACCGCGACAAGGTGTACCGGGGGAGCATCAGGAAGTGACCCGGCGCGGTGCGAAATCGGGAAGACAAGCTGTCCGATCTGAAAGGGTTCAGGGTTCGGCTGAAGGTCATAGCCGAGCAGACTGAAAAACGGAATATGCCACTGATTGCGGGTCACGCGAGTAATCTGCGCTGGTGACGACTGATCGCCAAGTCGTTGGAGCCGTTGCTGAAACATATCCCAGAGCGCACGGGCTTCGCCAAACACGGCAGCAACCTCATCGGACAGTGATCCGGCGATCCCAAAATCGGCTGCCCGCTGGCCGGGCAAATCGTTCCGGTCGAGTTGTTCGAGTAAGTCGGAGGAAAATAGTCCACCTTCAATGCGGATCGATGGTGTCATAGGCGTTGAGAAATCATCCTGGCCGTCGTGGCATCGGCTGCAAGATCAGAATCCCCAGTAGATCGGGTGGAAAAATTGGTGTGACCTGTAATCCCTGGACATATTCCTGAATGGCCTGGCGCAGATCGCGGTACGAACGCCTGAGATCATCGGCCCGTTGTCGGGTTTGGTGGTGCAACGCTGCCCACAGGGGATGGTCTTGATGCGCCTCACCGAATTCGGCTAGTACCATCTCGGCCAGCTCGCGTTTTTCGTCAGCCGATAGATTCGCGTCGGGTTGGGCTGTCGTCAGCAGGTGACGAGCTTCAGCCTCAGTGAGCCAGCGGCGTTCGTTGCCAGCCTCAAACACAAATCCACTGATCAGTGCCTCTTCGGCGAGGAGTGGATGCTGACGCGCCGGCAGATTGACCAGATAGCGTGCCCGCAACAAGATCAAGACCGTCAGCCGGGCCACAGTGTTGGTGCGAATGACACCGAGGCGGGCAACCGGCGCCGGTGCACTGCTGATGCGACCGGTGCGAACGAGAGCGACTTCAAACAGATAGCTGCTCAACGTGCTGACCAACCGATGATTGCGCCCCACGTACTCGGCACCGGCTGGCGTCGGGGAAACAAAACTGATCGGCCAGGGCTGTGGTCGGTCTGCGATTACGCTTCGGATAACGTCTGGGGTGGTGGATGCGGCTTCGACGAGCAGCACATCGGCCTGGCGCGGATGTTGACGGATCGCGATACCGAGACGTTTAGCAGCCGTGAGGACAAACGAACACACCTCTGCCGGATCGCCGAGCACGCGGTCGGTTGTTTCCAGAATAGGTTGCACATCGGCCAGCTTGAGCGCATGTTGGGCAAAGCGCGTCCGGGTTATACGTTCCCGCGCAACCGCTTCTTCCCAACGCCGATGCAGCTCTTGCGTGGCCGGCGCCTCTAGCTCTAGCGTCAATTGCTGAGCGTGGGTTCCCCGGCGCAAGAAAAGCGCCTGCGTGAGGGCTTCAACCACACTTTCGGAAGGCACCGGCACATGGGTGCCGAGTGCGCGGCGAATTTCGCGGGCTTTGCGCAACAAGACATCAATGACCACACCATCAACTTCGTTGTTAAGCCCATAGTAGCGGATGGTCACCACTTTGGGCGCGATCTGACCATAGCGATCAATGCGGCCTTCGCGTTGTTCGAGACGATTCGGATTCCAGGGCAGATCATAGTGAATGGCGGCATTGTAGCGTTCGTGAAGGTTGATCCCCTCGGAGATGCAATCGGTGGCAACCAGGACGCGCTTCTGATCGTTCGGCACATCGGCAATCACTCGCCGACGCTCCTCTTCACCCATCCGCCCAGTCACCAGCGTTATATGCACAGCGGGGAGCTGGGTGCGCAGCGCCTGAGCCACATACTCTGCGGTCGCCACATAGCGACACCAGATAATCGGCGCATAGCCATCGTTGAGCAGACGACGGGTAAGTGCGATCACGCCGGTCAATTTGGCATCTTGCCCCTCGCGTGCGATCTGCTCGGCGCGTGCGGCAAACCGTCTCAAACGGCGTTGTTCAGGCTCAGCAAAGTGCGTTTCCGCCTGTTCGATCACCGCAGCGGGTGGCTCATCATCGGTCTCGGTCTCGTCGGCTTCAAACACCAACCCTTGCCAGAAGGTATCGTCAACTGCGGCATCATCATCATCGTTCAGGCGAATTGATCGATTGCGCAAAGCAGCAACTGCCGCTGCCGGACTAGACATCACACAGCGTAACAGGGAAAGCGCTGCCCAGTAACGCACCCGCCGCTGGGACTCGCGCAATGTCGTACCACTGCTGACCAGGCCGGCGCAGAAGGCATACACATCGTGAAAGAGTTCGTGATAGGCAGGCGTGAGTTGATACTGCTCATCGAGCAACTCACGTTGAGGAAAACAGGGCAGGCCATCGGCCCAGCCGTGTTCGATGTCGGCGCGGGTACGCTGAACAAAATGCCGGGCCAGACGGAGCCGCTGTTTTTCGTTCAGATTGCTCACATCCCAATCGGCAAATTCCGGATCGAGCAATCCAATCAGTGAACGGAACGTCGCCGGTGCGCCACTATGCGGCGTTGCCGTCAGCAGAATCAGATGACGGTTACGTTCAGCAGCAATCTCGCGCACCAACTCATAGCGCAACTGCCGTCCCGTTTCGGCGGCCGGTACCGCACTATGGGCTTCATCAACAATCACCAGGTCAGGACAAAATTGCAGGAAACGGTAACGATTCCGATCCAGCTTGAGCCAATCGATGCTAATCACCTGCACCGGGAAATGCTGGTAGATGTCGCGCCCGCGCGGTGTTTGCCGTTCGAGCTGCGTAATTGTTCCGGGGCGTAGCACAACTGCATCGAGCTGAAACTTCTGCTGCAATTCGTGTTGCCACTGCTCGCAGAGGTACGGCGGACAGAGCACGGCCAGCCGGCGAATCTCACCCCGATCCCACAGTTCACGGGCAATCAGCAGGGCTTCAATCGTCTTCCCCACGCCAACATCATCGGCGATCAGCAGTCGTACCGGTTGCAGGCGTAGCGCCATCAGCAGTGGCACAAACTGATACAATCGAGGCCGGATCGAGATCCGCCCCGGCGAACGCAACGGCGTGGCGCCATCGCGCAGCGCCATGCGGGCCGCTTGCCAGAGCAACATCGTCGCCTGCGCGTCCTGGATGTCGTCTAAGGTGGGCAGTGGGAAATGCGCATCACTCACCGCCTCGGTCGGCAGGTCGTACCTCAGGACCTCACTCAACTGCCGCGAGATCGCCACCACCTCATCACTTCGTCCGGTCAACGGGCGCAGCAACAGGCGATCGTCGTCAGTACTCGGCAAGAGCACCCAATCGCGTTCCCGACAGCGTACAATCGAACCAGGTGTGGGCATAGACCTCTCCTCGAAACTTACCAAGCCCGCAGATACTGTGGTGGCGGCGCCAGTTCATAACCGAGAGCGCGGGCGGCACGGAGCGGCCAGTTTGGATCGCGCAACAGCTCGCGCCCCAACAAGACCAGATCGGCATCACCGTTACGCACAATCGCATCGGCGTGTTCGGGCCGGGTAATCATCCCAACCGCTGCGGTCGCAATGTGGGCTTCACGGCGCACCTGTGCGGCAAACGGTACCTGATACCCTTCGCCAACCGGGATGGTAATACCTGGCGCAATTCCCCCCGAACTACAATCGATCAGATCAACCCCCTCGGCTCGCAGCATGCGGGCTACTTCCACTGTATCGGCAATCGTCAGACCGGCTGGCGTCCAATCGGTACAAGACAGCCGCACGGCGAGCGGCAAGTGAGCTGGCCACGCTGCCCGTACTGCGGCAGTTACTTTGCGTAACAGACGCGCACGGCCATGCAGATCACCGCCATAGGCATCACTGCGCGTATTTCCGATAGGTGAGAGGAAGTTGTGGAGCAGATAACCATGAGCGGCGTGAATCTCGACCCAACGAAAACCGGCAGCCAATGCCCGGCGGGTAGCGGCGGCGAAATCATCAACCACTTTCGCGATTCCTCGCGCATCAAGCGGGTTCGGCGTTGGATAGCCAGGAGCAAACGGCTCGGCGGTTGGCCCCACCACCGACCAGCCACCAGCTTCGGGGGGCACCAGCTTACTCCCTTCCCACGGTCGGCCCATACTTGCCTTTCGGCCGGCGTGTGCCAACTGAATCCCGGCCACTGCCCCAAGGCTCTCGATCAGGCGTACCAGGCGGGCGAGCGCCGGAATGTGTTCATCGCTCCAGATACCGAGGTCGAAGGGCGAAATTCGACCTTCAGGCGACACCGCGGTGGCTTCTAGAATGACCAGACCGACGCCACCGGCAGCGCGCGCACCCAGGTGCATCACGTGCCAATCACCTGGGAAGCCATCGTTGGCGCTGTACTGGCACATCGGCGACATACCGATGCGATTCCGCAAGGTGACATCACCGATGGTTAGTGGTGTAAACAGATGAGGTTGCATAGAGCTGATTCCAATTCCACAAGCGACTGTTCCGCTGTCAGTATACCGTTATTCGGGCTGTACGGGCAAGTTGGGAGAAAAGAGGGGAGAAGAGGGAGCAATGAGGAGAAGAGAGCACGCAACACGGAGAGATGGGGCGCAACACGGGGAGAGACGGGCGGTGCGGGGGAAAGGTATGCGTCAGTAGAGGCGGGTTTCCAACTTACGTCATCACTCGCCTCGCTTACTGACCGCCTGATAACATGAAAGGGGGCATGCGTCAGTAGGGGCGGGTTTCCAACCCGCTCGCGCTGGTGTGCTGATGCGCTAACCGATGGTCTATCACCACGCCCCGCACACTGCGGGCCGGAGGCCCGCGCACCCAGGGAAACCATTGGAGGGGCGGGTTCCAAACCCGCTCGTACTGACGTATTTCAGCGCCGGGCGCGGGTGCTACTTCAAGCAGCTAGAGGATGAAGCCTCAACCTCCTTCCTCGCCCCTGGTGGGAGAGGCAAGGGGGTCGGGGGGAAGGTGAGGGGGGCCAGGCGTCGGTAGATGCGGGTTCCAAATCCGCCCGCGCTAGCGTAGCTCAGCAGCGTAGCCCATCTCTGAATCGTCTGGTCATCGAATGCAATCCGAAGCCGAGAACTCCGAAAAGCCCTACTGACCGTACACACAACATCGGTGGAGAAGCAAGCCGTACACCTTGCGCGGATAGCACGAGTCTCTTCCCGTGTGATGAACCATTGCAGGTGAAAGCACAGGAAACGTTCTTGTGAACGGCAGGTATGTGGCCTGCAGAACGAAGCTGCCTGGCGCGGGGTTCAACGTATGTCAGAAAATAAGTATGTCACAATACCTCCGAATGCCGTCGTGTTTGACGCAAATAATGTCAATACGATCAGGCTCCCAATCCCAATAATCGCAATCGATAACACAGATCTACGGCCAGGATCGGTGATGCTTCGACCCGATCTGCATCAGCAATTGCGCCGCGCAGGTAGTGCCTTCGATTGCTTGGCGTGCGCTCAACTGCCTCCAAAAGAACCTCCCTGCCGAGATGTCTCGCGCCTTCGACGATCGTCTGCTTAGATCGGGAATAACCTGGCTGTGGCGACAAATGAAGGATATCTTCGTAAATCCTCTGCCCGAACCTGTTGGTGAATACGCGCTCCTGTTTCAGATGGAGCCGGAAACCAATAATCTCGCTGGCAAGGCGCTCGACGATCTGACTGTTGTAAAAGGCCGTCTTGTGGACTTTTGACTCTCGTCCGAGGATCAAGAGTATGGGGGCGCTTTCTGTGCAGACGCGGCGAATCTCGGCTAATGCGAGAGCCATATCGATGCAATACTGAACTACCGTTAGAAACCGGTTCTGGCGGAACTTGCGGTTAGAGCCGATTTCAGAGCGAGCGATGCAGCACTACTGTACGCTGTAGCGCCTGACAGCCGCGTTTTGGCGGGCAGGTCATACGCAACTTTCAGATCCGCTGAATGCGGGGCGGGGGCATGCATCTGATCACTCGTCGTATAAACCCATGTCCATGCGAAATTGTTCGCGGAGATCGCCAAGGCTAATGAAATGACCGTTCACCTGGACAAACCAATGCTCCCAGCCGTTACAGGGCGCATTATTCATATAATAACTGCCTGCTTGATGAATACTACCCTCGAAGCCATCGCCTGTGCGAAGTCTTGCATCAGGTTTGATAAAGGCAACTTTGTTCGTGTCTTTCCTGAAAAATAATGTTTGACCAGGCTGTACATACCCGTGTTCAACGAGCGTGGAGAACTCAACTCTCGGTGCAGTCTTCGCTTTACTTCGCACGTCAAACACAACGGGGTTGAATACCTCAGGTTGAACGGCGTCTATGCGTTTTCTGGCAATTTCGATGTATTTCTTTTCTCTTTCTACACCGATCCAGTTTCGATGCAGTCGTTTTGCTACGACTCCTGTTGTTCCACTGCCGAAAAATGGATCGAGGACGACATCGCCAGGATTACTGGAAGATAGGATGACACGGTACAGTAGTACTTCAGGTTTCTGTGTCGAGTGGGCTTTCTCGCCATGATCATCTTTTACTCGTTCTGATCCTGTTGCCAGCGATAGAAGCCACCAGTCGGAACGCATTTGTTTGTCATCATTCAGGCCCTTCATCGCCTGGTGATTGAAGGTGTATGTTGCACCCTTTCCAGTACTTGCCCAGATCAGGGTTTCATGGGCATTGGTAAAACGCACGCCGCGAAAATTGGGCATTGGATTTGTTTTTATCCAAATGACATCATTGAGAATCCAAAACCCTAAATCTTGCATAATTGCTCCTACGCGAAAGATATTGTGGTAGGTACCAATAACCCAGATGGTGCCGGTTGGTTTCAGAACTCGTTTGCAAGCAGTGAGCCATCGTCTGGTAAATTCATCATACGCTTGTAGCGACTCGAACTTGTCCCACTGGTCGTCTACTGCGTCCACTTTTGTCATATTTGGGCGATGCAATTCGTTTTGTAACTGTAAATTATAAGGTGGATCGGCAAAGATCAAGTCAATAGACTTCTCTGGGAACGTGGAAAGCGTTTCGATGCAGTCGCCTTCGATGATTTGATTCAAGGGTAGTGTCATGGTTGATCACTTCCAAACCTGCGTTATTGAGTCATGGTGTTATGCACAGCTTGATGATCAGGTCATCTCAGATTACCTGATCATTGGTTTGAACTTCTGCAATGGTGGATGAGGCTCTGCTTCTGCCGACGCCATATCTCTTGGAACGGCAATGCTGCGGTGCGCTTCCATCGTCGCATAGTCGCCGTGTCGCTGTTGTTCATAGCAGTGCCGTCACTTGCCTCAGAGTATACGCAAAACTGGCAGGCAAGCAAGCTGCAACCTGCGCCGCTTTGCCAGCGATTGATGAGCAACGTCATTGATCATCGGTGATGTTCCGCCGACTGATGGTTGATTCCTGAGTGATGGGAACTCCTGCGCCCCACGACGATTGCCGCATTTACCAATACTGCTGCGGTGTAGCACAGTGCGGCAATTAGAAAAATAGTCGTGAAGCCAGCGGTCGCCTGTAATTCGGCGCTGAGGGTTGGGCCGGCGATGTAGCCTACCGATGCGGCAGCCCGGATCATACCGGTTACCGTCGCGTGATGGGCAGGGGGGGCCTGCGCCAGGGCTTCTGCTTCAAACAACGGTGTCGCCATATTCATCAACATTCCGCGCACGATAGCTATTAGAGCGGCCAGGGGTAAGGTCGGTGCAAAGGCGAGTGCGACTAGACACGGGATCGCCAGCGCCTGCGTGAGGACTACTGCCGGGAGTCTACCGAATCGGGCGGCCAGCCGTGGACCAAGCAATGTAGCCAGGCCGGTAGTCAGGCTGATCAAGGCCAGGAGCAGGCCGATGATGGTATCAGATGCGGCAAAGCGTTGGCGGAAGAAGAGACTGAGATAGGGGATGAAGAGCGCAGCGCCCAGCGAAATCAGCAGTGGGCCTGGTACAAAGACCAGGCCCTGACGGATTGCGCGCCAGAAGGCGTTGAACGATCTGTTCCCGGCAACGACAGTAGCCGTCGGCAAAGGCTGCACGCGCAACCCCACCAGCGGGAGAGCAGCCAGGATCACGACGAGCGCACTTAGGAGCGCATTGAGCTGATAAGGGGGGATCGGTGTGCTGCCGCTGAAGAGCCAGCGCCATCCTGTTGTCAGTTGACCACCGAGCAGACTCGCGGCGCCGTTAGTGATCAATGTCAGTGCCGCACTGCGGGCAAAGAGGCGATCCGGCCCGGCGGCGCCACTCAGTTGCATCATTAACGGCGGGCCGGCCAGATTAAACAGCACACTGGCCGGCCCGCTCAGTGCCACACCGGCCAACAGGAGCCATGCGGTAAGCGGCGATAACCTGTCGGCGGCAGGTGCCAGGCTTAAGGTCAGCAGTGCCAGACTGTGCAAGAGACAACCGAGGATCAGCGCCGCTCGTGCGCCCAGGGAGCGTACTGCCTGCCATGCCGGTGGGCCGCTCAACCCGCCGGCCAGCACCGCTACGCTATTGAGCAGACCGATCAACGCCAGATCGCCGAATAACGGCACGTGCAGACGGTAACCGGCATAGCCGAGATCGGCGTAGGCGATGGTGGCAAATAGCCAGCCTACCGTCAAACCAACGGTGAGCATCGCCACCGTCAACAGGTAGCGCTGTGCTGTGTTCATACCGGCGCGAGCGATCATCGCTGGCTACAATCCGTTATGCGCAATAATATCGCGGTAGACGTATGCACTGCGCTTCCACACTCGCCGTTGCGTCGCGTAGTCGGTGTAGATGATGCCGAAGCGTTTACTATAACCCTTCGCCCACTCAAAATTGTCGAGCAGACTCCAGACGAAGTAGCCGCGCAGATCAATGCCAAGGGCCAGCGCACGCCGACATGCTTCGATGTGCGCCTGTAAATACGCTACTCGTTGCGGGTCTTCGACGACCTGATCCGTTGCCGACGGCGCCGGGTCGTCGAATGCAGCACCGTTCTCGGTGATGTACAGCGGTAAGGAAGTATATTGACGGGCTTTTTGCAATGCCTCGATGATACAATCAGGGTAAATCTCCCAACCCATTGCTGTTTTCGGTAACGGCCCCGGTACCTGTTTCGCCATTACGAACGGCTCACGCCAATTCACCGTGTTGAAAAGACGGGTGTAGGTATTGATACCGAGAAAATCAATTGGTTGGCCGATAATCTCAAGATCACCGGGCCGAATCGGGGCAAAAACAAACCGACGAGCGAAGTGTTTGATGATGTCGTCCGGGTAGCGGCGACAAAACAGTGGCTCGAGGAAGAGACGGTTCATGATGCCATCGATCCGTTGGGCCGCTTTGTGGTCGGCAGGTCGATCACTGGCCGGATATTGTGGCCATATCATCAACACGATGCCGATCTGAGGTGACGGCATATCGCTCCGTGCCGGTCGAGGACAGACAGCACGAAAGGCGCTTACAGCCAATCCGTGCGATAACAGCAGATGATGAACGACGGCCAGTACCTTCCAGGGGACACGTTTTCCCGGGGCATTTTCGCCGTTGCCGTAGCCGTAAAATGCCTGAATGAACGGCTCGTTGTGGGTGGCCCATAATGCAACGTCGCCGCCAATCGTGCGAAACAGGTAGTCGGCGTATTCGGCGAAGCGCAACGCGGTGTCGCGCTGCATCCAGCCACCGCGATCTTCGAGCGCTTGTGGCAGGTCCCAGTGATAGAGGGTTGCAACCGGTAGAATGTTACGCTGATGGAGACCATCAATCAGCCGCCGGTAGAAGTCGAGGCCGCGTTGATTGGGTTGTCCGGCGCCGGTAGGAAAGATGCGCGGCCACGAGATGCTAAAGCGATAGGCCTTTAGTCCTAATGCCGCCATGTGATCGATATCCTCTTTGTAGCGATGGTAATGGTCACAGGCAACATCGCCGGTATCGCCATTGGCAATCGCACCGGGTCGTCGCACGAAGCGATCCCAGATACTTTCACCTTTACCGTCTTCGTTCCATGCGCCTTCGATCTGATAGGCAGCGGTCGCTGCGCCCCAGAGAAAATTGGGTGGAAAATGGGCTTGCGTGTTCATACAAGGTTACCGTATCTCTTCATCGTGTTACCGTTGTCGCAACGGTAGCAGGAGGCAAAGGTGTCTTGTACTGATCTCCTGTATACCATCTTACCAGACCTGAAGAGACGGAGTGAGAAGGAGCGGGGAGCGTCAGAGCCTGGCAGAGGAGAGGCTCTTCATCCTGGGTTAACAGATGAAACCGGTTGTGGGCAAAAGAACGCCTTACGCTACGATTGAACCCCGACAGGTAGGGTGCGGTGCCGCCGGGTAGAACCCGACGGTGCGGATGGTCTGGTGCTGTGATCGCCATGTGTGGGGACAGTTCACCCCTACAAGGTTGGTGGACACGGGTGCGCAATGACTTGCTTTACACTGTTACGTGAGACAGGGTGTTTGAGCAGGCCGGGCGGCCTACCAGCGATCATTCCGTGGCCAGAGCGCCCACAGAATAGCCGCCGCGGCTGCCCACCAGGCTCGCTTCGCTTCGCGTTCCAGCCCGCGAGTGCGAAGCTGCACCCCGCCGAGGAACAGACCAGTTGCCAGCATTCCACCCATCAGACGGTCAGTAGCCCGCTCGACTCGTTTCATGCTCCGTTCCAAGCGACTCAAATCGGAACGAGTTTGCAGTTCACCCCGATTTGCCGCCCGGTAGTAGGCATCCATCTGACGAGGTAAAGCCAAGAGAATCTGACCCAGTTCGGTGATCTCTTGTTGGAACTTCTCTAGCCAGTTGCCATTGCGCTGCTCTTGCGCCAACATCGCACGTGCGAAGGGACGTAACTCTTCAAACAGATTGATGTCAGGGTAGATTTCGGTTGCCAGACCGGCGACCATACTCAACGCTCGCCCTAGATAGAGCAAGTCTTGCGGAATCTGGAATGGCAGGTCGTAGATCAAGTCTTTGGTTTCGGCCATAATGGCCTCAACATCGAGATTCGTCAGCTCGCGCACGGTACGATTGAACGAATAACGCAGCATCGTCTCGATGGCACTCTTGATCGCACGACGGTCGGCGCCGGGCAAAATCATGTTGAGCTGTTCGAGTGCATTCAGAATCCTATCGGCATCATTCGTTGCCAACCCCAGGACGCCCTGCCGCATTACCTCCATCGTTTGTGGTGGTAACCGACCGACCATGCCAAAATCAACGAAGATCAAGGTGAAGGGTGTACCGGATGGTACATCTGGCGGTGCAGTATCAATTGGCAATCCAGCCTCGATAGGGTGATATCCATTATTACTGGCCGATACTGGCGGCGGTGTCGGTTTCCCCGGCGTCAGACCCGTCTCGACGCGCACAAAGAGATTCCCTGGATGCGGATCGGCGTGGAAGAAGCCATCAATGAAGAATTGCTTGAGATAGCAGTTGTTGAGGCGGGCAGCCAGTTCGAGGCGACTGACCCCCAACTGATCGAGGGTGTGCAGATCGGTGATCTTCACACCACTGATCCGTTCCATGACCAGCACGCGGCGAGTGGTTAACTCGAAGATCGGTTCAGGAATGTAGATCCCCGGATGGTTCGCGAAGTTCTGCCGAAAAGTAGCCGCCGAACGGGCTTCCTGCACATAATCCAGTTCCTGCACCAGGACACGGGCGAACTCAGCTAAGAGGGCCTCTAAATCAGCGCGTCGGCGGATGGGCGGATAATTCTTGATCAGCCGCACCACCCACGTCACCGCACTGAGATCAACTTCGATAATTTTATCGATCCAGGGGCGTTGCACTTTAACCGCGACTTCACGGCCATCGTGCAACACAGCGTAGTGCACCTGGCCGAGCGACGCTGCCGCAACGCATTCGGTCTCGAAGCTGCGAAAGATTTCGCTGGGTGGGGCGCCGAGTTCTTCAAGAATGACCTCCAGCACATGCCCAGCAGGTGCTGGAGGAACTTCATCCTGGAGACCGGTTAATTCACGGCGTACCACTTCAGGAATGATGTCGGCACGCGAGGAAAGGAACTGACCGAGCTTAATCTGCATCCCGCCCAATTCAACAGCCATCATACGAAACCGACGGGCGATGTTTACCCAACGTCGGATCATGGTGCGCTGGACATACCAGCGAAAGATGGCGAAGCGGGCGAGAAAAATATCCCAGATGTAAATATGGATGACGACGCCGAGAAAAAATGATGAAACGCGCAAGAAACGCTCACGCGGACGGAAGCGGGGCGGTTCGGTCGGCTTGGGAACAGTGGTTGTGGTGTCAGTTGCCTGAATTGAGATTGGTTCACGCATAATGTCCTACCAGTATTCTTTCGTTTAAATTATACCAGAGGTGAAACTCAATCTCACGACCGATCCATAGAGAATGAAAGACCAATTACCATACAGAGGGTACCTTATACCCATGGAAAAGGGTTGGATAGGTTATGGTATCACTGACAATATGACGATTGATAGCCTTCGTTTACTAACTAATAGTGCGGCAACACTGTGGCTTCGACTCAGTCAGTTTGGTTCACCTGAACTCCTTATTCAGCGCTCGTCGTTTGACGAATGGCTCACAACGGTACGTCCTGGTCTCTCCTCTGCCGATGAACAGGCCATTCGCCGTGATTATCGTCGCCTCTCCCTTCTCTTAACTGAACTCGAGATGCTCACTCGCTCACGCGAGCAAGTACTGGTATTAATTATGGATGCTGTTCAGCTTTCTTCACTTCATGAAGCTGAACCTGACGATGAAAGCTCGCCGCCGAGTCGGGATCCCTGTTGAACGCTACGGGACGAACGCAGATCGAGGATTGAGGTGATAGGATACAGCAGCACAGGGGCGGCCTGGATGGTCGCCCCCGACTGACCTGATTGTCTGACTATAAGTTATAGATCGCCGAGTACTTTTCACGCAGGTACGCCATGTACGGCTCGATCCGCAGAGGAGTGCCTGATGCGCGCTCGATCAGTTCGTTCGGCGTGAAGATGCTGCCATAACGATAAATGTTCTCGCGCAGCCAGCCGTGCAGTGTAGCGAATTCGCCCTGCCTGATCTCCTCATCAATCGTCGGATGTGCTGCCCGCGCAGCAGCCAGGAATTGCGCACTGAGGATGTTGCCCAACGTATAACCCTGGAATGCGCCGCCAATTAACCCACCGAACCAGTGGACATCTTGCAGCACGCCGTCACGGTAGTCCGGTACCGTCACACCCAAATCTTCGGCGTAGCGCGCATTCCACGCCTCTGGCAGATCGCGCACCTTCAGGTTGCCCTCAAGTAAAGCCAGTTCCAGATCAAACCGTATCATCACGTGCAGGTTGTAAGTGACCTCATCGGCGTCAGTGCGGATCAGTGACGGTTGCACCCGATTAATCGCACGATAGAAGGTGTCGAGTGGCACCTGACCCAACTGTTGTGGGAATGTCTGTTGTAGTTCAGGATAGAAATACTCCCAGAATGGCAGTGAACGCCCGATCAGATTTTCCCAGAGCCGCGATTGGCTCTCGTGGACGCCGGCCGAAACCCCTGAACAGAGTGGTGTCGCCTCGAAGGCGGGATCGATTCCCTGTTCGTACATGGCATGGCCTGATTCGTGCAGCGTGCTAAACAGACCGTCACCTAGATCATGTTCGTTGATGCGGGTCGTAATCCGTACATCGCCGACCGAAAACTTGGTCATAAAGGGGTGATGCGTCAGGTCTTGCCGACCTCGTTCAAAATCATAGCCAAAGCGTCGGATAATGTGCTCGCCGAAGGCCAGTTGGTCGTTGCGTGGGTAATACTGACGCAGACACGAATCGTCAATCGGCGGTTGGGCCACAATGGCCCGAATGAGCGGAGTCAGTTCAGCACGCAAGCGGGCAAACAGCTCACGGATCACTGCTGCGCGCATCCCGTAATCGCTGAAATCGATCAATGGATCGGCCGGATGATCGTAGCCAGGGAAGCAATCAGCTACCCGTCGGCTCAGCTCGAGGGTGCGTTCGAGGTAGGGCAGCATCGTTGCAAAATCATTCTCCGGCCGTGCTTTGGTCCAGGCGTGATAACTCGCCGCCGTGTGGGCAGCAATTTCACTCACCAAATCGGTCGGTATGCGCGTCATCCGCTCGTAGTTGCGATGGGCCACTCTGATCAGTGCCGCATCGGGATGATCATACGGTAGTGTTTCGGCATAAGGCATCAGTTCTGCCAGCAGCTTGCCTAGCTCGGGATCGGTGCTCTTTTCGTGAGCCAGCCGCGAAAGCGTAGCGAGTTGACGGGCGCGGGCGGCTGCGCCACCCGGCGGCATGTAGGTGCTCTGATCCCAACTGAGGATAGCAGCAGCACTGTTTAAATCATCAATCTCTTGCAAACGGGCACGTAGTTCTTGCAGTTGGTGTTCCATCGTTGACACTCGCTTTCTGATTTCAGCTTCGCTGTCGCCAGGCCAACAAGCGTTGTTGTGCAGCACGCAGCGTCTCTTCACGTTTGGCAAAACAGAAGCGGGCAAGCAGCGGGAGATCGGTTTGGCGGGCATAAAAGGCAGAAGGTGGGATCGCCGCAACGCCAACTTCGGTAGTCAGGTAGCGGCAGAACGTCACATCGTCGCGAAAGCCGGTCGGCGAAATGTCGGCCATCAGGAAATAGCTGCCTTCGGTCGGCAACACGGGCAGACCGGCGCTGATCAGAATCTCTTCGAGCAGGCGATACCGTGACGTATACTCAGCGCGAAACCGGTCATAGTAGCCGTTCTGCAACGCTCCTTCCAGCGCCACTGCTGCCGCATATTGTAAAGGGGTTGCAGTGGCAAAGGTAATCCACTGATGTGCAGCCCGTAGCGCGGCGATGAGGGGGGCCGCACCAACGGCGTAACCGATCTTCCACCCGGTCAGACTAAATGTCTTGCCCAAACTGTTGATGGTGAGCGTTCGCTCCCACATACCGGGCAGTGTTGCAATCGGAATGTGCTCGGCACCGGCGAAGACGAGTTGATCGTACACTTCATCGGCAATCACGATCACGTCGTAAGTCTGGCAGAGATCGGCGATCTGTTCTAGCTCGTGACGTCGAAATACTTTACCGGTCGGATTGTGGGGCGTATTGAGCATCAGTAGACGGGTACGTGACGAGAACGCAGCCTGCAATTCAGCCGGATCAAACCACCAGTTTTGCTGACCGTCAGTAGGAGGATGCAGGCGCACAAAGCGGGGGATACCACCGGCCATTGTTACATCGGGCAGATACGCATCGTAAAACGGCTCGAATAGAATCACCTCATCACCGGGATTGATCAACGCCTGCACGGCGCCAAAGAGAGCTTCGGTCGCGCCACTGGTTATCGTGACCTCGGTCTGCGGATCGACAGTACGCCACCCTTGCGCCTGCCAGGTTGCGGCAATCGCTTCACGTAGGCGTGGCACACCGATGTAAGGCGCGTACTGATTGGCATCGGCGCAAATAGCGTCAATTGCGGCTTGCTTAACCCATTCTGGCCCGGCAAAATCGGGAAAACCCTGGCCCAGGTTGACGGCGCCACATTGTACGGCAAGAGCACTCATTTCGGCGAAGATGGTGGTGCCAAACTGACGAACCCGCTCAGCGCTGCGTGGTGTAGTCATTGTGATCCCCTGAAAGCTAACGTCAGCGTGTGAAGATGTTTCTTGTATGTGCTTGCAAATCCGATTACCTTTCAACTATGGTACCACAGACTGCTGCAACTTTTGCAGTTGAAGCTACGTCATAGCGATAGAAGCGAAGAGGTCACACATTACGGAGGAGATAAACAATGAACAATCAAACACGCTTGATCGGACTGATCTTGATCACGATTGGTGTGGTCGCTATTTTCAGGCTGTGGTGGCTGGTACCGGTTGCTCTGCTGGCCGGTGGTGGCATCGTGATCTATCGCCGTCAGCGCAACCTTGGCCGCATCGATGAGGCAGTACAGGCTCTGTTGTGGGGAGTTGGGCTGGCGCTGCTGTCGCTGTTCAAATTGCTCTGGCCGGGTATTCTTATTCTGGGTGGCGTCAGTCTATTGCTGCGTGGTCGCGAGGCCGAGGTCGAACAACGAATGTGGGCGCTACTCGGTCAACTGTTGAGCTGGAATCGCCAACCGACAACGCAGCCGACCAGTAGCAAGGTGCAGATCGTCGAGAAGCACGACGAGGCATAATGAGCTGCGTCGTTGGATAGAGTGCTAAATATCGTGCGGGGCGGGTTCGCAACCCGCCCCTGCGATTTCCTAGAGGGATGGGTGTCGCACGACGTGGTCATTTCGACAAAAAAGAAAACAGACGACGGCGTTGACCACGAGAAACGACGACGATTACCGACATGCGCTTGACCGTTGTCATCTGGTTGTGACAGGGATCGCCGAAATGAGTCCAACCATTATCTGGCGTTGCTGATATTATCCCCAGGGTGTCACACCGTAAACGAGACCGTAAACCCCTGCCCTCGGTTAGCAAACGTGAGCTGGTTGGCGACCAATGGCTGGGTCATCCCATTAACGACAAGCGCTGCTGGGGTGGCGCCGTGGATCACTAGCGTCAACGTCTCACGGGCAAACTCCCTGAATCCATCACCGCGCACCGTTGCCGTTACAGTCACCTGCTGGCCACGTCGCTCGATCCGGAACGTCGTGCGGTAACAGGCTCCCTGTGCAAATCTAAACGTCAAACCATCATCTTCGTGCAGGTCTGAGGTGTAAACACCATCGTGCGTTGGCACAAACAGATGTAACTCTAGCGTGCGCGGATAATAGTTCATCGTTGACGGCGGCACTTCTGGCCAGAGTGGAATGACTGCTCCGGCTCGCACGAAGAGCGGGATTCGATTGAGAGGAGCTGCTATGCTGATAAACTGCTCACCGGTAAACTGCTCATCGCTGTACCAGTCATACCACGCTCCGGCCGGTAAGTAAAGTTGCCGGGCAACGGCGCCGGGGGCATAAACTGGCGCAACGAGGAGATCACGACCGAGCAGAAACTGGTCATCAATATCGCGGGTCAAGCGGTCGGTCTGATAAGCAAATACCAGTGGCTGCTGCACCGGTTCGCCCGTTTCCAGCGTGTGCATAAACGCCGTCACCAGATAAGGTATCAACCGATAGCGCAACTCAAGGGCAGCCCGGGCAATCTGCTCAATAGCCGGCCCAAACGACCAGACGTACTGGTCAACATGACCATAGGCGCTATGATTGCGACAAAACGGCGTCAAGGCCGCACACTGCATCCAACGGGCAAAGAGTTCGGGCTGGGTATCACCGGCAAAGCCACCGATGTCGGCTCCGATAAATGCCTGTCCAGACAAGCCCATTTCCATCGCCATTGGCATACTCATCCAGAGATGATCCCAACGCGGGCAATTATCGCCCATCCAATTCGCCGCATAGCGTTGAATGCCAGCAAAGCCTGCCCGTGAGAGCACGAACGTTCGTTGATCAGGGAACGCAGCCTGTAAGCCTTCAACCGTCGCCATCGCCATCAAGAGCGCATATTGATTGTGATAACGCTCGTGTGGTTCTTGCCCACCGTTAAACCGCATTGCATAGGGCGGAATATCACCGGTGGCGGGTTCGTTCATATCGTTCCAGATACCGGCCACACCCAAACGGGCAAGGTTGGCATTCTGTTGCCCCCACCAGGCCCGTACTTCCGGCTTGACAAAATCGGGAAATACCGTTCGACCCGGCCAGACCTGACCAATGTACAACTCACCGCTTGCCGTGCGGCAGAAAAAGTTGTGTGCCTGCCCCTCACGAAACAACGCAAAGTCGGGGTCAAGCTTGACACCGGGATCAACAATCGTGATGAGACGGAAGCCGTACTGTTGTAACTGTTGCACCAGCGCTGCCGGATCGGGGAACAACTCGTGATTCCAGGTAAAAACGCGATAGCCATCCATGTGCTCAATATCGAGCCACAGCGTATCACAAGGAATACGTCGTTCGCGATGACGAACAGCGAGCGCTACGACATCCTCCTGGCGGTAACGGTGCCAGCGGCACTGATGATAGCCGAGGGCCCAGATGGGTGGTGGCGCCAGACGACCGGTCAGCCAGGTAAACCCCTCTAGAATATCGGCAATACGCGGCCCGGCGAACACATATTCGGTATACTGACCACCCAACGCACAGACCCCGTAAGTTTCAGCGGGCGAAAAATCGACATGCTGCCGATACGCATTATCAAGAAAGAAACCAGCCGCATTCCCAGCCTGATCGAGATGATAAAAGAATGGGATAGAGACGTAATAGGGATCGAACTCAGTACTGGTATTCTTTGTTCGTGGATCGGCGGGATCGCGGCCTACCGCAAACTCGGCTTCGCCCTGTGGGCTTAACACATCGTTATTCCACAGAATAAAATCGCGCCCCTTACGATTAAGGCGACCGGTCTTCTCACCCAGACCGAGAAATGCGTCATCGCGGGCACATACCCGATGAAACGCGAACGCATCGTTCAGCGTTGCATACGCCCATGGCCGCCCATCATGACCGGTTGCTGTGTTTAAGACGAGACTGTTGTCAGAACGACGGACGGTAAGCGTAAACGGATCACGGCCGATGATTATCTCCAGACGGGTACTGCGTAAGATCAGCGAAGTGTCCGTCTCGGTAAGGGTGAACGACGGCACTGGTACGGTTGTCAGGTCAATACAGACAGCGTAAGTGGGATGTTCATCAAAACGTCCACCGCGACTGATCTTGAAACGAACAATATCCTCACGGATCCATTCTACCCGTAACCACTCGTGATCAAGGGCAGCAAGTATCCCGCGTTCGATGGGCTGTACCGCCCCAAGGCGTGAAAACGGTGTAAAGTAACGGGTATCGGTCAAGCCGATCCGGGCCGGGGCTTGCGTCATGGCAACCTCCTCAAGATGTCAAGGCAATATTGATGGATGATTGTAGCATAGGGTATGGATGGGATCATTCTGTTGCAGGGCACTGCTTGGCGCAGAAAGAGGGAGCAGTTCATCCTTCCCTCTCGTGGTCGGCGAGGAAAGGGGCTGCGGGGGCGGGCGTTGGTTTCTATCTCGACTACAATCGCTTATATAACCGCTGATGGTGAAATAACCGATCATGTTTCTGCAACCACGCTATAGTATATACAGAACGATCTTACGCGAAGGTCGCTCTGCACGATAGATTTGGCTGCATATCATAGGTATATCAACCATGGCACGTCGGCCTCGTCCACCGTTACCCCGTTTTCGTCGGCGGTCTCCGCCACCAACTCCATGGCTTATTCGCGGCCTGGCGTTTGTTTGGCGCTGGTTGAATCGGCTACTGTTTGCCGTGCTTGTTCTTGTATTGTGCGGCTTGATTGGTCTGATCGGACTATACTTCTATTACGGTCGTGATCTCCCCCCGCCAGAACTGATCGATCAGCACCGCAGCTTCGAGAACACGCGCATTTATGCCCGTGATGGGATTACGCTGCTCTACGAAGTTATCGGGCCGGGGGTGCGCGTTCCGGTGGCGCTTGACCGGATTCCGCAGATATTGCGCGATGCAACGGTAGCCGTTGAAGATGCGAATTTCTATACTAATCCTGGGGTTGATTTACCGAGTGTCATTCGCGCTTTCTGGCAAAATCTGACTGCCGGTGAGACGGTTTCAGGGGCGAGCACGATTACCATGCAGTTGGTGCGGACAATTTTGCTGACTCCTGAAGAAGCCCGACAACAAACAATTGAGCGTAAAATTCGTGAGGCGATTCTGGCTATTCGCGTTGGGCAAGAGTACAGTAAAGATCAGATTTTATCGCTCTACCTCAACGAGGTGTACTACGGTGCGCAGGCGTATGGGGTCGAGGCAGCAGCACGCCGTTATTTTGGGAAACATGTCTGGGAATTGAGTCGCGGTGAAGCAACCCTTCTCGCCGGTTTGCCGCAATCTCCTTCTGTCTACAATCCGTTTGAAAATTTGCCGCTGGCCCGTGCCCGCCAGCGTATCGTGTTGAACCAGATGGTCAAAGCTGGTTTCATCAGCGCTGCCGAAGCTGATGCGATCTTCGCCGAACCGATCCGGCTGGTGACACCAACGGTAACGATCAGTGCGCCACATTTTGTCTTCTACGTTTACGATTTGCTTGTCCAGCGTTTCGGCGAGGAGATGGTCAATCGTGGCGGGTTGCGGGTAATTACCACGCTTGACCCGGCGTGGCAGATGCAGGCCGAACAGGTGGCTGCCGAGAAGGTGGCTACTTTACGCGAACGGAAGGCAAGCAACGCGGGAGTGGTGATGCTGTCGCCTGACGGGCAGATTCTGGCGATGGTGGGGAGCGTTGATTACAACGCGCCTGACGGACAGGTGAACGTCACTCTTGCTTTGCGTCAACCCGGTTCGACCCTGAAACCGTTTATCTACGCTGCCGCGTTGCAGCGTGGTTGGACACCGGCAACCATATTGTGGGATATTCCTTCGCGCTGGCAAATCAACGGTGTTGTGTATGAGCCGCGCAATTATGATGGTCGTTTTCGAGGTCCGGTACGGTTACGGCTGGCGCTAGCCAATTCGCTCAATATTCCGGCGGTAAAGGCGCTGGAATTTGTTGGGGTTGAGGCATTTGTCGATCTGATGACCCAGTTCGGCGTAACGTCGTTTACCGATCCCGCTCGCTACGGATTGGCGATGGCACTCGGTAGTAACGAGGTGCGGTTGCTCGAATTGACCGGCGCCTATGCCGGTTTGCGGGCCGGTGGCCGTCAGGTGCGTCCGGTTGCTATCTTGCGAGTGACAAACAGTCGCGGCGAGGTTCTTGAAACGTGGCAGCCGACTCGTGGCAAGCCGTTGCTCGGCCCACAGAGTGAGCAAATTGCCTTTCTGATCAGTGATATTCTCAGCGACAATGCTGCACGCTGGCCGGTGTTTGGCCGCAATAATGTGATGGAATTGCCGGGTATTCCGGCAGCGGTCAAGACTGGAACCAGTAACGATTACCGCGATTCATGGGCGATTGGCTATACCGATGCCGTAATCATTGGGGTTTGGGTTGGGAATAATGATAATCAGCCAATGGCTGAAGTGGCCGGCGCCAACGGGGCTGGTCTGATCTGGCGTGAATTGATGTTACGGTATCACGCTAATCGGGTAGCCAGGCCATTTGTGCCACCGACAGGAATTGTCGAGCAGCCTGTGTGTGTTGAAACCGGTGGCCCACCTAACCCTGAGTGCCCGCAGGTGATTACCGAACGCTTTGTGGTTGGGAGCGGTCCGGTAAGTGCGCTCAGCTTTCAAACGGTGCGGGTGGGTGGTGATGGCTCGTGTCTGGCGACCACGTACACACCGCCAGAGGAGGTGCGCCTGGTTACTTTCCCAGTATATCCAACCGAAGTTGCCGAATGGGCACGTCGCAATGGGAAAGTTGCGCCGACTAGCTATTGCCCGCCGCCGCGTGAACCGGAGCGTGCAATAGCGTTGCTCGATCTCGCCGAGCAAAGTGTGATCACGAACACGTTGATCTTTATCAAAGGCACGGCCCGCGGCCCATTTATTCTCGATGTGGGCAGCGGCACCGATCCAACCGACTGGCAGGTACTGGGGCAGAGCAGCCAGCCGGTTGAACAGGGATTACTCGGTATGTGGAATGCTAGCTCCTGGTCGGCAGGCGATTACACCATTCGATTGCGCGTGACTCTGGCCGATGGTGTGGTGATCGAGGAGCGCCGACGCATTACCTATCGCCCGTGACTGGCAAGCAGGGCCTGCTGCCATGCCGCTTCGACCTGAGCACGAGTGTTGGCCTGCGAACCGCTATTGTCGATGATGACATCGGCCCGACTGAGCCGACTCTCTTGCGGGGGTTGAGCTGCAATACGTGCCTGGGCCTCAGCCAGCGACATGCCACGAGTCGTCATCAAACGCTCGATCTGCTGTTCGGGTGAGCAGGTAACGACCCACACCTGATCGCACTCGTCGGCCCATCCCGATTCGATGAGTTTAATCGCATCGATCACCACCACCGGTCGCTCAACCGGGCGCAGACGAGTCGCGTAGCCACCAGCGTTCGCTACTTCAGCCAGAAACCGCCTGATCTCGTCCCGTACCGCCGGATGGATGATTGCCTCTAGCCGCTTGAGCGCTGCCGGATCGTTGAAGACGATATTACCGAGCTTGCGACGATCAATAGCACCGCCAGGTGCGCTCAAGATGTGTGGTCCAAAAGCCTCGACAATCGCCTGGTAGACCGCTGTTCCCGGCTGTTGCAGGCGATGCGTTACCCGATCAGCGTCAATTGTGCGTGCACCCAGTGCGGCCAGCATTGCCAGCACCGTACTCTTACCGCAGGCAATACCTCCGGTCAGGCCGATCAAGAAGATGCCGGGATGTTTCATGACACAAGCTCCACATACTCTTGCAATATCAGTGCGTCATCGGTGATACCGGCCAATTCGAGCAATTCGCTGATCAACTGTGCCCGCTGCTCGGCATCGCGGCGGCTCCAGGTCCGACTCTTGATTTCGAGGAATTGCCCGCTATCAGCCTGACCGACCAGGGTGTCAAGGTTGATCGCAAAATCATGATCACGGTAGAGGATACGCCAGCGTCGTCGTCGCTTTTCCAACTCTTCAATTCGGTCGGGTTGAAAATACTCGCGGTAGAAGCGCACGGTGTGGTCTGCCGGTGCAGTATACCGTGCGCGTGAGAGCATCATTGCTTTGGGATGATCGAAGCGGCGTGCTTCGGCCATCAGCGTGAGCGTATATTTGGGCTGCGGTCGTGCTCCTGGATCGGTACGATGATCTTCACGAATCCGAATGCGCTCGCCATTGGCAAAAATAAAGTAGGTATCGTACTGCGTGCGCTCGCTGGTCTTGGTTACCGTGATAGCCGGATGGTTGAGAAGGGCTAGAACCCGTTCAACATCACCTGGATCAAGACGGGCTTTGACCTGAATCTCAAAGATTTCGGCCTGTTGGACACCACCCAGAGCCAGAATCTTGGCAAGCAGGTTCCGTTCGCGCGTGGCGAGAAACTCGTTGATGCGGGTCGCGATAGCCTGGGCGCGATCAATAATCTCATTCTCATCAATCGTCAGCAGATGGCGATTGCGGAGGAGGAGTTTGCCATCGACCAACACATCACGGACATCGGCGGCCCGACTGCTGTACACGAGATGGGAATAGATGGCATCTGGGGCGTAGGTGTAGCGTGGTGCACTGTGTAGGCGATCCAGTTCAACTACGACAATATCGGCACGTTTACCCACTTCCAACGACCCGATCAGGTGATCGAGATG
Organism: Chloroflexus sp. MS-G; assembly: GCF_000735195.1. GTDB lineage: Bacteria > Chloroflexota > Chloroflexia > Chloroflexales > Chloroflexaceae > Chloroflexus. The sequence goes on from NZ_JPIM01000038.1 coordinate 25,829, forward strand.
AATTGCCCGTGCTCCCCAGCAGGTGGCGAGAGCAAACGCCTCACGGGCCGGTACTGCCGTTGGATCGCCACTGAGACCCTTGGGGAGCAGCGCCGCCAACTGAATCTCGGTAAACATATCCTGATCGTCATTGCTTGCCGGTCCATCGGTACCGAGACCAACCCGCACACCCGTCTCGATCATACGGCGAAACGGAGCGACACCGCTGGCCAGTTTGAGATTACTGGTCGGGCAAGGCACGGCGCCAGCACGAGCTTCGCGCAAGAGTCGCAGATCGTCTTCGGTTGCGTGGACGCAGTGGGCGGCGATACACGGAACATCAAACGCACCGACTCGTTTGGCGTAACGGATGGGCGTTACTTCGCGGTCGCGAATACTCTCTTCGACTTCTCGTGCTGTTTCAGACAGATGGGTAATCAGCGGAACGCCAAACTCGGCACAGAGAGCAGCCGCCTGCCGGTAGATGTCGTCGGTGCAGGTATAGGGGGCGTGCGGGGCAACCGTAGCGATAATGCGTGGATGGCCGCGCCACTCGGTCATGAAGCGTCGGGCACGCTCGATTCCAGCATCGAACGAATCGGCGTCGGGGGTTGGTAGTCGCATCACTGTTTGGCCGCAGATTGCCCGCATTCCGGCCTGATCGGCTGCTCGTGCTACTTCTTCCTCGAAGTAGTACATATCGACGAACGTCGTCGTTCCGCCACGGATCATCTCGGCACAGCTCAGCAGCGTGCCGGTGAAGCTAAACTCAGCATTGACGAACTGACTCTCTACCGGAAACATATAACCGAAGAGCCAGACATCGAGTTGTTGATCGGCAACCAGACCGCGCAAAAGACTCATCGGAACATGCGCGTGGCCATTGATCAGGCCAGGAATAATCGCACAATTACGACAATCAATCGTCTCGGTCGCCGTGTAACGCTCGTTCAGATCGCTTGCCGGTCCCACAGCTACAATCACACCATCACGGATCGCGACGGCGCCGTTGGCAAAAATGTGCCACTCTGCATCCATCGTAACAACAGTGCCGCCGGTGAGGAGAGTGTCAACATGCTCCATTCTATCCTCCTTTACAACACGCTATCTTTATTCATTGTACGAGAAACCCTTCTTCCATGCGATCCACCCATGTGCTGATGTCGGGTATACTGAGAGATATGCAACCAGAAGCTGTTTCTATCGAACATCAAGCGACAACAACTCAGCAAACACCATCGCGATCCCAACTCGAAAAGCGAGTTTTGCGGCTGGCCTGGCCTGTTATCGGCGAAAACCTGCTTCAAACGATGCTCGGTGTGGTTGACACGATCCTGGTCGCCTCTTTAGGTGCCGTGGCCCTGGCCGGGGTTGGCGCAGCGTTGCAGGTGATTTATGTTACCACCGCAGCACTCAGTGCCTTGTCGGTTGGCGTGGCTGTGCTGGTAGCGCAGGCGTATGGTGCCGGGCGATTGGTTGAAGCTGGCGCCCTGGCGCGCCAGGGTCTGTTCTGGAGCGTTTTAATTGGGCTGCCAATCACGGTCATCGGTTTACTGCTCACGCCTACACTTATTGGACTGTTTGGCTTAGCACCCGATGTCAGTCAGGTCGGCATTGATTACCTGGCTGTCACGATGAGCACCATTACAACCCTGACGATGATGCTGTTGATCGGTGGTGTGTTGCGTGGCATTGGTGATTCGCGCACGCCAATGATCATTACTGCTGTTGCCAATGTGATCAATGTGATTGCCAGTGCTGCACTCATCTTCGGCTGGGCTGGCTTACCGGCCTTGGGAGCAGTTGGCAGTGCATGGGGGTCGGTGGTTGCGCGCCTGATAGGGGCAATACTATTGGCCGGTATCCTCTGGCGTGGCCGCAATGGTGTGCGGGCCGGCGGAGGCGGGTTATGGTGGCCGCAGCTCAGCGTCTTGCGTGATATTTTGCGGATCGGGATGCCAGCCGCCGTGGAAGAGGTGTTGATCATCGGCGCTATTGCCTCGCTGACACCAGTAGTAGCAACACTGGGTACGATACCGCTGGCAGCGCATCGGGTAGCGATCAATGTGCTCTCTCTTTCATTTTTACCCGGTATCGGCTTTGGATTGGCAGCAACAGCATTGGTAGGACAGGCCGTTGGTGCACAGCGTCTGGCCGAGGCCCGTGCTGTCGCGCAGATTGCTCTCCGTTGGGCGGTCATTTGGATGGGAGGACTCGGTGTTCTATTCATCGTATTTGCTGAAGGCCTGGTGCGCATATTCAACAACGACCCGCAATTGGTCGCCGAAGGTGCAGCAGCCGTGCGTGTCGTTGCCCTGACTCAACCGGCCTGGGCTGTGACATTTGCGCTTGGTGGAGCGTTGCGCGGTCTTGGTGATACCCTTTCGCCACTTGTGATTAGCGGCTCAGCAATTTGGATTTGTGTAGGGTTGGCCCTGGTCATTGTGCTGTGGTGGGTACCAGCCTTGTGGGGTATCTGGCTGGCCTTTCTGATTGTTGGTCCATTCGAGGCAGCCGTTTTCTGGCGGAAGTGGCAGCAGCGTATTTCCTCCTGGTCTCTGTAGGCGAGCAGTTATGCCGTTGCTCTGTTGTTGCCCTCACCCCCTGGCCCTCGCTCCCGCGCTGCGGGCGAGGGGTTATGGCCCTCACCCCCTGGCCCCCGCTCCCGTGCTGCGGGCGAGGGGTGATCTGGTTCGTGGGATCGCTCCTGCTCCGATCATCCCCCCTTTTCTCGCCTCGTGTGGGAGCGGAAGGGTTCGGGGGGAAGGTGAGGGGGCGCCCGGCCTGTTCTGCGGCACCGGCGCTGAACCCAGTGCCAGCGTGGTTTCGGATCTTGGGAGATGAGGCTTCCCGACACGTACCGATCTGATGCGAGCGTGCCTTCCAAAACCTTCAACTGCAAATGACAGATGGAACTAACCCTGCGGTACACACGTCTCTCGTATGTGACATTCAAATGACCTTTGCCTAAAGGAGTTACCACAATGGAAAACCGTCTACTTTCAATCGTACTCGCACTAACAGCGCTTGTCGCTGTGCTGGCCCTGGCCGCAGTAAGTCTGTTGCGTCCAGATCAAACTGTCACCGCGCAAACCAGTGTCGCCAATATGCCGCAGATCGTAGTGATTGGCACCGGTGAAGTGAAGGTCGAACCTGATATGGCCTCGGTTTTGATAGGGGTTGAGACGACTGCACCGACAACTCAGCAGGCGTTAGCGCAGAACAGCAGCCAGGCTCAGGCGATTATTGATCAGATTCGACAGCTAGGCATTGAGGCCCGCGACATTCAGACCACCGGTATTAACATCTATCCGGTATACGATGAAAAAGGGCGTGAGATCACCGGATATACCGTCAATAACACGGTTCAGGTGACCATCCGCAATCTGGCGCAGGCCGGAAATCTCATCGATAGCGTGGTACAGGTTGGCGCCAACCGGATTTACGGCATCAGCTTCGGAGTCAGCGATCCAGAGCGTGTGCTGTCTCAGGCCAGGGAAGCGGCCATTGCGAATGCCCGTGCACGGGCTGAACAGATGGCCCGTGCCAGTGGCACATCGTTGGGTCGCGTCTTGTTTATTACCGAAAATCTGGGCGCCAGCCCTATCCCGATCTCAATGATGGCTGAAGCCCGTGCGGCTGTAGGGAACGCAGCCCCGCCTATCCAACCAGGTCAGCAAACCTACAGTGCGTCGGTGCAAGTGACCTTTGAACTCCGCTAGATCGCGCCTGATACCCTCTCCGCGCCAGATCATCGGCGCGGAGTACCCCAGGAGCGCGGGCCTCTGGCCCGCGTTGTGCAACGCACCCAGGAGCGCGGGCCTCTGGCCCGCGTTGTGCAACGCACCCAGGAGCGCGGGCCTCCGGCCCGCGTTGTGCAACGCACCCCAGGAGCGCGGGCCTCCGGCCCGCGTTGTGCAACGCACCCTGGGTGCGCGGACCTCCGGCCCGCGTTCACGTACCAGCGTACCCAGTAGCGCGGGCCTCCGGCCCGCGTTCACGTACCAGCGTACCCCAGTAACGCGGGCCTCCGGCCCGCGTTAACGTACCAACGTACCCTGGACGCACGGGCCTCTGGCCCGCGTTGTGCAACGCACCCAGTAGCGCGGGCCTCCGGCCCGCGTTCACGTACTAACGCACCCCAGTAGCGCGGGCCTCTGGCCCGCGTTGTGCAACGAACCCTGGGTGCGCGGGCCTCCGGCCCGCGTTCACGTACCAACGTACCCAGTAGCGCGGGTCTCTGGCCCGCGTTCACGTACCAACGCACCCTGGACGCGCGGGCCTCTGGCCCGCGTTGACGTACCAACGTACCCAGTAGCGCGGGCCTCTGGCCCGCGTTGTGCAACGCACCCAGGAGCGCGGGCCTCTGGCCCGCGTTGTGCAACGCACCCTGGGCGCACGGGCCTCTGGCCCGCGTTGTGCAACGAACCCTGGGTGCGCGGGCCTCCGGCCCGCGTTAACGTACCAACGCACCCAGTAGCGCGGGCCTCTGGCCCGCGTTGTGCAACGCACCCAGGAGCGCGGGCCTCCGGCCCGCGTTGACGTACCAACGTACCCCAGTAGCGCGAGCCTCCGGCCCGCGTTGACGTACCAACGTACCCCAGTAGCGCGAGCCTCCGGCCCGCGTTGACGTACCAACGTACCCAGTAGCGCGGGCCTCCGGCCTGCGTTCACGTACTAACGCACCCCAGTAGCGCGGGCCTCTGGCCCGCGTTGTGCAACGCACCCAGGAGCGCGGGCCTCCGGCCCGCGTTGACGTACCAACGTACCCAGTAGCGCGGGCCTCTGGCCCGCGTTGTGCAACGCACCCTGGGTGCGCGGGCCTCCGGCCCGCGTTCACGTACCAACGCACCCAGTAGCGCGGGCCTCCGGCCCGCGTTCACGTACCAACGTACCCTGGGTGAAAGCTTTAAAAATCATTGATTCTCACATCCACAAACCATCTTTACTTCTGATATAATACAGGTAACCCAACCATCGGCGCGGCGTTGTTGCCCTCTTCGCCCTGGAGCGATCGGCAGCAACCCGCGCTATTGTGATCTCTATACCACAGAAACACGTGAGCACCGTATGTCATTCCGGATCGAAGCGCCTTACCAGCCAACCGGCGATCAGCCGCGTGCCATTGAGCAACTGGTTGCGGGATTGCGCGCAGGTTACCGCAATCAAACACTGCTTGGCGCTACCGGCACCGGCAAAACGTTCGTTATGGCCCATATCTTCTCGCAAATCCAAAGGCCAACGTTGGTTCTGGCGCATAACAAAACGTTGGTGTCGCAGCTTTGGGCCGAGTTCCGCGAGTTTTTACCTGATGCCGCTGTTGAGATGTTCATCTCGTACTACGATGAATATACGCCCGAAGCCTACGTCCCCTCGAAGGACCTCTATATCGAGAAAGAGGCCAGCATCAACGAGGAGATCGACCGGCTCCGCCACGCCGCTACTCAGGCCCTGCTTTCCCGACGTGATGTGCTGATCGTTGCTTCGGTTTCGGCGATTTTTGGTCTCGGTTCACCGCATGATTATGGGCAAGAAAAGGTTACGCTGCGTGTCGGTGAGGTACGTAACCGCGATAAGCTTTTGCGCCAGTTGATCGATTTGCAGTTTGAGCGCAAGGATATGGATTTTCAGCGGGGAACCTTCCGAGTGCGCGGTGATACCCTCGATATCATTCCTGCCAACGCCGAGACTGCTATTCGTGTAGAGTTTTGGGGTGATGAGATTGAACGCATTGTTGAACTCGATCCGCTGACCGGCGAGGTTTTGCTGCGGCATACAGCAGTTGATATTTATCCGGCGAAGCACTTCGTCACTACGAAAGAAAAGCTGCAACGAGCGATTGCCAGTATTCAAGATGAACTGAATGAACGGCTCCGCGAACTCGAAGCGGCCGGTAAACTGCTGGAAGCGCAGCGGCTCAAACAACGCACGCTCTACGACCTCGAAATGCTAAGCGAGATCGGGTATTGTAGCGGGATTGAGAACTATTCACGTCATCTCGATGGCCGTGTTCCCGGTCAGACACCGTGGACGCTGCTCGACTATTTTCCCGATGATTTTCTGATCTTTATCGATGAGAGTCACATTACTATCCCGCAGTTGCGCGGTATGTACAATGGTGACCGGCAGCGCAAGCAGACACTGGTTGATTACGGCTTCCGTCTACCTTCAGCTCTTGACAACCGACCACTGCGGTTTGAAGAATTCGAGCAGCATGTCTATCAGGTTATCTACGTCTCGGCCACTCCTGGCGCCTACGAACGTGAGAAGAGCGAACAAATCGTCGAGCAGATTATTCGTCCAACCGGCCTGCTCGACCCTGAAGTTGAAGTCCGCCCAACCCGCGGCCAGATCGACGATCTACTGGGCGAGATTCGACGGCGAGTTGAGCGGAAACAGCGCGTACTAGTCACGACCCTCACGAAACGAATGGCCGAAGACTTGGCCGACTATCTTAAAGAGATGGGGGTGCGCACGATGTACCTCCATGCCGATATCGATACCATTGAACGGGTAGAGATTCTGCGTGATTTGCGGTTGGGCGTCTACGATGTCGTGGTTGGCATCAACCTGTTGCGCGAAGGGCTGGACCTGCCCGAAGTGAGTCTCGTTGCAATTCTCGATGCCGACAAAGAGGGTTATCTCCGCTCGGAAACCTCACTGATTCAGATTATCGGTCGGGCGGCTCGCCACGTTGAAGGCAAAGTCATTATGTACGCCGACACAATCACCCGTTCGATGGAGGCGGCGATCCGCGAGACGCAACGCCGACGCGATATTCAGATGGCCCATAATCTGCGTCACGGGATTACGCCACAGGGTATCGCTAAAGGCGTGCGTGATCTAACCGACCGTATTCGCAAGCTGGCTGAAGAACGTGGTGAGTATGTCGCTACTCCTGCCACGGCGGTGCCGGTCGATCTACCGCGTGATGAGGTGTTGAAGTTAATTAAAGACTTGGAAAAGCAGATGAAACAGGCAGCGAAAGAACTGGCTTTCGAGAAAGCGGCTGCGCTGCGTGACCAGATTGTTGAACTGCGTAAAACGTTAGCCTTGAGTGAGTGAGGTATGGCCGTTCAGGTCTGGATCGGCGAGAAACCAGAACATCCGCAAGAACGGCGGGCTATTCTAGGGGTGGCTCAGGCCCTCGAAAAGCTGGAGGGTCTGTTCCTGATCCTGGCCAATTTCAGCGTGAATGGTCGTAACATCGATCTGGTTATTATCAAGCACAATGCGATTGTCATTATCGAGCTAAAACATTGTGATGGGCGCGTGATCGGGAGTGTCAACGGGCCATGGTTCGTTGAGGGCCGTAACGGTGAGCAGAAGCGACTCAACCCTGGTCGTAAAAATCCGTACAATCAGGTCATTTCGTATTTTCACGCGCTCACCAATTTTCTCAACGAGCATCGCCGCGAGTTTCTCTCGGAACAAAAGGCAAATGATGTTGATTTTCGCACTTGCAAGCGTCTGATCGTCATTGCTCCCCGCATCGAAGAGGGTTCGCAACTCGATCTCGACTGGAAAGTTGAAGTACGTGGGCTTGATGAGTTGACCGCGTATATGATTACCGAGCGCTCCTCTGAAATTGAGTTGAGCGAAGAGGAGATGCTGGCTATCCCAAAACTCTTACACTGCACACCATGGACGGAATTGAATGAGGTGGTGCGGGAAAATGCTCCGCCTGCGCCAACCAAATCCGTTCCTTTACCGTGGTACGTGCAGGCGCGGAACGCTCTCCACACCACAGCCGGTCGGCTGGTTACCATCTTTGCTGGCCTGTCGCTCGTATTGCTGTTCATCCTCTTTGTGCGTCCACCAAGCCCTGCTCCACGCGCTGATAGCCCACTGACTTCTATCACAATGGGGACTTCTGGCGATGGAACGATCTTGAACTTCAACGCGACGACCAGCTTCTGTCGTTGGAACGGGTATCAATTGATCGGTAAACGCTGGGATAGCAGCACCCAAAGCTGGCAAAATATTGCGATTGGCGAAGCAACGACCGGCGCTGCACCCGATATTATTGTTGCACTCGAGCAGATTGACGCCTGCGGTGACCGGATCGAGATTACGTGGAGTGTTCAGAATAACACCAATCGTTCGGTGAGTTTCCCACTGCGCCACAACAACATTAAGATCAGCGACGGTCTGGGGAACGACTATCCTCTGGCAAATGACGATTCGCGTCCGGCGGTCATCAACGTACTCCCCGGTACCCGGCAGCGTGGTGTTGCTGTTGTGCGTCGTCAATTGGCCGCCAATGCCAGTACGCTTCGCATTAAGCTTATCGAGCAGCCGTTTGGTGAAGCCAGTTTTATTGTTGCGCTTCAGCCGTAGGTATTGTGAGCACACCCCCCTCACCTTTGTTCAACAGGTGTCAGGTGTGAGGAAGGGAGAGGATGAACTCTGCCACTTTCCGATTTTTTCTCTTCAAACCTGTAGAAGCGGATTCTACTTCCCCTGCCCCTCTTTCCAGCGGAGGAAGGCTATACGCGCTACAGGTTTTGCCCTTCCTTCCAAGGGACATGATGATGCGCCAGTCGCTTCTGCTGCGTTTCCAGGTGATGGGATGGATGGTGAGTCATCGGTAGTGGGAGAGTGCACTGCATGTTGATAGCGCTTCGCTTGGGCATCGTTTCGTCATCAGGCGGCGTGAATAAACAGAGCGTAAAGCACGCTCGTTTGTGCTATCATACCCTTGTTTCCTGGTTATGCTATTGTGCAACGCAGTATGATAAGTTCGTTCAATTGAGCAGGAGGTTCATCGTGGACATTGCAGCATTAGCGAAAGAGGTGGCGCTGTTTCTAACCCCCTTCCTGCCGTATTTGCTCAAAGCGGGGGAGAAGGCAGCGGAAGAAGCCGGCACGAAACTGGGTAGTGCGGCCTGGGAGCGCGCAAAGGGGCTGTGGAGTCGGCTACGCCCGCAGATCGAGGCGAAACCGACCGCGCAGGAAGCCGTGACCGACGCTGCGGCAGCGCCACACGACGAGGATGCGCAGGCTGCCCTGCGCTTGCAACTGAAGAAACTGTTCACCGAGAATGAGGAGCTGGCACGCGAGATCGGGCAACAATGGGCTGCGGCGCAGGCGGCAGGGGTGACAATCATTGCTTCCGGCGAACGATCCGTGGCGGCGCAGAATATCACCGGCAGTACCATTATTACCGGCGATCACAACACCGTACAGAGCGGCAAGTACAACGTCAGGATTGATAAAGCCTCGGGGCTGGCAATTGGCGACAATGCGCGGGTCGAGCAAAGCGGCGGCGAGACGGAGTAAAGGCTCTTCCTGGAATGCCGCAACCCACAGGTCGGAGCCTCAGAGCACAGGCCTTCAGTGCGCATTTGAGTACGTGAGCTTCCGGCCCGCATTCGGAGCACATTTGGGTGCGCGGGCCTCCGGCCCGCATCCGCACTGGCCATAGATCTATTCGAGCGCCTCTTGCTGGCAGGGAGCCGTCAGGCGTATCATGCACTGAGCGAATGGGATCGGCGTTAACCTATCCAAAGAAAAGAATCTAGCAACTCATCACCAGGTGTATCATGCTCGACGACTTCCTCACCAACCTCGCTGTTAACCTGGCCCACGACCTGCTGCGGGTCGGCGCCGACCGGCTGCGCACCCTGGCTTTCGGCGACGCCGAAAAACGCAGCCTGCACCACTGCTACCAGTCCGGCTTCCAGGCGATGCTGGATTCTGTCTGTGCGGGGCTGAACCGCGACCGTCAGGCGTTGGTCGAGACCATCCTACGCCAGTTTGTTGCCGCCCCCGGTGTGGCTCAGACGCTGCTAGATGTGGCCCTAGCTGGCGCGGACCTGCCCGACCTGCCCGCCCTGCGTGCCGCCTTCGACGCCCTAGACTTCGACCGCGCCACCCTGCCGGTCGATTTCGACCGGGCGCTGACCGCCTTCCACCGCGGCCTGAGCGAGGCGCTGGTGAACGAGGCCTCCCGTCCGAACAGCCCGCTCTTCAACCGGGTCAACCTGGGCCGGATGCTGACCATCCAGACCCTATTGCAGCAACAGGGCCACACGCTCGCTGCCATCGTGCAGCAGTTGCAGCGCATCGAAGGCCAGGGAAACACCTTCTACAACATCGTCATTGCCAAAGCCACCGGTGTCGCCATTGGTGACGGCGCCCGGGTGGAGCAGGCCCTCCCCGCCGACGTGCGCGCCACGTTAGACGAGGTGCTGCGCCTGATGCGCGATCTATCTCGCGACCGGCGACCGCCGCCCTACACTGCTGAAGACGTGCGCCGCTACCTGGAGAACGTTATCGCGTCCTGCCAGACCCTCGACCTGCGCGGCGCCGGTGGACCGGTGGATCACCTGCCGCTGGAGCGCGTGTACGTGGCGCTCAAGGCCGATGCCTCCAACGCCGCCGAGCGCCGCGCCAATTGGGAGCAGTTCCTGGCCGACCTGGCCGCGCACGAGCAGGAGCTGGCGAACCTGCCACTGGATGACCGCGAGCGCTGGCGGCTCTATCGTCGCATCTGTGTGGGCCTTGACCCTATGGGTTTGACCTTGGCCCTGCGCAACCGCGCCCGCGCCGAACAGGGCGATTACCTGGCCCTGGCCGCACGACGCATCGACCTGGGCGAACTGATCGGTCAGGAACGCTGGACAGTGCTGCTCGGCGACCCCGGCGCTGGTAAGACCACCCTGATCCGCTGGCTGGCCCTGCGCTTCGCCCAGGCGATGCTGAACGATGCCACCCAGGTGACCGCCCCCGCCGACCAGGTGCGCGCCGATCTGGAGGAAGACGAGACGACGCCGGTCGTGTTAGGACCGCCGCGACTGCCGGTACCCGTGCGCCTGGCCGACTACGCTGCTGCACGTTGGAACGAGAACCGCGACACCGGCCTGAGCCTCTTCGACTACCTGGGCGGCCATCGCTGGCAGGGGTGCCTGCTCCACCCCGACCCTGCCGTGGGCCGTGCCATCGTGCAGGATGCCATCCGAAACGGGCGGGCGCTCATCATGCTGGACGGCCTGGACGAGATCGCCGAGAGTTATCGCCGCCGGGAGGTGGTGGACGCCATTGTTGACTTTGTGCGCAACTGGGTGCGCACGCCCGATACCAATCTGTGCGCAGCCGACCCGCACTATCGCGCCGCACCAGAACGACACCAGGAACAACCCCGACAGCGTGGCGGCAACCAGGTGGTGATCACCAGCCGACCCATCGGCTACTACCTGGCCCCCTTACCCGCGCCGTTACCCCATTACACCGTTGAGGAGATGAGCGAACCGGCCATTACCCGCTTCTGCCGAACCTGGACGGCGGCTGTTCACGCTCAGACCGGTCGCACCGTGCGGGGCGACCCTGCGGCCGATGCGAAGGCGCTGCGCGCAGCCGTGCTTGATCCACAGCGGCCCGCACTACGTGAGATCGCCGCCAACCCCCTCCTGCTGACGATCCTGACCAGCCTGTTTTACGACCTGAACGGCAGCCTGCCCGAGCGCCGCACTGAACTGTGCGATCAGGTGGTTGAAGCCTTCATTCGCCAGCGCCAGGATGCCTGGGTCAGCCTGGGCCTGAGCGAGGAGCGCTTCCGCTATGCGATGGGTTACGTGGCCGTGCGCCTGCATGCCAACCCGGACTATCCCACCAGCCTGGCCGAGGAAGCTGTGGTGCAATCATGGCTGGAGGATGCGCTGCGCGAGTTCGACGGCGCCTCCCGCCCGGCACACCGCGAGCAGGCTGGAGCCCTCTTCCGCAGCGCCGCCGAGCTGGGCGGCTTCCTGCTGGCGCGCGGCGACGGCGCTTACGGCTTCATCCACCGTACCTTCCAGGAGTATTTTGCCGCTCTCTTTCTGGCCTGGGACCCCCACCGCGTTATCGAGGAGGTGTATCACCGCCTGGATGAACCGGCCTGGCACGAGCCGCTGCGCCTGGCGGTGGCCGACCTGGCGCGCCGTCGGCCCGCCGACCTGCGCAACCTGACCAAAGCCATCCTGGAGGTACTGGAACCAGCGCCCGGCCTGCTGCTACGCAACGCCCTCTTCCTGGCCGCATGCCTGCCGGAATTGCAACGCCTGCCGCCGGATGACCTGATTGCCGCTGCCGTGACCCAACTTCTGGCCGCCTACGCCGACCGCGATTGGCCTCCCGACGACGAGACGACGCGCCCACCGCCGCCTTTGCGCAACGCCATCGAACGGGCGTTGCGGCCCCTGAGTACGCTGACCGCTGCCCGCGCCGCTTTCGCCGCTGCACTGACCGGCGCCGATCCGGCCCGCCGGCTGGCGGCGGCCGAACTGATCCTGGAGTGCGACTGGCGCCATCCTGACTTGATCCCGCCCCTGCTGGCCGCCGCCCGCGACCACGCCGAACCTGTCGCCGCCATCCGCGAAGCACTCTGGCATCAGGTCGAGTGCCACTTAGAGGCGCTGAGGGACCAGAACCTGCCGCTGCGTGCGCTGCTGGATGACCCGGCGCAGGCTGCGGCGCTGGCGCAGCGCCCGGTGTGGCGCGCTATCCTTCAGGCCCTCTACCTGCGACCCGATTGGGAGCCGCACGAGTCGTTGACACCGGACGCGGTCTGCTTCGACTCGCGGCTCACCCCCTGGCTGAAACAGGTCTGGCAGGAGGGGTGGTCAGACGAGCAGATCTGCGCCGGACTGCTGGAACTGGCGCAGAACGCGACCGACGCGGCCCTGGCCCGCGATGCAGCCTGGGCGCTGGCCGTCAGTGATGAGGCGCGCTGGCGCCAATGGTTGATGGCTGCCGACAGCGGTAAGATCACACCGCAGATTCACGCGACCCTCGCCAGTGTAACATGGGGCGTCCTCGCCCGCGCCCGCGCCCTCGCCCGCGCCCGCGCCCTCGACCTCGCCCTCGCCCTCGCCCGCGCCCGCGCCCTCGC
>NZ_JPIM01000039.1 GCF_000735195.1 Chloroflexus sp. MS-G
ACTGCGGGAGAGGGGTGATTGTGGTCTCGGCATCGTTGTAAGACGCAGGCGCAGAGTTGCCACTGCTCCGCTCCCATCCCCCTCTTCCGCTCCCCGTGTGGGAGGGGACGGGGCTGGGGGGAAGGTGAGGGCCGCCAGGCGTGCTCTACAGCACCGGCGCTGAAATCGTTGCAACCCTGTCCCAGCACGTCGCGGAGCCGCATACGTTGCCCGCCACTGTTTCCCTGACCATCATATCGATGTCATGGTCGAGACTCATCAACAGCCCAGGTTTTTGATCACGTATCAGGTGCCCACTTTGCGTTGGTCGTGTATCGGATGAAACCGGTCACTTGATGCACATTAAATCTCGTGTGCCAGCAAGATCGCCTGCGCAATCTCCTTCATCGACTTGCGGGTATTCATCGAGAGTTGCTGAATCTTGCGGAATGCTTCAGCTTCCTTCAAGCCCTGGGTATCCATCAAGATACCTTTGGCCCGTTCAACCAGTTTGCGCGTCTCGAGCGTCTCTTTCAGGTCGGCAACCTGGCGATCCATCTCCAGGAATTCTTGATAACGGGCAATGGCAATCTCGATGGCCGGCAGTAATTCGGCTTCACGGAACGGCTTGACGATATAGTTCACTACACCGGCTTCTTTTGCCCGCTCGACCAAATCACGATCCGAATACGCAGTCAGCAACAACACCGGTGCAATCTTCTCTTCGGTCAGGATGCGCGCAGCCTGGATACCGTCGAGTTTCGGCATTTTGATGTCCATGAGTACCAGGTCAGGACGCAACTCACGCGCAAGGTTAATGACGCTCACACCATCGCCGGCTTCGCCGACGACCAGATAGCCGAGACTGACAAGCGTCTCTTTCAGGTTCATACGGATGATCGACTCATCATCGGCGATTACCAGTCGCGTCTGCGGCATATGCTCTTCTCCTCTATATTGACTGACAACCTGTTACAGGCCGTAAAGTACATTGATCGGGGTTGATGCGTGCAGTATATCATCCAATTGTTTGCCGATCAACTATCTGGCCCAATTTTGTGCCTAACCGACACTATTATATCCCAAGCAGTTCCCGTAGCAGGTCATCGTCGTTGGTCGAGCGCACCGGTTTTGCGCCAGACAACACATGCTCATCAAGACGGCTCTCTACCCGCCGCTCCTGATCAGTCGTCGGCTCGGCCAGAACACTCTCATCGAGACGGCGCGTCGTCCGCCGATCATCCTCGTGATTCGCCTGACCTGCTGGCCACGTTGCAGGAGATTGATCCGGCGCCGAGGCGGTCTCGGCCCCGGCCAACTCACTCTGCCAGCGTGCGCGCTCGGTCGGCGGGACATCAGCGGCTGTTTCGTCAACCAGGGGGCCAAGCTCGGCCAGCCAGCGTTCTCGTTCAGCGGCGGGTAGATCGCCCCAGTCTACCGGCTGTTCGGTGCTATACCCGGCCTGCTGTCGCCCGGTAGTTGGCCCACTATCGGGTTCGTCGAACCATTCCGCCAATTCATTGTCCATCAGTGACGGGCCTTTAGGGGACTGCTGGACAGCACCCTGTGGTAAGGTTGGTAGTGCCTGATCAGGATCAGGCACTGTCTGTGCATGACTCTGGGTTTGAGGTGCCGATGTTACCGGCGCAGCCTGCGCAGATGACAGGGTTCGCACAGGACGACGCCACGCCGGCCCCTTCGCGGTTGTCGTGTGATCGGCGTTCTTACGCTTGAAGAAGCGACTCAGCCATGAGCGTTGATCCTTCATCAGCGGTGGTGGGACCTCGTCTTCGGCAGTAGGTGATGACACAGTAGCGGGTCGCCGCACAAAACCCTGTAGTTGCTCGCGCCATGCCTCAAAGCGAGTGGCTACCGTTCTTGATGGCGAGGGCCTGGAACTATCGGCGGCTCGGTATCCACTGCGGCGGTGAGATAAGCTGCTCAGGTAAGCATAGTGCTCGCTGAAACGGTACAGATCGTAGAGAGCGTACAAAATCAGCGCGATCAGCAAGAAAATCAGGACGAAAATCAAGAACAGAGTCAAGGAAAAACCATCACCGCTGCTCTGCGCCGCCCTGTCAAGCGCAGTTGGTACATCTGTCGGTACCGCAGTTGTCAGCAAGGTGTTTGTCGTCGGGGCCACGGCAGCCGGACACAGCACACGCACCGTCTGCGCGCCAACTTCCCGCCCCAGTAACCCCAAGCGCACCTGCCAGAGCGGATCGTCAGGCAGCGGAGCAGCCGGATCAAGCTCAAAACGAGCACGCTCAAAGTACTGAACAACAATATTTCGCCCCGTGTTGGGGTCACGTTCGCTCAATGCACCGCTGATTGGATAGCCAAAGAGACTTATCCCGCCGTACCGTTCGTAAAAACTCCGAAAACGAGGATCAGCAAACGCCTGCGGATCGCTTAGATCGGTGCGTGGCACAACCGGCTGATCAGGATAGGTAAGCCGCAATGCCACAACACCCAAATGTGAACCGAGTACCCGATTCGGCCAATCGTTGTTCAAGTGCAACTCCAATCGCTGACGTTCCGTGTAGAGCACCGCTACCTCTTGCCGACAATCTCCGGCTAATTCGCGGGTCACTGCACCCAACGGTAGGCCAAGTAATGCAATACCCTCGATTAGCGAACGGGCCTGCTCGCCGCCGAAGGTCTGGTAAAAGCGGGCAAAATCACCGCTGATCGGGGTTTGCGGCGCTTCTGGCAATATCAGTGGCGGGCAAACTTCAATCTTTCCGGTTGGTGGTATGGGCTGCACCAGGTGCAATTGCCCTGGATCGCCCAAGCGGATAGATAATTCACGGGGTACCGCTGATAACGGCGTCGGTCCGCGATTCCCCTGACCGGGCGTGATGGGTAGATAGCGCATACCGGTTAGCCGGGCAGAACCATCTTCATCGCGTGTTACACCGACGTAAATCAATGCAGCCGACGTCGCCGTTGCGCTTACCAGATCGCCCGCCGAGAAGATCACCAGACCCTCGCGATCAGCGGCGCGCACCCAATCAATCGTTGCCAGCTCACCGGGAATACTGCCGATCACCAAATCTGCGCCACTTGCAATTAAATAACGTGCCGCATTGACACGAGCCTGCACCGGATCGGGATCGAGTGGCTGACTCCATGCCGCCATCACCACCACCAGATCGGTCTCACGGCGCGCCTGTTCAATCGCAGCTACAATCGTCGGCAGCACACCTGCGGAATCGGCTAACAGGTTGAGCTGGCCCTGCGGATCGGCATTCCCATCAAGACCCCAGGTAGCACTCAGGAAACCAATCGTTAATGGCGACTGTGGGTGGGGAATAGTTACTTTCAAAAATGGCGGTTTTGTTTCGCCAGCGCCAGTAGCACCATGTTGAAAAATGCCGTAACGCGCTAGCGTTTGCAAGGTGGCATCAACTCCTGATGGTCCGCGATCTAGCAGACGAGGATGTGCGGCGCCTAGCAACAACAGGTTGTGCTCGGCCAGAGCCGCGGCCAATGCCGGAAGCGGCCCACCGGCCAGTGGCCCGGCCAGGGTTGCGATGCCCAAATCAGCAGCCGTAAAAAACGGTCGCAGCGGCGCAAATGCTTCGGCATAGCTGGGTGTCTCAATACCACCAGGGTTTAGAGCGTCAGGGACAATTGCTCCGGCAATTGCTAACGTATATTGAACGGTGTCGCCTGCACCACAGCGGTTAAGCGCAGACCGTGGTCCCTCCGGCGGCTGCGCAGCGACAACCGGAGACCAAAGAACCGTCAATAGCAGCAGTACAAGAAGCGCCAGCCGACCTGTCATTGTCACCTCACCCCCGCCGGTACATCTATCGGCAGAGATTGCTGTCAGGCGATAGGAACCCGACTGCAACAATTGTACTACAGGATCAGCTATTCCGGCGAAGCAGACGTGAACCGGCCCATGCAAGGATGAACATCAAGGTACTAACTAGCACAATCGCGGCGCCCGAGGCAATACTGAAGTAATATGAAGCGTACAGCCCCACGACACCGGCGAGCATCGCCAGCAAGGCTGCCATTATCATCATAGAGTGCATGCGATGGGTAAAAAGTGCTGCTGTTGCCGGTGGGGTAACGAGCACTGCTAGCGTCAGCGCCACTCCAACTGTCTGGATCGCAACCACAATCGCGATGGCAAGCAGGATCAGCAAAAGCAGATCGAAGGCCTGTACCGGCAAGCGCAAAGTCGCGGCTAACACCGGATCGAAGGTCACAACCATCAACTCCTTGTAAAAGAGAACTATCGCAGCGATCACAACCGTACCAAACAGGGCAATGCGCCAGAGATCATGCTCACTCACGCCTAAAATATTGCCAAACAGAAAGTGCGAGAGATCAACCGCCGAATTCCGCACGGTTGAGATCAACGCCACCCCTAGCGCAAACATCGCAGCAAAGACAATACCAATTGCTGTATCCTCACGAATTCGGGCAGCGCGACTGACGACCCCTATCGAGAGCGAGCTGATTATCGCCGCCCCCAATGCCCACCAGAAGAGTGCTCCTCGATTGGCACCATTGACCAGGTAACCCACGGCAATGCCGGGCAAAATGGTATGGGCCAGCGCATCACCCAGGAAGGCCATTCCCCGCAACACCACATACACGCCAACCACGGCACAGACGGTTCCAACCAACAGCGCTGCGATCAGACCACGCTGCATAAACGCATAATTGAGGGGAGCAGTCAAAACATCGATCATAGGGTGTTGTCCAGAGAAGGATTACAGCAACTATCGGCCACGGTGAGCAGGCCATCACCACTGCTCAGGAGATGCAAATGACCACCATAGGTCGCAACGAGATTGGCAGCGGTAAATGCTTCGCGGGCCGGCGCAAACGCAATGAGAGTGCGATTGAGCAACATCACCCGATCAAAATAGCGAGCCGCTTGTTGTAAGTCATGCAGTGCCGTTAAGACTGTGACACCCTCTTGACGCAACGTGACCAACGCCCGAAATATCTCGTCCTGCGAAGGAATATCTAAACCGACCAGCGGTTCATCCATCAATAATAATCGTGCTTCTTGGGCCAGTGCGCGCGCCAGAAAGACCCGTTGCTGTTGACCACCCGATAACTGCCCAATCTGACGGTTGGCAAAGGCGGCCAACCCAACTCGCTCGAGCGCCCGCTGAGCCAGTAATCGATCATGACGTGAAGGACGACGAAACAGCCCAATCCGCCCAACACGACCCATCAGGACCACGTCAATGACTGAGACAGGAAAGCGCCAGTCGATTTGCAGACGTTGCGGTACATATGCTATCTCGTTAGGGGTAATGCGATCGGCGCCGAAATAGAAAATAGTACCGGACGAAACCGGCTGAAGACCGGCAATCGCC
This sequence comes from Chloroflexus sp. MS-G, assembly GCF_000735195.1. Taxonomy (GTDB): domain Bacteria; phylum Chloroflexota; class Chloroflexia; order Chloroflexales; family Chloroflexaceae; genus Chloroflexus. The sequence goes on from NZ_JPIM01000039.1 coordinate 5,331, forward strand.
TTGAGTAGGGTACTCTTTCCAGCGCCGTTTGGCCCCACGATTGCCACCTGTTCACCAACATTGATAGTGGCAGAAATATCGTGCAGAGCCTCGTGCTGGCGATAATGCACGGTCACATGATGCAGGCTCAGAGCTGGCACTGCCGCTACCTGAGCAACATCTCTCCTAACAGAAACAGACGGCTCCATCATAAATGAGTTTCTCCGCATGTAGTGTAGCATCATCTGATGCCCAAACCAGCGCAACGTCGGTTAGGACCGTTAACGAAACCGACGCTGCTGGTATTGTACGCCAGAATGCAACTATCCGCGCAGACCATCAACAATCGTCTGCACATTAAAGCGCATATAGTCGATGTACGTTGCCCCCGGCCCGTCTGCATCGGTTAGCGACTCGGTGAGCACCGTAAAGATGCGCACACCCGTATCACGGGCAATCTGTTCTGCTAGTTGTTTATTGGCAATATCACCAACGAAGATAGCAGGTACGCTATAATCGGCAATCATGTCTTGCAACGCAGCAAGTTCTTGGGCCGAAGGTGAAGCACTGGTGCTCACACCGGGAATGATCGATCCCAATTGCCGTAAACCGTAGCGATCAGCCATATACCCGAAGATGATGTGGTCAGCGACAATCAAGCGACGCTCGGCAGGAATGGCCGCAAATTGCTCTGCAATCCAGCGATCAAGTTCATCGAGCTGGCTCCGGTACGCAGCCGCCCGCGCAGCATAAGTATCAGCATTGGTCGGGTCAAGGCGACTCAGAGTCGCGTAAATCACCTCTACCCAGGCCTTCACATTGTTCGGATCCATCCAGGTATGAGGATCGACAGTGCCAGCACCGTGTTCATCACTGTGCTCGTCACTATGCTTATCACTGTGCTCGTCACTATGTTCGTCGCCGTGCGTATGCCCTCCAACTTCCTCCTCACTCAGGGTACGCAGAGTCAGATTCTCCGACAGGGCCACCACTTCAGCCTTCGTCCCTGAACTTGCGATCAGGCGATCAAGAAACTCTTCGTAGCCGACCCCTACGGTAAAAATAATCTGGGCAGCACTGACTCGGGCCAAATCCGCAGGTGAAGGCTCGTAGCTGTGCCCATCCGCTCCAATCGGTACAATAGTCTCAACCTGCACCAATTCACCGCCAACTTGACGCACAACGTCAGCAACGATGCTCGTACTTGCCATCACCATAAGAGGAGCTGCCGGAGCGGTAGTTGGCTGTGCCATTGATGCCGTTGCTGTAGGCTCCGCTGGGGCACTAGTAGGCTGTGCCATTGATGCCGTTGCTGTAGGCTCCGCTGGGGCACTGGTAGGCTGGCTTGCCGGCGCCTGCCCACATGCAGCAATCAGGAATGCGCCGATCAGTAGTATCACAATCTGTCGAATACGCTGCATAGCTTCCTCCTTCAACCTTAATGAAACATTGTTTCAAGAGATGTTATACTCTACCTGGGTATTGATTGTCAAATCAGTGATTGTTGCTTCCATCACGTATTTCCATATGCAAAAGTAGAGGCCCGGCGCCCCGTGCTCCTAGCAGTGCTGTACCGCCGATGGTGTCAAGGCAGGGGATGATGGTCGGGGGATAGGACGTGGATGGCGGAACGGTAGGGGCGGAACATGTTTCGCCCCTTCCTAAATGCCATCGAACCAGTCAACGCCATTGTTCCCGTTCATACCGTTGATACGGTCAATGCGAGCGATTCGGGTATGACGGTAGCAGTTCGATCAATGTCGGCAGTACCGTACCCCATCCGTTCCCCCAAACGTGGTATGATAGCCACGATTGCAATTCTGGAGGCGTTATGCGGGTCTTGATTACCGGTATTACCGGACCGGTGGGAAGTTTTCTGGCCGACTATCTGTTAACCATTCCTGGGCTAGAGATACATGCCTTTAAGCGTTGGCGGAGCGATCCGCGACCGATTGAGCATTTGTTGGGAAAGATCACCATTCACGAAGGTGACATTGAAGATGCGTTTTCGGTAGATCGAGCAGTTGCTACCGCGCGTCCAGATCGAATTTTTCACCTGGCCGCCCAGAGCTATCCGAGTGCTTCGTGGGATGCACCAATTTTAACTATGCGGGCAAATGTCGAGGGTACCTTGAACCTGCTCGAAGCAGCGCGTCGCCATGTTCCCCATGCCCGTATCCACATTGCCGGCACCAGTGCCGAATATGGGCCGGTGCGGCCTGACGAAGTGCCAATAAGTGAGGAACATCCGCTACGCCCGGCCAGCCCGTATGGAGTAAGCAAAGTCGCCGCCGAACTGAGCGGCCTTCAATATCACGCCAGTTATGGGATGCATGTAATCGTTACTCGATCGTTCAACCATGTTGGACCGCGGCAGGGTGATCGCTGCTCGATCCAAACGTTCTGCCGTCAGATGGCCCTGATCGAGGCCGGGAAACAGGCACCAATTATGTATGTCGGGAACCTATCACCGAAGCGTGATTTTACCCATACGCGCGATGTGGCACGCGCTCTCTGGTTGCTCCTCGAGCACGGTGTTCCGGGCGAAGTGTACAATCTCTGTTCGGGAAACGCTGTCCGGATCGGTGATATTGTTGATATGGTGGTTGCAATGGGGCGTGTACCGGTCACGGTGCAGGTTGATCCCTCTCGCCTGCGTCCGGTCGATGAACCCATCTTGCAAGGCGACAATCGCAAACTACGGGCTGCCACCGGTTGGCAACCTGAGATTGGCATTGAGCAGATCGTTGCCGAAGTGCTTGACTACTGGCGTCAGCAATTGGCGATCACCGACGGGCGATAAGCAATATGGGCACTCTCTACATTGTTGCGACCCCAATTGGCAACCTTGAAGATATTACTCTTCGCGCCCTCCGCATCTTGCGCGAAGTTCGGCTGATCGCTGCCGAAGATACACGTCATACGCGCATCTTGCTCGATCATTATCAGATCAATACACCATGTATTTCGTATCACGAGCACAACAAACTCACCCGACGCGATGAGATTCTTGCGGCCTTAAACAGCGGTGATGTAGCGTTGGTTTCTGACGCCGGTACACCGGCGATTGCCGATCCCGGCCAGGAACTAGTTCAGGCGTGTCTGGCCGCTGGTCATACGATCACACCTGTGCCTGGCCCTAGCGCACCCATCGCTGCGCTGGTGGCATCGGGTATGGCAACCGACCGCTTTGCCTTTATCGGCTTTCTCCCCCGTCAGCAGCGCGAACGGCGTGAGCTACTGCAAGAAATCGCCGATCTTACCCTGACTGTGATCTGTTTCGAGACCCCGCACCGTCTGCTTGAGACACTAGCAGACATAGATACCATTCTTGGTCAGCGTCAACTGGCGGTCGCCAACGACCTGACCAAGCGCTTCGAGGCAATCTTCCGTGGTACAGCAGCGGAGCTACTGACTCACTTTGCCCATCAGATGCCCCGTGGTGAATTTACCATCGTGATCGCTGGGGCCGAGGTAGCAGCCACCCGTAAACGTGATCGCCAACGTTTACGTACCGTTCCGCCAACTGTTGATTCGGCAGTGATTGCAGCTCACTTACAACGATTGCGCGCCGCAGGGTTGAGCGGCAGCGCCGCTGTACGCCAGACGGCCCAGGAACTCGGGGTGGCGAAAAATACCGTCTACGCGATCTGGCTGGAGATAGCCGCTGACGAAACTGCGTAAGACCGGCTCAAAACAAGAGTATGGTGGCGTTTTCGGTGCCATTCGCTGAACACGATTCAGCAACCGATGAATAGCACTCATCAATTCAAGGGTGGTAGAGTATCGCTGGCATCACCTTGCCCAGGGGCAGGGAAACCCGCCCCTACGCACATGATGAGCGAGCTAAGAGGGGTAGGGCAGACCACCCCCAACGAGAAGCTATGACATCCGCTCGCACGGCGGTCAGGTCAGGAGTCTATACCACGCTATCCCACTGGAGGGGAGAGTAAAAACTTTGGAAAACCTCCGCTTCACAACACGCCAACCGTACTATTGTCGCCCAGCATAAAGCGGTACGCCTTCGGGCGCAACGGACTACGGGTAATCTCCACGTTCCGCCCGATCAAGCTATCTTCCAGGCGATGCGGGAGACCACGGATGGTACAGTATTCAAGCACAATACTGTGCTCAATTTCGCATTCTTCGATGTGACAGTGGTGATAAATTGAGGTAAACGGGCCAACATACGCATTCACAATCCGCGTATGCTCGCCGATAATCGCTGGCCCACGGATCGTACTGTTAATGATCTCAGCCCCTGGCTCGATAATCACCTTCCCGATAAGCTGCGAGTCGCGATCCACATACCCATGTACGGCAGGTTCAAGCTCTTCAAGGACAAGACGATTCGCCTCGAGCATGTCATCCTTTTTACCGGTATCGATCCACCACCCTTCATGAACGTAGGGATAGACCCGATAGCCGTTGCTAACCAGCCACTGAATCGCATCGGTGATCTCAAGCTCACCGCGTGCCGATGGTCGGATCGCCTCAACCGCTTCAAAAATGTGGTGGTCGAACATATAGATACCAACCAATGCGAGATCAGACTTCGGCTCGCGCGGCTTCTCAACTAGGCGCACAACACGCCCGTCGTCATCGAGTTCCGCTACGCCAAACGAGCGTGGGTCACTTACCTTCTTCAGTACAATTTGGGCATTGTAATCACTCTGCCCAAATTGCTCGATCAATGAGCTGATCCCGCCTTGAATACAGTTATCACCCAGAAACATCACAAACCGTTCATCTCCGAGAAACTCGCGACTGATCTTTACGGCATGGGCCAGCCCAAGCGGCGCTTCTTGCGGGATGTAGGAAATCTTTACTCCCCAGCGCCGACCATTGCCCACTGCTGCCCGAATCTCATCGCCCGTATCACCGATGACGATACCAATATCGGTAATCCCCGCATCACGGATCGCCTCAATAACCCGAAAAAGTACCGGCTTATTTGCGACCGGTACCAGTTGTTTCGCACTGGTATACGTGATCGGTCGCAGTCGGGTTCCTTTACCACCGCTGAGCACAAGACCTTTCATAGACCGCCTTCTTGGTTCGTGTACATCTGCATGTCCTCGCCGGTTGATTCTACACCATGTATCGTAAACGGCAACTTATGGTAGAGTGAAGCCAGCGGAAAGGCAGCCTGGCCTCTCCTGAGATGATTGGTATCTACCGGTTATCAGGAAGATGATCACGACGACAAAGGATGTGGCTGTACACTTTTTGTATGGCATTAGACAGGTATCAACACGGTGAAAGGAGATACGACAATGGCAGACATTCGTGGCATCATCAGTGCAATGCTTACCCCCTTTGTTAGCGATGTTGGACCGGTCGATTACGAATGGCTTCCGGGATACCTGCGTTTCCTGGCTGATGGCGGTTTACACGGGGTATTGGCGCTAGGAACAACCGGCGAAGGACCCTCCATGAGTGTTGCCGAACGGATTCGCACGCTTGAAATCATTATGGCCCACCGTGGTGAACTGAGTGTTATTGCCGGCACCGGCTGCGCAGCGCTTACCGATACGATAGCGCTCAGTCGTGCTGCGGTAGACCTGGGTGTTGACGCAATTCTGGTGATGCCACCATTTTACATCAAGCAACCGAGCGAGGCTGGGATTCTCGCCTACTTCCGGGCGCTGTGCGATGCGCTACCGGCCGAAGCACGGGTCATGCTCTACCATATTCCACAAGTCACTGGCGTGCCTATCACTACTCCTATTATTGACGGCCTGCTAGCAAGCCATGGCGAACAGTTTTACGGTATAAAAGACAGTAGCGGTGATTGGGAACACTCTAAAATGCTGATCGATCGTTATCCCCAGTTGCGCATCTTCACCGGGAGCGACCGTCTCATCGCCCGTGCGCTGGCTGGCGGTGCGGCAGGCGCAATTACAGCCCTCTCTAGCGCCTTCCCGAAACTGGCCCGTGCCGTCTTCGATGCCTTCCACCAGGGTGGTGACGTTTCGGCAGCTCAGGCCCGGCTCAGCGCAGTGCGCGACCTGATTGATCCGATCAATACACCACCCGCACTCAAAGCCGCCTTGACCTGGACGAGTGACTTGCCGGAAACAGCCCTGCGCTTGCCACTCATGCCATTAAGCAATGAGGAAGTAACTGCGCTACGAGTAGCTTATGAGCGGATTATGACCGGCTCGTGAGGAGCTGAAAATCGTCTACCGGCAGTAACCTACCTTAATATGGAGAGCACGAAACCGCGTTATACTTCATTTTGACCAGAAACTATAGGAGAAACCGTTAGTCGTATGAGCCAGACTCCATTAGCAAACCTACACGTTCGCGAACTTACGCCACTCATGCCACCGCGAACGCTGAAGAACGAGCTACCCATCACGCCGACCGCAGCCCAGACGGTCGCCGAAACACGAGCGGCGATCCGACGCATCTTGCGCGGTGAAGACCATCGCCGCATCATGGTTGTTGGTCCGTGCTCGATCCACGATCCCGAAGCTGCTCTTGAATATGCCCGCCGCTTACAGGCATTGCAGGAACCACTAGGCGATCAGCTCCTGATCGTGATGCGCACTTACCTCGAAAAACCGCGCACCACCGTAGGTTGGCGTGGGCTGATTAACGACCCACATCTCGATGGATCATTTGATATGGCTGCGGGACTACGGATTGCGCGCCAACTATTACTCGCCATTAACGAGCTGGGTGTGCCGGTGGCAACCGAAATGCTCGACCCAATCAGCCCACAATATCTTGACGACCAGATCAGTCTGGCAACCATTGGCGCCCGTACCAGTGAAGCTCAAACGCATCGCGCATTAGCTAGTGGTGTCTCGATGCCGGTTGGGTTCAAGAATGGCACCGATGGCGGTATTCAGGTAGCGGTGAATGCCTGCGTTTCAGCAGCGGTTCCACACAGCTTTCTAGGGATCGATGAAGACGGACGCAGTGCGGTGGTACGCACGACCGGTAATCCCGACAGCTTCGTGATCTTGCGGGGTGGTCGTTATGGCCCAAACTATCACCTGGAATACATTGTGCAGGCAACCCGTCTCATGCGCGAGGCCGAACGCACTCCGGCAGTGATGATCGACTGTAGCCATGCTAACTCTGGTGGTGATTTCCGTCGTCAGGAAGCTGTTTGGCAGACAGTCCTCGGCTACATGGTCGAGGAGTCGCTGCCGATTATCGGGATGATGCTTGAAAGTAATCTCTTCGAGGGCAAACAACCACTGGTCGCCGACCGCAGCGCTCTGCGTTACGGTGTGTCACTTACCGATGGCTGTGTTGGTTGGGATACAACCGAACGGCTGCTCCACGAAGCTCATCTGGCTCTTGCACGAAGGTAACCAGAGGGAGAAGTGAGAAGGTAGGGGCGGGTTCCCCTACCTGCCCACAGTGATGTACGATGGTAATCCCAGGATGAGCAATGATGCGGATGCGGTAGTGTCGATCCCTGGCATTGTAACGACCAGGGGCTGATGTTATCCGATTATGATGCACCCTCACTGCACCAGTATAGTGATCTGATTTAGACAAAACATCCAATCCCCTCTACACAGATATTGGCACTCCTATCCATTGGCAGCGTCATTAAAGCCTGTTATCATACCAGCGTCTACAAAAGCACAAATAAATGACTGCCACGATGCACTGATAGTAAGGGGGTGAGCGTGCGTTACGCGGACATCTTCTGCATTGTTGCAGCTTGAACCGCTGACGTAAAGAGGAAGATCGCTTTCGAGTAACACCATCATTTGCCCAGTATTCCTTTTACAAGTTCATAGCAAGAGCAATCGGCTTCTTGCGAACGCGATGGTGCCCATTCGGCCTGCGACGAGGCAGAGGCAGATGGTTTGTGCAAAATGTCCAAATGAATGCTGGTCTCTTTCAGAAGACCTTACATTCATCACATGCAGGAGCTGTTTAAGTGCAGGATACAAGGAGTAGTTCACATGAAGCTTGCATGGCGCACAAAGATCGGTCTCGGTCTCGGCTTCGGCCTTGGTCTCTGGTTCATAGGAAGTGGACGCGCTTTTGCTCAGGAAGGACCTACCACTACCGAGCTGGCGGTAGCAATGAACACGTTCTTCCTACTTGTATCTGCTTTCCTGGTCTTCTTTATGCAGGCCGGTTTTGCAATGCTCACGGCCGGTTTGACCCGCTCGAAAAACACCACGAACATCCTGTTTAAGAATTTGATGGACTTCGTAATGTGTTCAATCGCCTTCTGGGCGGTAGGTTGGGGCCTTGCTTACGGCACTTCGGCGGGAGGATTTATCGGCACCGACCAGTTTTTCCTTTCGGCAATCACTGCTGAGGGAGAGGTACCGGTATTAGCAAGCTGGCTCTTCCAGGTCGTGTTTGCCGGTACTGCTGCGACAATTGTCGCCGGTGCAATGGCCGAGCGCACAAAGTTTACCGCGTACCTGGTCTATAGCTTCATTATTTCTCTCTTCATCTATCCGGTCGTTGTACACTGGGTCTGGAGTGGCTCTGGCTGGCTGAATACGTACAGTGGTAGCACCGAGGGCAACTGGGGCTTCACCGACTTTGCCGGTAGCACGGTGGTGCACAGCGTCGGTGGCTGGGCTTCACTGATCGGGGCGATGATCCTTGGTCCACGCCTTGGTCGTTTCGGACCTGATGGCAAGCCGCGAGCGATCCCTGGTCACAATATGTCACTGGCTGCACTTGGCACCTTCATTCTCTGGCTCGGCTGGTTTGGTTTCAACCCCGGTTCACAGTTGGCAATTGCTTCGCAGGGCGATGCTGATGCAGTTGCTATGGTTGCAGTGACGACCAATCTGGCAGCGGCAGCCGGTGCGCTGGGCGCTCTCTTCACCGCCTGGCTGCGCTACGGGAAGCCCGACTTGGGACAGACCCTCAATGGTGTCCTTGGCGGTCTGGTTGCGATTACGGCTGGCTGTGCTTACGTTGATCCGCTGTCGTCAATTATCATTGGCTTCATCGCCGGACCAATCGTCGTCTTCTCGGCTGAACTCCTCGAAAAGCTTAAGATTGATGATCCGGTCGGCGCAGTACCGGTGCACCTGTTTAGTGGTATCTGGGGCACGTTAGCCGTTGGCTTGTTTGCCTCAATTCCTGGCAACACCGGTACGACGGGGTTGTTCTACGGCGGCGGTTTAACACTGCTCATCTCGCAGATTGTCGGTGTGGTGGCAATCGGTCTGTGGACGGTAGCAACTACAGCGCTGATGTTCTTCGCAATCAAGGCCACCATTGGTCTGCGCGTGAGTAAGGAAGAGGAAGAGGCTGGCCTCGATATTGGTGAGCACGGCGTGCAGGCCTATCCCGATCTGGTTGGCACACCGGCAGGCGGTAGCGTGAGTGGCGCGCTGGCTAAGTAGTAGACAAAATATCCCTCTCCTCCTTGCACCCCGCCTCTGTGATGCAGAGGCGGGGGTTTTTATCCCGTCATCCCCATCTGTACAAACCGTGTATGGTGCTCCTTACCGCTATCCTTCAGCAAATGAACCAGGTGCTCAGCCGTGGATGGTGTTTTGATGTTCTCAGCCTCCCCAGCAGCGATGAGAAGAGTGTGAAAAGAAAAGCGAAACAAGCGCAGCAGTGTGCGTAGAAGCGGCAGAGAAACATCCCCCTAGCAGGGCACGGCTAGGATGGAGGTGCATCCTCGACCGTGAACCAAAAGCGGTCACGAAAGCGACGCAATTCTTTGAGCACAGTACGCCCTAAGAGTGCGATCAAGATTGCATTGCCGATGGCCCGTACCGCATCCCATGCCAGCGACGTCACGAGGTAGAAGGTCATATACTGCTGAATTGTCTCGCGCAGACCGCTGCCGGGTATCCAACCCAACTCACCGGGCGGCGCAAATGGCCAGAACCAGAGATTCATCAAACCACCGAAGAGGAATCCCCAACCGTAACCAAAAGCACTGAGGAAGCCAATTTCAACCCATCCCCCTGCACGTAGATACTTTCCCAATCGACCGAGAAGACCGGCGCTCATTCCCATCCAGCCACTGACAAACATTTGAAATGGGAGCCAGGGACCGACACCACCGGTCAACAGTGCCGAAACGAGCAAGGCTAACGCGCCAAGTAGAAAACCAAAACGCGCTCCATAGGTGTAACCAACCAGAATGATGAGAAAAAAGAAGGTCGGTGAGTCGCCCGGCCCGGCCGGTAGCCGTAAGATGGCGACAACCCCGGTGAGCACTCCAAGCACGGCAACCATGCGCGTGTTGAGCCGGCCAGCGCTGAGTTCGGCAATCAAAACGATCAGCAATGCCGGACCAAGGAGGGCAAAGAAGATGGGAGCAGTAGTGGCATGCGCTGCCGTAAAGCCTGTTTCAGCCCGTCCCAGGAAAAAGGGATAGAGAAAAGCAATCGCGCCAAGCATGCAGATCAAGACCAGCACGAGATTGCTGGTGAATGCTGCTAGTCGTTTGAGCGGTCGTAATGCGGTTGGTAACGGTGCTGTCGTGTTGGACATCGTTGCGCTTCTCCAATACGTGTATCTTCCTCATCGCTCTAAGAGTCTATCCGGAATACCCTGTCGCAGAAGAAGATCGGTTGGGGTGCAGCGGCGCTGCGCCCGTACATCTATTATCAGGTTTCATGGGTTCATCCGCTGTACTGTGAGACAATTATTCGGTTAGGCTCTAAGTGTACCCGCTTTAGCAAGGGAACGGTGCTGCTCGTTCATTGTTCCTGTCACCGCGCTGACAAAAGAGGATTACCGTAGCTTGTCCGCCGATCCCCATCTGCTCTCGCATTCCCGTATTGTCGGCGCACTGTATGCCACCGGCAATCACCGTTTGCCTGCCTATCATCTCATTACCATTATTTTTTAAACTATTGGTAAAAATAGCCATTTCAACTATTGACTTTCTCCATACAAGGTGATAATATTTCATCACAAATGGCAAATATTACCATCTTGATGATAAGAAGGAGGAAAGATGCTCCGAGAACTGTACCACCACGAGAAACTTCACGCACGCGAGCTAAACGAGCGCTATGCGCAGCTTGCGCATCGACATCACCTTCCACCTTCACGCTTCAGGCGTCGCCTTGCCCGCTGGGCAGGCTTACTCTTGGTGCGGCTGGGCGCCAGCCTGCTCCGCTACGCCGCTGACCGTCGTTCTCGTCGCCTGACGTATGCCCGTTAAAGGAGGTTCCCGTGTATCCCTTACTTACCCGCGACCCTATCACCGGTGGCGAATTAATCGTCACCCGTCTCGAATCACCTGATAGCGGAATCGTGATTGAAGGACGCTTCAGCCTCGGCTGGATTGGTCGGCTTTCCCCCGAACAACTGACCTTTGTCGAATTGCTTGTTAAGAACCGCGGCAATATTCAGCGGCTCGCTGCTGAACTTGACATTGCTTACAACACTGCCCGTGCCCGTCTCGATGAAATTGTCGCACTTCTGGGGGGTACCCCCGAACAGGAACCACGGCTTGATCGACGCCAGATTCTCGACCGCCTGGCGGCCCGTGAAATTTCGGTTGAGGAGGCCCTGCGCTTGCTAAAAGGAACGGAACATGAACAGCGTAAATGAAGAACGTCATCGAATTTTACAGATGGTTGAGCAGGGACAACTTTCGGCTGCCGAAGCTGCTCGCCTGCTCGACGCTCTCAGCGCTGATCCGCGACCACTCGAACGGTTACAGGCGCGACTGGTACGGATTCGCGTTACCGACTTGTCATCACAACGGCTGAAAGCATCAGTCGCTATTCCGGTGAGCCTAATCAATGTTGGACTGCGTCTTGGTGCACGTCTGGCGCCCCAATTGCAAGGTAGTGCCCTCGAAGACCTGATCCGCAGCGTTGAACGTGGAACAACAGGCCTGCTGCTCGAATGGCAAGACTTGGAAGAGGACGAACGGATCGAAATTATTGTCGAATAAACGCTATGCCTGCACTTCAGATCATTAAGGAGTCTTGTATGAAACAGCAAATTCCCGTCGATGTACCGGTCACCCTGGTCATTCAGGCAGTTCACGGCGATCTGACGATTCGCGGTTGGGCGGAACCACTGCTCGAATGGCAATGTGACGATGAACAGGTAACAATACAAGCTCAGGAAAGCGGTCTGGCGTTGAGTCCATGCCAGAGCGATCTCGTGCTCAAATTGCCGCAGAGCGCCGAAGTTCACATTGCGACGATCCATGGCGACGCGCACGTGACACATCTGCGCCGCGTGAGTATTGACCATATCAGTGGTGATCTCACGTTACGCCAGATTACCGAACAGGTAACCATCGGCGTTGTCAATGGTGATCTGACAGCTTCCGCCGTCGCTGAACTAATTGTCACGAGCGATATTCAAAGTGATGTCACATTAACCGACGTACCGGTTGTCCGTCTGACAGGCGTGAACGGTGATCTGACCGGTCGTGGTGTGCTGAGTCTGTCGCTCGATCAGGTTGCCGGTGATCTCGAACTCAGCGGTTTAAGTGAACAGGTGCAGATCAGGAGTGTAAACGGTGATGTGGCACTGGTAACCACCGGTACCGCCAGTGTAACCCTCGACCGGGTAAACGGTGATCTAACGATCCGCGGGCAGGCCAGCAGTGTCCAGTGCCTCGTAGTGAGTGGCGATATTGATACGACAGAAGCCCAGATCGATCAGCTTACTGTCGAGACGGTCGCTGGCGATGTTGAGACAGGCACCCTTGCTACCGGTCGTATAACGACCATCGGTGGTGATCTGGAGATCGGGAACATCACGAGGGAGTTGACAATCGGTACGGTTGGCGGTGATTGTACGATTGAACAGGCGACCGGTACCGTTACGCTTAACACCATCGGTGGTGACCTCTGGTTACGGGCCGCGATCACCGCTCACACAACGCTGCAAGCCCGCGTTGCCGGCGATGCAACCATTGTTCTTCCCGAGTCGCCTGATGTTACAGTGACGGCTGTTGTCGGTGGTGAAATCAGCGGTATCGAAGGACACCCATCATTGTCCGGCCAAACGGTCGAACTACGTTATGGGAACGGTACAGCCAGCATCCATCTGCATGTTGGTGGTGATCTGATGATAAAAGGTACCGATCATCCCGGTTCGTTCAGCAGTATCAGCGCGCAGTTAGGCAAAGAATTAAGCGAACTGGGCCGTGAGTTGGGTCGCGAACTCAGCGAACTGGGCCGAGAGTTAGCATCTGAACTCCGCCGTGCACTATCCGGTAGTGATCCCGATGCTGCCAAACGTGCTCGTGATGTTGCCGAACGCTTCTCCGCCCAGGCTCAGCGCTGGCGCGATACATCCGGTTCTGAACAGGTACGGGTGCGGATTAATCAGCGTGAATGGCGACTCGATCCCGAACGTATCGAGCGGATCAAAGATCAAGCGCGTCAGGCCGCAGCTACCGGTTTGAGTAGCGCTCTCGAAGCGGTCGAGCGGGCACTGAGCCGGATTCAGCCACCTCAACCACCAACAGCGCCTCAGCCACCCCAACCATCGGCAGCGCCACAGCCGCCCCAACCACCTACCCCACCACCACCGGCGACCGGCCCAACCATTCAGCTTCGCAACCCGTCCTCTCAAACACCGCTCAACGATGCTGAACGTGAACAGCAGCGTGCTTCAATTTTACAAATGGTCGCCGAAGGCCGCATCTCACCCGCTGAAGGCGATCTGCTGTTAGCCGCACTCGATGACACCGGTGCGTGAACAAAAAGCTAATAGACATGCGCGGTAGACGAGGTAAACCCTCTATGATGAGCGGTAGGTGATGTTGCGTAATTAGTCTCTACCCCCTGCCTCACACCGCTTGCGAGAGGCAGGGGCTGACAAAAAGGCTGGAGTACCAGGCGCATCGCGCTAGCGAGCTACCAAGCAAACCTACTGTTGCTGTAGCGCATCAACCTTCATTACCAGCTCGACCAGCGCCAGATTAAATTCAGCCGGTCGTTCAATAGCACTGAGGTGACCCGCCCCAGGGATTACAACGAAGCGGCTCTCTGGAATGGCTTCATGCATCGTGCGCGCTTCGGCAGGCGGCGTCAGCGCGTCTTCGGCGCCAACCACCACGGTTGTTGGCACACGAATATTGGCAAGTAATGAGGTCGAGTCTGGGCGTGCGGCCATCGCGTGAAGCGCAGCCGCAATTCCTTCCGGCGGATTGGCGGCCGCAATCTGTAATAGCTCAGCCCGGAGTGCTTCACTCGCTTGTGGCGCAACCAGATTGGGCAATACCCTGCTGGCGAGCGCCGCACTCCCTTCGCGTAACACAAGCTCGGCATTGGCTGCCCGCGTCGCACGAACCTCATCACTATCGGCAGTGGCGCGCGTATCAGCCAGTACCAGACCACTGATCCGTTCTGGTGCTCGTCGCAACAGGGCAAAGGCAATGTATCCGCCCATCGATAACCCGGCCAGCACAACCCGTTCAAGCCCCAACGCATCGAGCAGCTCTAGCACGTCAGATGCGTAGTCATCGAGCGACTGAACGAGCGGATTTTCTCCTGAGCCACCAAAACCGCGGAGATCAGGAGCAATCATTCGCATTCGATCGCGCAAACTCATTAACTGAACACGCCATAACGCTGCACTCAATGGGAACGCATGCAGCAAGACAACCGGGCGCCCGGTTCCTTCATCATCGTAGCGTAGACGTACACCGCTGGGGAGGGTTATCTGCATATCAACCTCCATGAGGTACATCAATAGTGTGATAGATATACGGGTAGTATAGCAGATGGCAGGGAAGGATATAAGGATGAAGACCGGATTGACATTTTTAGCAGTTTCATCTTTTAGTGCCATAAAGGCTTCTTGCCACCCCCCTTCCTCGCCCCTGACGAGAAAGGAAGGAGGCGAGGGGAAGGTGAGGGGCGAAAGATGAAAATACCAGGCTCGGCCATCCCTACCAGTGACATCAAAAAGAGAGGAAGGGCTGAAGCCCTTCCCCTCTCCTTACACCCTCATACAACCCGTATCACGAACGCAGGATTGACAGCAGCCGGTCGAGCGATGGTACGACCGCCGATTGTTGCTTCGGTTGCAATGCTGGCTTATGCTCTCCTCGTTCTGTTGCGACCGATTCAAGACGAACAACCTGTTGCGCAACCAACTGTGCAATACCTTCAACCACATCTATCGCTGCCCACCGCAGTTCACAGGCAATATCGCTCAGCCGCTTGCGTCCATCTATCACCTCAAGTAAGAGATGCAACGCCACGTTCGTCTTCTGCAATGCTACCTCGCGAGGTACAGTCAACACCGGAACCAGTTCCAGGGAAGGCACCTGATGCCATAAGCGCCGCCAGCGCAGGGCTGTGTGCTCAGCGTTACGCAACAATGTCTCTGCATCGCCCCATACCGATTGCTGTTCGCTGTACGCACCACTGGTAACATTAAACATTCCCTGCTGGACATTGAGCAGCATTCCCAGCGCCTCGATCCCGATTTGTCCGTCACATTCAACGTGATATATCTGCCCATTGGAAAAATAAATCCGTCCCGACCGTTCACCATCAATATCAAGCGAGCCAGATAGAGCACTGTACACGGCCAGATCAATCAATTCGCGTAACGGCACTTGCTGCAATGATCCATGTAATGCCATTCGTGGGCCTCCTGGGCAAGAACACAACAAAATAGGATACCCTTTAAAATTGGTTATACTACAATTCTGGCTGTATCACAATATGACTATAGTCCACTCATTATGGAAGTCGTCATAGTACCGGTTCAAGTAACGCAACGTTCTTTTTTCCTGACAGTAGTGGTCGAACATGAGCGGAATGGGTTTATCTGGCTCAGGCGGCCCTTCCTCTCGCTGAGTGCAGAGGAAGGGGCCGAGAAGTGCGAGGAGAGAGGAGCGTGCTTTACAGCCTTATCGCTCACAATGCACGACAGATCATTCGCGAAACAAAGTTGCTATACCGAACGAGCTGGAGCAGAAGCTGATGTCGCCTGCGCGATCCGCACATCACTCGGTCGGGCTAACAGCGTTGCACTCAACAAGACCAGGGCTAGCCATGCCAGATCGGCGAAGAGCAGGTGAATCAGTTGCATCCAAACCGGTGCCTTAAGCATTACATTCAACGCACCCAAAAAGATTTGGCTGACAAAGATTGTCGCCGTAGCCCATGCCAGGCGACGGGTTGTCGGTGAGGGATCGTAACGTATAGCTCGTTGCGCCAATGAAATCATTGCTAATCCGACCAGCGTGCCCAGCACCGGATGGATAATGCGCATCAGTACCAGCGGATGGCTATCGCGATTGATCGGCTGCGAGACCCCGCCGGGTAAGACCCCCAATTGCAAAAGTGTATCACCTAGCGCGGTTACTGCACCGCTCGAACCAACCAACGCCGTGCCAACCAATGCAGCAATGAGCAGGGCCAACAATCCACCTTTGCCCCGCAGATCGGGCGCCGGTTTGCCACCGGCATACCAGGCGGTAAGCGCCATTGCACCGATAAGCAGGAATGTATTGATCAGATGGAGACCCAACGATAAGGCTCGGGTTAATGACGCATCGTGCGCAACCAGTTGGAAAAGGACTAAGGCGGCACCGATCAGCGACTCAACAATCATGAGCACCATCGCGGCAATCGCAGCCCGACGGGCCGGATGACCGGCAGCAAACAATCGTAAGGCCCAAACCAACAGAACAATCGTTAAGAGCAGTGCAATGCCACTGGTGACGCGATGCGAAAACTCAATAAGCTGCGCTACATCAGGCGCACGAGGGATAACCTGTCCGTCACACAACGGCCAGTGATCACCACAACCGGCGCCGGAACCGGTGGCACGGACAAATGCGCCCCACATGATAACCAACAGGTTGTACCCGACATTCAGCCAGGCAAAGGTAACAAAGGTGCGGTGCCGGGGTTCCATGTAACTTCCTCCCGCTGCGACCTGACAGTCGCAGATTGCAAGAATAATGTGACATTTCGCACTTTATTCTACCATGGTCATGATGCAGTAGGCAGTAAACACCGTGTTATAATTCGTTCACCAAACACGATATTGATCCTGAGAAAGGGTGCTTGGGTGACTGTACACGCACCGCCGTCAACTGAACAGCTTGTGCAAATATTACGGCACCTCTGCCGGCGACCATCGACCAGTGGTCAGATCGAAGAGTTGCACGATACCGCTGAATTCATCGCACTCTTCGTCCGACAGCTTGGGATGCATGTGCGCATCGCAACCACCGGTATGGCGCCAGTGGTCATTGCCCGTCGTGCGGGTCGGCGTTCACAGACGATCTTGCTATATCACCATTACGATACACCGCCGACCGGCCCGTGGCGTCACTGGTCGCACGAACCCTTTGATCTTGCCGAGCGTGATGATAAGCTGTTCGGACGAGGTGTGGCCGGCGGTAAAGGTGCGCTGGCTGCTCATCTTGCTGCATTGCAAACCATTTTGCAACGTGAAGGTGAACTGCCGTGTGGTGTCACCCTGGTCATCGAAGGGGCTGCCCTGATCGGTAGCGCCGGTTTAGCTGAAGCATTACGAGCGCACGATGATCTCTTGCAATGTGATGCGATCCTGGCCAGTATTGGTGATCGGGATGTTACCGGCACACCTATCTGTGCCAGTGGCAGTAAGGGATGGATTCGCCTGCGTCTAACCGCTCACGGCCCGGCTTATCCCTTACCACCTGGCTTTGCAGCCAGTGTCGCTAATCCACTCTGGCGTCTGATCTGGGCTGTGGCTTCGCTGAAAGGTGACGACGAAGATGTGCGCATCGAAGGTTTTTACGATGCTGTCGAAGGCCCATCGCGCACCGATAATGCGGTCATTCGTCAGTTGCAACTGGCCGCTGCTACTCGTCGTCAGGCCTGGCAGATCGACCAATTTCTCTTTGGTATCGACGGTGCGGCACTGAGTCGTTCAGAAGTCACTCTTCCCACCTGTAATGTGAGCAGATTAACCGTTGAACCTGCCGGTGATACACCAGCAATACCGGCACAAGCCAGTGCATTGCTCGACATCCAGTTAGTCCCGCATCAGCAACCTGACACCACAGTGACATTGATACAGCAACACCTTCACGATAAAGGGTTTGCCGATATTGCCCTCGAACGGTTGCCCGGCGGATACCCACCATTGGTCACGGCGACTGATAACCCCTTCGTGAGCCGCGTTGCTACTATCGGGGCGACGGTGTTTGAACGTCCTCTATCGGTGGTACCGGCCGGTCCGTATACAGTACCGTTTAGCTTGTTGGTCGGGCAGCATCCCATTCCTACGGCAAGTGTTGGTTTTACGCCAACGGTAAGCGCGCTCTTTGCCCCCGATGAGTATGTTCCGCTCGCAGACCTCATCCGGCATAGCCGACTACTGATCGAGATTCTCGACCGCTGGTGGAGCTAGCTGTTGTTTGTGCACGGGATCAATATTCACCAGTGTAGAGCGTGATCAGAAACTCATGGGTCAGGCGCTCAGCAGGGTCGTCGGCTGAAGTGGTGAGTAACGAAGCGCCTCATCAACAATCCGGGCTTTCGATAAGGACCATAGGGAAACGTTGGTGGGGAACGCATACGTCGCTTTGGCGCGATAGAAACAGGTGGCATCGGGTTCAGCACCGATGCTGCGGAGCACGCCTGGACCCCCTCACCTTCCCCTCGGCCCCCTTCCTCTCCCGCACTGCGGGAGAGGAAGGGGGGATGTTGGCAATTCCGCATACAATGATTGCACGGGTACGGTACGTGCCCGATGAGAAATCTGGGTTTTCAATCAAACTCTTAGAACCCCTCATCTGCTCCGTTTCCTCTGTGACCTCTGTGGTGCAACACGACGCGAGCCTGATGGATGCAACCCGCTGCTGTCTCTCTTCGAGAAACAGATGACGCGGTGTTCGTTGGCAGGATGAACATGCCCCTCATTCCAGAAGAGGAGCCATTTCAGGCGTGGTTGCGAGAAGGAGTAAAAAAACTGCCTAGTGACTACGATACGCCGCTAACGCAGATTCGCGGTCGGGATAAATCTTGAACAGCGTATCAAACCGGCTTTTACGAAATATTTCGGCAATTTGTGGTTGCAAATGACACAGACGGAGATCGCCACCGTAGGCTTGTACAGCACGCAGATTGGTCAGCAACATTCGCAAGGCCAGACTCGCCACAAAGTTAACTTCGCTCATATCGGCCAGTACTTTCCCGCGATGCTGGTTCATCATTTCAGCTAATTCATGCTCGATTGCTGCAATACCAGCCGCATCGAGACGAGCTGGCAGACTGATAATGAGTACATCATCTACACGATCGGTTTTCACGCCGAAATCTCTCTTTCTAGCGGAGAGTCGCCCGCTTTACCACGTTGCAGGATGCAGGCATTATACCACGCTGACGGGTGATGGTTCATACCTACCACTCTCATTGACCAGCGTGGCAATCACCATCGTACACTCCCGCAGATGAAGAAGATCGCCCTGCCCTACACTCTTCGCCATCCAGTGTATTTCCTAATCGCTCGCTAATCGCTCGACGATCAACAACGTAATATCATCAGCCTGCGGTGCTCCGGCAGCGAATGTGTCAACCGCCGCTACCAGCCCGGTCACCAGATCGGCGGCCGATTGCTGAGCGTGAGTCTGGAGATAGGTTTGTAACCGTTCATCACTAAATAACTCGCCGGCAGGATTCATTGCCTCCGTAATCCCATCACTAAACGCAACCAATTTTTCGCCAAGGTTAAGCTGCAATTCGTGCACATCATACGTCTGTGCGGCAATGATCCCTATCGGCAGGGAACCTTCTTGCAATTCTTCGACCAGATCGCCGTTAGGGCTAACCCGTAGCGGTGGATTATGACCGGCATTGATATAGGTCACGACACCGCTTCTCGGATCGAGCAAGCCGTAGAAGAGCGTGATAAACATGTTGGCGTCACCGTGCTCACGACAAATATAGTCGTTGGTGAGACTGACTGCATGGCGCAACACTGCTGCGCTATCGTTGCTATCACGTTGGGGCAGACCAACTGCCTGCGAGGCGGCGCGGAGCAATGATCGGCTGAGGGCAACAAACAGGGCCGCTGTTACCCCCTTGCCACAGGCGTCGGCAACTACCAACCCAACACGACCGTCAGGAAGGGTGATCGTATCGAAAAAATCACCACCGACCGCCTGTGCCCCCCGGCTGAAGCCAGCGATTCGCCAGCCTGGCGGTTGGGGAAGGACACGCGGCAAGAACGATTGCTGAATACGACGGGCGATGTCTAACTCCTCTTCGAGACGGTTGAGGCGAATCAATTCGGCCTGCGCTGCCTGTAATTGCTGATAGGCCGTTAGCAACTCGGCATTTTTGCGTTCTAGATCGTGGATCATGCGCAGATTGGTATTGCGCACCCGACTGACAATGCTCCGCAGCATATTCATCGCCAGCGCTGGACTCGAACTGATTAGCGTGGCAAAAACGGTTTCGTTTAAGCCAACGAGACGGCTAGGTTCGATAGCACGGACTGTTGCCGAGCGCGGGCTATGGTCGATCAGGCTCATCTCGCCGATGATTTGCCCCGCCTGAAACACTTCCAGCCGCAGTTCAGTACCGTTCACAAATGTGATCACTTCAACGGCGCCACTCAAGATCACAAAACATTCGTTACCCGGATCACCCTGATGAAACAGGACTTCCCCTGCCGCCAACCGACACTCTGCCAGGCGCGGGGCCAGTTCGGCCAGTACTGATTCAGGCACCACCTGAAACAACGATAGGCTCCGCAAACGATCCAGCATCGTCATCGTTTTCGTGATCACTAGTTCGTTCCAACCGCTTACCGGATCGTGCCGATAATCGAGCGCGTCAGCGTATTCGCGCACAAAAAAGAGACCGAGTCCACCGACGGCCCGTTGCTCGACAACACTGCTGAGATCAGGGGGAGGTGCGTCGCGGGGGTCGAACGAGCGACCACGATCGCGAATGGTAATGGTCAGAGTTCCCTGGTCATACTGACAAGACAGATAAATCTGATCGCGGTTGTTGTCATCATAACCATACTTGATAATATTGGTGGCAACCTCTTCGATGACCAACCGCAGGAGATATACATAATCGTGTGACAACTGCCAGTCAGCCTCCAGTGCATCACTGAAGGCCAACAACGTAGGAATAGCGTTCCAATCTGCAAAGACACTAATTTGCCGCTGCATGCCCATCTCTACACGGCTAGAGGCTCAGTCGGATGCCGGCTAGGGCTAAGCGGCAACGTTGCACGGAGCTTGCGCAGACGGGTGATCGCATCAACGGCCGCTTCGTGCACATTGGGGTCGCTATCGTCAACGGCCTGGGTCAGCGCATTGAGAACAGTAGTTGTGGCGGCAGCGACCCCAAGGCGGCCAAGCGCACGCGCCGCAGCTTCACGAGCGTAAGCATCATTATCGGTAAGCATCGGGAGGAGATGTTCAATCATTTGGGTTGTACCGGCCATCTCCCCCAACTGACTGACAACCAGCGCCGCTGCTGAGCGCACAAAACTATCGGAGTCGTCCAAACACTCAACCAGATAATCAAGCAACTGGGGAGATGCGATGCGGTCACGTAGTTGTCCTAATGTCCGTGCAGCCGCAAAACGGGTCTCCAGATCGCAGTCGTGAATAGCCAGTCGAATGAGGGTCTTCACCAACGGTTGTGGTGGGATACCAGCAATCAGACCCAGCATACGAGCAGCGGCTGCTCGCACGTGTGAGGCACTATCACTCAGACCATCGTGAAGCAGGACAAGATCAGCAGCGGTATAGTGACCTTCGCGCACGCGCAGGCGACGAATTGCTTCGTAACGGCTCTGCCAACCGGGGTCTTGCAATTGACGACGTAACTGTTCAAAATCACCGCTCTCAAAAGTATCAAGTTCAGCGAGCAGTGTTAACCGCAGCCATTCATCCCGCGAACTATTAAGCCGTTGGCGAGCGAGATGAATGACATTCAATGTTAGCAAGATTTCTTCAATGGTAAGGCGCAACTCAGGGCGCGACCGTAGCTCACGTTCAATGAGATGAGATACCTGGTAACGCCAATGACCGGCACGTCGCACGATATGATTAGCGCCAGGTCCACGCGAAATGTCGGCTAGCGTTAAGACAGCCGCTACCGGTTCTTCATGAAATGCAATGAGAAACGGCTCAAGTGTGCGCAGGGCAAGGAAACCGAGCACGGTACTGACCCCAGCAATCTGAATCTCTTGCCGCGGGTTACGGGCAAAGTTATTAAATCGTTCCGCTATCTGCTGCCGCCATGTCTCACGATCAAACATTGGCAGCTCCTTTCCCCTGCGCTACGATCGCAGATTTCTGTCCGTATATACTTGTAGTATAGCATGCCAGCGTACAATGATACAGTACTTTGGTACTATTCTCGGATTGCAAAACTATTACAACTAGCAAGCTCACCGTCTTGTGGTAAGATACCGCAGGAAGCAGATATTTATGAAGGTTGTATGACACAAACACCAGAAGACCCTGACGTTACGACCAGCATTCGCCGTGTACGCCGCGGCTGCATCATGATGGCAATTATCGTCATCGCAATGACGATTTTTCTCATCAGTGCGACGGGAAATCTGGCCTTCTCTCTACTCTTGTTCGTGGCTGCTTCCCTGCTCGCGTTAGCCTTTTTTGTGGTGCGGTGAGGCTTTCCATGTCACCAGTCTATCGCCGTGCGCTCCTGGCCGTTCTTGGGTTAGTGTTCGTCCTTATCTCTGTCGTCGTCGCCTTTCAGCAACCGTTTGGGCTGTGGCATTGGTTTTGGCTGGCGCTGGCCGGATTGTGTCTGTTTGGTGTCCGCCGCCAGTAAAGTGTGGGGTAACAACTCAGGATGCACAGGTTGCGGCGGATCAGACACTCGCTGTCGTGTCCCGACACTTTTCCCCTGGCGCCCTATTCGTCCCTCTTGCCTCCGTTTTAACGTTCGATCATCGCAGAAGAGCCAAATCTGCCTCCCTGTGCACACCAGACCCCATTTGCACGATTGCTCAATCTTCGCTATAATAAGGATTGGAATTTCCCCACCCCATAGGACATACCGAAAAAACGGTGATGTCTTTAAAGAAATAACGAGTTCGTGACACTCAATACATCGCGCAGCGGTGCGTATCTGCTTTGCGCATTATCAAAGAGGATATGCATCATCGATGAGGATCGCATGACACATCATGATTCAACCACGCTACCAGCACCGCAAATGGAGATTGACCACGTCGGGCTGAGCTTTGGTGGCGTGCGAGCGCTCCTTTCGATCACATTCAATATCTATCCCGGAACAATTCAGGCAATCATCGGGCCTAACGGCGCTGGCAAGACCAGCCTGCTCAACTGCATTAGCGGGCTATACCGTCCGCAGGAGGGCCAAATTCGCTTTGAAGGACGGAACATCATTGGCCTGCCGCCACACCAGATTGCCCGGCTGGGGATTGCACGCTCCTTCCAGAATATTGAGCTGTTTCGCCACATGACTGTTGTCGATAACCTGATGCTCGGTCGACACATCCACATGCGCAGTGGGGTCTTAAGTGGCGGTTTCTATTGGGGACGGGCCCAGCGTGAAGAGGTTGAGCACCGCGAGTTTGTCGAGCAGGTAATCGATCTGCTCGAAATTCAATCGATTCGTAAGAAGATGGTCGGCGCGCTCTCGTATGGGTTGCAAAAGCGCGTTGAACTGGGGCGGGCGCTGGCCATGAATCCACGCCTGTTGCTCCTTGACGAGCCAATGGCCGGAATGAATAGCGAAGAAAAAGAGGATATGGCCCGCTTCATCCTCGACATCAACGAAGAGTACGGTACAACGATTGTCCTGATCGAGCACGATATGGGTGTCGTTATGGATATTAGTGACCGGGTAGCAGTGCTCGAATTTGGGCAACTGATTGCATACGGTACGCCAGCCGAGGTACGGAGCGATCCGAAAGTGATTGACGCTTATCTTGGTCGGGAACACGCGATAGTGTAGGAATCCACAACCTGTCAGTACTGATTACCAGATCTGACACGCGGGTGAGACAATGATCCAAATACCAGAGACTACACTTCCACGGCTGTTGTTTCAGAATGCCGAACGTTTCGGTGACAAGGTCGCTCTGCGTGAAAAGGATTACGGCATTTGGCAGACAGTCACCTGGCGGCAGTTTGCCGATCATGTACGTGCCTTTGCGATGGGCCTCTATGCGCTTGGCGTGCGACGCGGTGATGTGGTCGCCATTCTGGGAGATAACCGTCCTGAATGGCTGTACGCCGAGTTTGCTGCTCAGAGTATTGGCGCTATGTCCATCGGCGTCTACCAGGACTCAGTTGCCGAAGAGGTTTATTACACCGTCTCAGCCGCAGAAGCAAAGGTGATTGTCGTCGAGGATCAGGAGCAGGTCGATAAAATTATCGAAATCTGGCCACGGCTCCAAGGTGTTCTCAAGGTTATCTATTACGAACCGAAGGGAATGCGGAATTACCGTCAACCCTACCTTGCCTACTTTCCTGATATTGAAGAGCTTGGCCGGAAGTTTGATCGCGAGCATCCCGGTCTGTTTGAAGCTGAGCTGGCCGCCGGCAAGCCCGATGATGTAGCCATTCTGTCTACTACTTCGGGAACCACCGGTAAACCAAAGCTGGCGATGTTGACCCATCGCAATATGATCAGTCAGGGCGCCGGTTTGCTTGCCGTTGACCCACTTGGCCCAGATGATGAGTTTGTTAGTTTCTTGCCGCTGGCATGGGTAGGTGAGCAGATGGTAACCGTCGCTGCCGGAATGCAGTGCGGATTCACCATCAACTTCCCCGAGTCGGCCAGTACGGTGCAAGAAAATATTCGCGAGATTGGGCCGCGGGTGATGTTCTCACCGCCCCGTATCTGGGAGAATATGCTGTCGCAGGTGCAGGTAAAAATTCAAGACACCACACCACTGAAGCGAGCAATCTTTGAATGGGCTATGAAGCAGGGATACGAGATGGCCGATACCCGTTTTAGTGGGAAGCAGCCCGATTTCTGGTTGCGCCTGCGCTATGCTCTTGCTCGCCTGCTAGTGTTCGAGATGTTAAAAGACCATCTCGGTTTGCGCTTCCTCAAACGAGCTTATACCGGTGGCGCTGCACTCGGCCCTGATGTCTTCCGCTTCTACCACGCAATTGGCGTCAACCTGAAGCAGGTTTATGGTCAGACTGAAAGCGCTGGCCTGAGTGTGATCCACCGTGATGGTCAGATTAAGTTTCAAACGGTCGGTACGCCACTGCCAAACACGCAGATACGGATTGCCGAAAATGGAGAAATCCTGGTCAAGAGTCCGTCAGTCTTCGTGGGCTACTACCGCAATCCGGAAGCCACTGCCGAAGCACTGGAAGATGGCTGGTTGCACAGTGGCGATGCCGGTTACTTCGATGAAGACGGTCATCTGATCGTGATTGACCGAGCGAAAGATGTAATGACGCTGCACGATGGCACGAGGTTCTCGCCCCAATTCATTGAAAATAAGCTCAAGTTTAGCCCGTACATCAAAGAGGCGGTGGTGTTCGGCGGCGACTGGCCCTTCGTGACGGCGATGATCAACATCGATTTTGCGAATGTCGGCAAGTGGGCGGAAAATGCGCAGATCTCATATACAACGTATACCGATCTGTCTCAGAAACCGCAAGTCTACGCTCTGATCCGTAAAGATGTTGAACGAGCGAACGCCGATCTCCCGCCAGCCGCACGAATTCGCCGCTTTCTGTTGCTGCATAAAGAGCTTGACGCCGACGACGGTGAATTAACGCGGACTCGTAAGGTTCGCCGTCGATTGGTTGCGCAACGCTATCAGGAGATTGTCGAAGCCCTGTACAGCGATCAGGACGAACTGGAGATTGAGACGACGATTACCTATCAGGATGGCCGTACAGCACTCATCAAGACGCGCCTGCACATCGAGGAAATAGACGATCCAACGGTGTCAATACCGACCTCGGCATCACGTGTGGCATCTCACTGACTGGTTATACGGAGAAGGTTATGGATCGGTTTATCCAACTGGCGCTCAGCGGGATTGCAAATGGCGCAATCTTTGCGCTGGTTGCGCTCGGTTTTGTCTTGATTTACAAGAGTAGTGATGTGATCAACTTCGCCCAAGGTGAGCTGCTGTTGATCGGTGCGTATCTGACTTACGCTATGGTTGAGCAATTTGGCCTCTGGTGGCCGGTGGGTGTGATCGTTGCCGTGGTACTGGCAGCATTGGTTGGAGTGCTCATCGAACAGTTAGTGCTGCGCCCCCTGATCGGTGAACCGGTGATCTCGGTGATTATGGTTACGATTGGCCTTTCTTCACTCCTGCGCGCAATCGTCGGTGCAATCTGGGGCACAACCCCACGCCCAGCACCACAGTTTTTACCAACCGACACGGTGACAATACTAGGTGCCAATGTCAGCATTGATCGCATCTGGGCATTCGTCCTGGCAATTACGCTCTTCGTTATTTTGACCCTCTTTTTCCGCTATAGCCGTGAAGGTATTGCCATGCGTGCCGTGGCTGATGATCAGCAGGCGGCACTCAGTATGGGAATCAGCGTCAAAAAGGTGTGGGCCGTGGCGTGGGCAATCGCTGCTATCACGGCAGCCGTTGGCGGCATCCTGTTGATGAGCATCTTTGGTGGCGTATCGGGAACCATCGCACGGGTTGGCCTGATCGTCTTTCCGGTCGTTATTCTTGGCGGTCTCGATAGTATCCCAGGTGCAATTATTGGCGGACTGATCATCGGTCTGCTGCAATCGTTTGCCGGTGGCTATCTCCCCCCGGAATGGGGTTTAGGCGAAGTGGTCCCGTTCATTGTCCTCTTGTTGATCCTATTGGTGCGACCGTATGGGCTGTTTGGGCAGCGGATCATCGAACGGGTGTAACCCGACACGTAGAGATGAGGGTGTGAACGATGCAAAGTGGAACCTTTCACACAACATACGCCAGTGATGTCAGTCTACGCCCATACTGGCCGCAACGGATACGGATCGTCGTGGTGTTGGTGGCAGCGCTGATCTTCCCGTGGTTTGCCGACCGCTACTGGCTTAACTTAGCCAACACTATTGCAATTGCTGCTATCGGTGCTATCGGCTTGAATATTCTGGTAGGTTATACCGGTCAGATCAGTATCGGTCATGGTGGCTTCCTGGCGGTTGGTGCCTACACTGCCGGTCTGCTGGCCGTTCATCTTGGTACCCCGATGTGGTTAACCATTCCTATTGCCAGTTTCTTCACTGCTGCTGTTGGCGCCTTCTTCGGGTTGCCATCACTCCGCTTAAAGGGTTTGTATCTCGCTATCGCCACCCTGGCCTCACAAGAGATTATTATCTGGTTGCTTACCCACGGCAAACTGCTCGGTATTGGTGAGTCGCTTTCCCTGCCACGAGCAACAAATAATCTGTTTGGTTTACCGATTGAATGGCTGGGGAACAACGACTTCGCTTTCTACTGGATATGCCTTGTGTTCTTGATTTTTACCGTCATTTTTGTCAGTAATCTCTTCCGTACTCGTACCGGACGTGCGTTTGTGGCGATTCGTGATCAAGACATTGCCGCTCAGGTCATCGGTGTTGATCTGTTCCGCTATAAGCTCCTGGCCTTTGCTACCTCGTCATTCTTTGCCGGTTTAGCTGGCGCCCTGACTGCCCACTATCGCGGTGTCATTTCCTGGGAACGCTTTACTATCGATACCAGCATTCTCTACCTGGCAATGATTATTATCGGCGGCCTGGGAAGCGTCTCGGGTTCGATCTACGGCGCAGCTTTTATGGTGCTACTGCCGGCGTTCCTCTCTAACATCGCCCGTGCGCTCAGTGGCATTGTTCCCGACATTAACTCGTATTTGCCGTATTTGCAACAAGGAGCATTTGGGTTAGCGATCATCCTCTTCCTGATCTTCGAGCCTGAAGGCATTGTCAAGATGTGGCGGAATGTTAAAGATTATTTCCGGCTATGGCCGTTTAGTTATTGAGGTGTGTAGCAAGGAGGATGGTATGCACAGGTGGAAACGGACGTTCGGTTGGTGGGTCGTACTGGCGCTCTTTGCCACACTGCTGGCCGCTTGTGGTGGCGCCGGAGGTGGTGGTGGTGCAAGTAGCGAGCCGATCAAAGTTGGCGCAATCTTTGACTTGACCGGTGCAACGGCTGACGTTGGGACCCCTTATTCCCGTGGACAGATTGCCTTTATCGAATGGAAGAATGAACAGGGAGGTATCAAGGGACGACGTCTTCAGTTGATCAGTGAAGACTATGCGTATCAGGTGCCACGTGCTGAGGAATTATATACAAAATTCGTTACGCAAGATAAGGTATTAGTCTTCTCGGGCTGGGGTACCGGCGATACTGAAGCCTTACGCCCCAAGATTACCGAGGACAAAATCCCGTTTATCTCGGCATCGTATTCGGCAACGCTGGCCAATCCGGCCGAGACACCCTATAATTTCCTGGTTGCCCCAACCTATTCCGATCAGTTGATCATTGCGATGAAGTGGGCCATTGACGACTGGAAAGCAAAGGGCAATAGTGGTCTGCCGAAGTTCGCGTATCTCATCAACGACAGCCCCTTCGGTCGATCACCGCTGGCCGACGGTACCGCTTTTGCGAATTCGCAGGGGATCGCTACGCCGCTAGAGGTGCCTTCACCACGTGGTGCAACCGACCTCACACCACAGTTGACCCAGATTCGCGACTACGGCGCTAACTACATCTTTTTACAGAATGTCTCTAGTCCAGCAGCATTGGCGATTAAGAATGCGAAGAGCTTAGGGTATAACGTGCAATTCGTTTGCCTCAACTGGTGCGCCAATGAGATTCTGATCAAGCAGGCAGGCGCGGATGCCGAGGGAGTAGTAGGAGTTGTTCCCTTTAACTACGAGGCAGAAGGCGCGAAAGTGGCGCTCGAATATGCCCGTAAGAAGAATATTGACTATGGCGGCGCCGATAGCACCTTCGTACAGGGATGGACGGCTATGTCGATCCTAATCGCCGGTATTGAGAAAGTGGTGAACGATGGCAAAGAGCTGACCGGTGAAAATATCAAGAATGCGCTGGAGACGATGGGTGAAATTGACACTAAAGGGGTAACGTTACCGGTCAAGTTCAGCCCAACCGATCACGCAGGGGTGAAGTCAACGCGCATGTTCCGCGTTGAGAACGGCAAGTGGGTCGCAATTACCGATTTCATTAGCGCACGATAAGTGATCGGTCACCGGCGTGTCGTTGCCGAGCGACACGCCGGAACTTATTCTACAGACAGTAATGTAATGCTCTCTGCCTATGCTTGTACTCAACAACATTGAAGTGATTTACAACGATGTCGTGCTGGTGCTCAAGGGTTTATCTCTTGAGGTGCCAGAAGGTCGCATCGTTGCATTACTCGGCTCGAACGGCGCTGGTAAAAGTACAACCCTGAAAGCCATTTCGGGCCTGCTCAAACCGGAAAACGGTGAAGTGACCGACGGCGAAATCTTGTTTCAAGGCCAGCCGATCCATAAAAAAGATGCCGCCGAGATCGTGCGTATGGGTATTTTCCAGGTGATGGAGGGGCGACGGGTCTTCGAGCATTTAACGGTTGAAGAGAATTTGCGAGCCGGGGCCTATACGCAATCACCGCGCCATTTCAGCAACGATCTAGCCCTGGTTTACGACTATTTTCCACGTTTGAAGGAACGGCGCAACCAGGTAGCCGGGTTTCTCAGTGGTGGTGAACAGCAGATGTTGGCGATTGGCCGGGCACTGATGGCGCATCCAAAATTGATCATGCTCGATGAACCATCGCTTGGGCTGGCACCGTTGTTAGTCGCCGAGATATTTGAGATTATTCAGCGCATCAATCGCGAACAAGGGACAACCATTCTGCTGGTTGAACAGAATGCACGCCTAGCCCTTGAAGCAGCGCACCATGCGTACATTATGGAAAATGGGCGGATTGTGCTCGACGGATCACCTGCCGATTTGAAAGATAATGCCGACGTGCGCGAGTTTTACCTCGGTTTGAACGAAATTGGTAGCCGCAAGAGTTATCGTGAAGTCAAGCATTACAAGCGGCGGAAGCGCTGGCTCTCTTGAGAAAGACGCATACACCACTTCGTTAACGCTTATCACCTATCACCAGCACATCGCCAGCTAAGAGGCAGCGAGGACGGTATGGATATTCAGGCATTTTATGCTGGTTTTGATCGGCGAGTACGGGAGATTGTTGCCTTCGGTTACGAACATTCACCGGCGTTTCGGCGCCGAATGGAGGCTGCCGGTCTAACGCCTGCCGATATTCAGACCACTGCCGATCTCAGCCGACTGCCAGTTTTGCGTAAAGAACAGTTGGTCGAGTTACAGCGACAAGGCCCCCAACTTGGTGGTATGCTCACCGTACCTCTCTCGCGTCTCCGTCGTATCTTTCAGTCGCCAGGACCGATCTACGATCCCGAATCGGATGAACCAGACCCCTGGCGCTGGGCGCCGGCATTTCGAGCAGCCGGTTTTGGCCCCGATGATATTGTGATCAACTGCTTTGGGTACCATCTCACACCCGCCGGGGTGATGTTTGAAGAGGGAGCACGTGCGGTTGGTTGTGCCGTGATTCCCGCCGGTGTCGGTAATCAGGCTCAGCAAATTGAAGTGATGGCCCAACTCGGCGTCACGGCGTATGCCGGTCTGCCAAGCTACCTCAAAGCGCTCCTCGAACGGGCAGTTGAACTCGGCCACGATCCGCGATCCTGGCCGCTCAATAAAGCGTTTGTCGCCGCCGAACCGTTGCCACCATCGCTACGCGCCCTGTTTGAAGAGCAGTATGGCATTCTGGTCTACGATGGCTACGGCACTGCCGAAACGGGGAATCTGGGCTATAACGGCCCTGAACGTCAGGGCTGGCATCTACCCGAAGATGCGTTGGTGCAGATTTGTGACCTTAACACCGGTGAACCGGTACCGCCCGGCCAGACCGGTGAAGTGGTTGTCACCCTCTTCCGGCGAGATTACATTCTCATCCGCTTTGCAGTCGGTGATCTCTCGGCGTTGATGGACACCTCTGCACCAACGGTTATCCCAACTCCGCGCCTGGTAGGGTGGCTCGGTCGCAGTGGTGAAAGTGTTAAGGTACGTGGCCTGTTCGTGCATCCCCGTCATATTGCCGAGACAATGCGCCGGTTAGAGGGCGTCCAGGCTTATCAAGCCGTTGTCATTCGCGAAAACCACCGCGATGAGCTGATCTGTCGGATTGTGCCAACGGCTGATGCCGATCCTGATCGGCTCCGTGATGCTGCAGCCCAGAGTTTGCATGAAGTACTCAAACTTCACTGCAAGGTCGAATTGGTGAGCGAACTCCCTGCCGATGCAAAGCCATTCGTCGATTTGCGAACCTGGGAATAGGGCAGGCGTGGGAGAATAAATGTATTAGATGCGTTGCTGCTCACCGTTTTCTTCGTGAGGCAGGCAATATTTCCAAGAACGCTGAATACTCTTGGGCAAGGGGTTTCAGCGTTCTTTGCTGCACCTCGCCCCGACCGGTCCCCCAATACAGCAATCGTGCCCACACGGCCCAACCCACAGTGCCGCCATCGGGCGCTTCCCGTGGTCATCGTCCCGGCGAATTGCAACGCAACGGATGCCGCGCCGACCGATGCTTCCCCGTGTACGGGTGCAGCGGCGCTGCACCCCAACCGATCTTCTCCTGCGACTGGATAGCTCGGCGAGGCGAGTCTCGCCCATCGTCGTGACCACGTGGAGGAGCGCGACGCCGCCTTGCTCCTATTGACGGGGTTCACCTGTCGTGGTTGTGACGATACAAGATATTCGGATCGGCGCTTCGTACCGCTCACACCGGTATGCTCCACACCCACGATTGCCGCAGGTTTTCGTGTAACTTTTTGGTCGCTCAAACGGTTTCTTTATTGAGCACCGTTTTGAGCACCAGGAAGACACGATGAATGGAAAACACCACCACCCGCTGCCCGTTGCGCTGCCACCCTCGCCCCTGCATCCTGCCCAGCGCTGTGCTACAATACCGGCAGACCCACCTACCACAGCAAGGAGGAACTGCGATGACCCATCCTACTGCCACCGCACCTGCACCGCTCCCCGAAGAAGACCCCTTCCACTACGGCTGGCGCTACGTCCGTCGGCCCACCCCCGACGACCCCGACCACCTCGAACCGGTGCCGCTCACCCTCGAAGACGTGTTGCACCCCGAAGTGGGAGACTTCATCGTGCACAGTGACCGCCACGAAACCGACCGGATGTACCTCACGGCGGTGTTGCGCGCTCGGCTCGAAGCGCACGGGCGGGCTATCGTGCTGAGTGATGTGCGGGTGGCGTGGGACGTGCCCGACCTACGTCCGCACGGGCCGGACGTGATGGTCATTCCAGGGCTGCGCGAGCGGCGCGACTGGAGCACGTTTGACGTGGCGGAGGAGGGGGTACGACCGGCGTTGATGATTGAGATCACCTCGCCGGAGACGCGGGAGAACGATGTGGTGTGGAAGGTGGCGCACTACGCACGGGCGGGGGTGGCGCAGTATGTGATTGTGGACAACGTTGGACGGCGGGGGGAGCGGCAGCTCCGGTTACTCGATTATCGGCTGGTAGGGGACACCTACCGGCTGCAACCGCCGGACGAGCGGGGGTGGGTGTATCTGGAGCTGGCCGACCTGTGGGTGGGGGTGGAAGGCGACCACGTGGTGTGCTACGCCGACGACGGCACGGCGTTTGGCGACTACGCGACGGTGGTACAGCAGGCGACAGAAGCTGAGGCGCGAGCGCGACAGGAAGCGGCAGCGCGGGCCGAGGCAGAAGAACAGGCCCGACGCGAAGCGGCAGCGCGGGCCGAGGCAGAAGAACAGGCCCGACGCGAAGCGGCAGCGCGGGCCGAGGCGGAAGCGCTGGCACGTGCAGCAGCGGAACAGGCGCAGCGGGAAGCGGCCGCACGAGCCGAGGCGGAGGAACAAGCCCGTCGGGAAGCAGTAGCA
>NZ_JPIM01000040.1 GCF_000735195.1 Chloroflexus sp. MS-G
GCCTACGAGAATAAGAGATGAATAACGAACCAGACATATTTACCGTCAGTTACGATCTCTTTCGATTCGCATCGGCTGCTCAATGATATGATCGATTTGTCACAAAGAATAACAGAGTAGCGACTATGAACCGTTATCTTCTCTATATCTTTCTCGCCTTGTTCATGTTGAGCAGTTGTCAGGCAGAGACCACAACGCCGATTCGGCTTAACCATCTCGAACCGCTACCGGCACCGACTCCGGTCACGTCACCACCTTTGCGTGTATCGGTAGCTTCAATTATTTCACCGCAAGGCACCGTGCAAAGCTATCAGCCATTGCTCGATTACCTGAGCGCCCAATTGGGTCGTCAGGTAACTCTTATTCAGCGTCGTACTTATACAGAAACCAATGAATTGATCGGACAGAACGAAGTTGACGTTGCATTTGTTTGCACCAGCGCCTACATTGATGGTCGCGACCGCTATGGAATGAGCCTGTTGGTAGCACCGCAGGTCAATGGAAAAACAAGTTATCATTCCCTGTTGATTGTACCGGCAAGTAGTTCAGCTCAAACGATAGCTGACTTGCGCGATAAGGTATTTGCGTTTACCGACCCCACGTCATTTAGCGGACGGGTGTACCCAACGGTACTGCTTCATGAGATGGGTGAAGTGCCTGAAACCTTCTTTCGAGACACTTTTTTCACTTACACTCATGATGCAGCAATTGAAGCTGTCGCCAATGATTTGGCTGATGGAGCCGCTGTTGACAGTTTAGTTTTTGATTTTGCTGTTAAGCGTAATCCTGAATTACTAAGTAAGATAAAGGTTATTCACACCTCACCCCCCTTTGGCATCCCGCCAGTGGTAGTCGGTTCAGGGGTACGTCCGCAGTTGCGCGCCGAATTACAGAACATTCTGCTGGGGATGGCCGACGATCCATCACCGTTAGCGCAGAGAGCGCTGGCAGAACTGGGTATCGAGCGGTTTGTCATGATCGATGATGCTGCCTATGCCAGCGCTCGCCTGTTACGATCACGGGTAGGATTATTATCGCCATGAATGCAAAATACGCGCAACATCGTCTAATCATCTGGTTCACGAGAGCCTGGAATGTTCTTGGTGCGGTCAACATTCGCGCCAAAATCCTGGGCATCGTGCTGGGCCTGGTCGTCCTGATGGGTGTGGCTGCAACCATTGAAGTTCGACTGCTGCTAGAACGAACCCTCACGTCTCAGATCTACGAACGTTCGGTAGCAGTAGGCCGTGATCTGGCTGCACGAGCAACCGATCTGGTACTGATGCAAGACTATTACGGTCTGTTCCGCCTGCTGCGCGATACCCAGATCAACAATCCTGATGTACGCTATGCATTCATCATCGATTCAGAAGGAACAATTGTTGCCCACACATTTGGCAGAGGTTTCCCGGTCGGTCTACGTGACGCCAATACAGTCACAGCACAAGAACATCATCGCAGCATCTTATTGACAACCGATGAAGGCGACATTTGGGATACCGCTGTGCCGATCTTTGATGGTCGAGCTGGTATTGCCCGGGTTGGACTGTCGCTTGCTGCTCGCGAACAGACTGTTACCGCCGTTACCGGTCAATTACTTTTGACCACGTTCATGGTGGCAGCGATCGGAATCACCGCAGCAGCTTTCCTTACCTGGATACTCACTCGTCCGATCTTGCAGTTGGTAGAACTAACGAAGGCTGTCGCGCAGGGTGATTTCAGCCAACGTGCTCGACGTTGGGCAGATGATGAAATCGGTGCGCTGACTGATGCGTTCAATGCTATGAGTGAGGCATTGGCTCAGGCTGAACGTGAACGCCATGAGCGTGAGCAGATGCGGACGCAGTATGTAGCGCAAATCATTACTGCGCAAGAGGAAGAACGTAAGCGAATTGCCCGTGAACTGCACGATAGCACCAGTCAGGCGCTAACTTCACTTCTTGTTGGATTACGCTCACTTGCCGATCGTTATCGTTTACCAGACCTCAAGCAACAAGTAGATGATTTACGTGGGATTGTAGGACAGGTCCTGAACGATTTGCACGTACTGGCTCGCCAATTACGGCCAAGCGTCCTTGATGATCTCGGATTAGCAGCCGCCTTACAACGCTATGTAGCCGATTGTCGCGCTCGCAGTAAACTCACGATCGATCTGGCCCTCATTGGTCTAGACAATGTTCGCCTGATGCCGGTTGTGGAAACCGCGCTCTACCGTATTGTCCAGGAAGCATTAACCAACGTGATCCGCCATGCTCACGCTACGACCGCCAGTGTTGTCATTGAGCGCCGATCTGATCGAATACGGGCAATCATCGAAGATGACGGATGCGGGTTCGATCCTGATACCACCCACGGTGATGGTCACCTCGGTCTGAACGGTATTCGTGAACGAGCCGAGCTCTTGAATGGTCAGCTCATCATCGAATCGGCGCCTGGACATGGTACGACGCTATACGTTGAAATACCTTTACCCCCAACGAGCGAGGACTGCGATGAGCCGCATTTTACTGGTTGATGATCACGCCGTGTTGCGTGCAGGTTTACGGTTATTGCTTAATAGCCAACCTGATTTACAAGTAGTTGGTGAGGCTGAAGACGTGCGGACTGCACTTCATCAAGCGACAGTATTACAACCAGATCTGATCTTGCTCGATCTCAGTCTTACCGGCGGCAGTGGTTTAGCGGCAATTCCATCGTTTCAGAAAGCAGCACCCTGCGCACGCATCTTAGTGCTGACCATGCACGATGATGAAGGCTATGTACGGCAGGCACTGGCTACTGGCGCACACGGGTATGTCTTGAAACGCGCTGCCGATACCGAGTTAATTGCTGCCATTCGCGCTGTCCTTCGTGGTGAGTTGTACATCCATCCGGCCCTCACTCGCCAGTTGCTCGAGGGAATTCTGCCCCAACCTCCATCGCTCAGTTCATGGGAGAGTCTCAGTGATCGGGAACGGGAAGTGTTGTTACTGGTAGCACGCGGCTATACCGCAGCCGAAATAGCCAACCAATTGAGCCTCAGCCCAAAAACGGTAGAAACGTACCGCACACGTGGCATGGAAAAACTCGGCCTGCGTTCACGAGCGGCACTTGTTCAGTATGCGCTCGATCATAACCTTCTCATTCCAAACTGACGCTGTTGGATAATGACACCATGTCGGGAAAAACCTGACACCGCCCTTACCAAACGTCAAACTTTTCCTGCTAGGAACACGGTTGTTCTTTTCGTAGAGTGTAGATAGCAGGGATGTCACATCCGTCACGATAGTGAATTGCACAAGGAGCTTGGCTTATGTCCCGGCAACCAACTATTCCTTTAATTCCAGTAAGTCGTCGAGGTTTTCTTGGTGCCCTGGTAGCTGGCGCTGGCGCCCTCGCTGTGGCTTCAGTAGCATCATCTGCTATCACTGAAAAACCAACCGATACAATCGATATGCTTACCCCTGAGGAGGCATTGGCTGCTTATGAAGCTGAAATTGCCCGCCTTCGTGCTGCCAGGATTAGCGGTACCCCCATTGACCAACTTGAGCGGATGCGCACCGATCTCCTGCGTGCATTGACCAAACCGGTTACTGAACGACGCTGGGTGATGGTTATCGATTTACGTGCGTGCGTGGGCTGTCATGGCTGTACGATTGCCTGCGTGGCCGAGAATAAGTTACCGCCTGGGGTTGTGTATCGACCGGTTATTGAAGAGGAAATTGGTCGCTATCCAAATGTCAGTCGACGTTTCATTCCTCGTCCATGTATGCAATGTGACAATCCACCGTGCACAGGAGTTTGTCCGGTCTCGGCCACCTTTACTAATGAACACGGTGTCGTTGAAGTCAACTACGAGCAGTGCATTGGCTGCCGGGCTTGTATTGCCGCCTGCCCCTACGGAGCCCGCACCTTCGACTTTGGTTATACCTACACTGCAAACACCCCATCAGCAGCGATGATGCTCGGAGCCGAGCAGGCCGTGAGTTATGAGCAAACAAGCACTTTCGAGTATAGCAAGGTTCACGCCCGGCGTGACCTGCACGACTCGCCGGTTGGGAATGTGCGCAAATGTCACTTCTGTATGCATCGGGTGCTCAACGGTCAACTACCGGCCTGTGTCACCACGTGTATCGGGCGGGCAACGTTCTTTGGCGATGCCAACGATCCGGAGAGTCTGGTAAGCGAACTGATCGCTAGACCAAACGTGATGCGTTTGAAAGAAGAACTTGGTACTGAGCCACGAGTGTACTACTTGCAGTGAGAGGTAGACTTATGTTAAAGCGACTCCTTTACATCGCCGGCATTCTCGGCCTCCTGATTGGCCTGTGGGGCTTGTACGACCGCCTCGTCTATGGTCACATGCACGCGAACTATGGTTCGTATGTGGTGTGGGGACTATGGGTAGCACTCTATATGTTCTTCGCCGGAGTTGCAACCGGTTCCTTCATGCTGGCAACTCTCGATTTACTCTTCGACCTGCCGCTCTTTCGTGGTAGCGGACGGATGGCGCTCTGGGGAGCATTGGTCACTCTCCCTGCTGGTCTGGCCGCCATTGGTCTCGATCTGGGTCACATGTCTCGCATCTGGAAGGTTTACCTCCAACCTCATTTTGGCTCTGTCATGGCACAACTGGTCTGGGGGTACACGATATTCCTGGGGATCATCATTATAAGCCTCTGGCTCAGTTTTCAACCACAGCGATCGCGCTGGTTGAAACCGATCATGGCGGTCGGTCTGATTCTCGCCATCTTCCTGAGTGGTGGCATCGGTGCTCTCTTGGGTGTCAATCAAAACCGCGTAAGCTGGCATGTCAGTAATTTGCCAACCCAGTTCCCCGTCTTTAATCTAACCTCTGGCGTAGCCCTAATGCTCATTGCTATCGGTTGGTTTGGCCCGCAACACGATCCACGTCGAACACAGCAACTCCGCGTCTTGAGTCTGGCGATGATCGTGTTACTGTTAGTCAAAGGCTACTACCTCTGGAGCGACGTGTCACAGGCCCTGTACCAGAATAGCAGCCACGGTGCAGCAGCGATCAATCTGGTGCTGTTCGGTCCTTACGGCTGG
Source organism: Chloroflexus sp. MS-G (assembly GCF_000735195.1). Classification (GTDB taxonomy): domain Bacteria; phylum Chloroflexota; class Chloroflexia; order Chloroflexales; family Chloroflexaceae; genus Chloroflexus. The sequence continues at coordinate 5,050 of NZ_JPIM01000040.1, forward strand.
GCCTTCTGGCTTTTGCAATTGGGTATTGGAATGCTCCTGCCGTTGATAATTCTCACCATGCCAATTGGAAAACAGGGCTTTGCCGCAGGACTAATGGGTCTGTGTATCCTCATCGGTCTGGCTGTTGCCCGTGCCAACATTATCTTTCCGGCGCTTAGCTTACCCGAACTACAAGGTTTGGGCGAAGCCTTCCACGGCCCACATCTCAGCTTTACATACAGTCCAAGCCTAATGGAGTGGGCAGTAACGGCTGGAATCGTCGGTGCAGCAACGATTGGCTTCTTGGTCGGTACTGATCGGCTGCCGCTCTTTACCCGACCAACAACCGAAGCAACTGGAACCGCCGATTGACCTAAATTGATAGCGAATGTTCGCATGCAATACGAACAGGAGTGTTGATATGAAACGACAGAAGACTATGCCCGGCGCTAAAGATATGAGTCGCCGTGATTTTCTCAAAACCTCAGCGCTGATCGGTGGTGGTGCTGCATTGCTCGGCTTTGGCCCATTGTCCGGATTGGCCCGCAGTGAAGCACCGACTGCTGAACTACCACTGGTTGATGCCACCAATTCGATCCAGACTGTCTGCCTGCAATGCAATACTGGCTGCGGCCTCAAGGTTAAACTGATTGATGGCATAGCGGCTAAACTTGAGGGCAATCCTTACAGCCCCTGGACGATGGAACCACCACTCCCTTACAGTACGCCTGTTAGCACTATTGGGCCAATTGATGGCGCCCTCTGTCCAAAAGGACAGGCCGGGATTCAAACAGCTTACGATCCGTACCGTCTCATGCGGGTGCTGAAACGCAAACCGGGGACACCTCGCGGCGGCGGTCAGTGGATCACGATTGACTTTGATCAGGCGATCAATGAGATCGTTGAAGGTGGCGATCTGTTCGGAGAGGGTCCAGTAGAAGGCTTACGAGCACTCTACGCTCTCAAAGACCCCAAACTGGCCAAAGAGATGGCTGCTGCCGTAAAAGCTATTCTGGATGCCAAACCGGAAGACAAACCGGCTCTTGTTGAGCAGTTCAAACGTGACTTTGCGGACCATCTCGATGTGTTGATCGATCCCGATCACCCCGATCTAGGACCGAAAAACAATCAATTTGCCTTTATCTGGGGTCGGTTGAAAAATGGTCGCGGCGATCTCGTCCAACGCTTTGTGAAATCAGGCTTCGGCTCGGTCAACGCTAACGGTCACACGACTGTCTGCCAGGGATCGCTGTACTTCACCGGCAAAGCGATGAGCGAGCAGTTTGATCCGGCTACCGGCAAGTTTAGCGGCGGTCAAAAATTCTACTGGCAGGCCGATCTCAGTCATGCAGAATTCGTCATCTTCGTCGGCACCAACCACTTTGAAGCCAATTATGGGCCGACACCACAATCGCCCCGTATTACGCAGGGGGTCATCGACGGGCGTCTACGCTACGTTGTCCTTGATCCCCGGTTGAGTAAACTTGCCAGCAAGGCGTGGAAGTGGATACCGATTAAACCAGGCACCGACGCGGCGTTCGCTATGGCAATGATCCGCTGGATCATCGAGCAGAAGCGCTACAACGCAACGTTTCTCGCCGCCGCCAACAAAGCGGCAGCTACCGCGATCGGTGAACCGAGCTGGACAAACGCGACCTGGTTGGTCAAGATCAAGAATGGAAAACCAGGTAAGTTCTTGCGCGCCAGCGAAATCGGGTTAACGACAGTAGTCGAAGAGACCAACGCTGAAGGGAAGAAGGTCAAGAAATATGTGACCACTGACGGCGCCAGCTTTGCGTTCGATCCGTTTGTTGCGCTGGTTAACGGTGTTCCCACTCCCATCGATCCCAACAATCCCGATGCGGCGCCGGTTATGGGCGATCTGCTCGTCAGTACTGAACTGAACGGGATTCCTGTCAAGAGCGGCTTGCAGATCATCTACGAAGCTGCCAGCACGCATACGATTGAAGAATGGGCTGCAATTGCCGATGTGAAGGTAGAAGATATTATTGAGATCGCTTACGAATTTACCAGCCATGGCACTCGTGCGGTAGCCGATATTCACCGTGGCCCGTCGCAGCATACCAACGGATTCTATACCAACTTCGCCTTCTACACGCTCAACGCGCTGATCGGTAATTTCGATCATCGCGGTGGACTGATCAAACCTACCACATACGACCGGCTGGGCAACAAAGCAAAAGGGCCGTTCATGATTGAAAAGATGAACAATGGGGCGAATGTACCGTTCGGTATTGACTTGCTCCGCACCAATACAGCCTACGAGAAATCGACCCTATTTAACGGCTATCCGGCGCGCCGACCGTGGTTCCCACTAGCAACCGATATCTACCAGGAAGACGTTCCCTCGATGGGAGATGCCTACCCGTACCAGATCAAAGTTGCTATGTTCTACATGTCGGCGATCAACTATGCCCTACCGGCTGCGCAGACGGTGATCGAGATATTGGCCGACCCGAAGAAGATTCCACTGATCATAACCTGCGACATTATGGTCGGTGAAACCAGCACCTATGCCGATTACATCTTCCCCGATTTGAGCTTCCTTGAACGCTGGGAATTTCATGGCTCGCACCCAAGTGTGCCCTGGAAAGTGGAGAACATTCGCCAGCCTGCGATCAGTCTCCCCAACTGGCCGACGGTCAAGGTCTTTGGTGAAGAGATCCCGCTCAGCTTTGAGGCGCTCGTGCTCGCCATTGCTGAACGGCTTGAACTGCCCGGCTTCGGTCCTAACGGTTTTGGCGAAGGTATTCCGTTTACCCGCCCTGAACATCTGTACCTCAAGCTTGCAGCCAATGTTGCTTTTGGTGAAAAGGAAGACGGTAGCGATGGTGTGCCCCCAGCCGACGACAACGAACTCGAAGTCTTCCGCCGGGCGCGGCGCTTCCTACCACCGAGTGTATTTGACGAGGCGACATGGCGTGCCGCCGTCGGAAACGATGAGCAGCTCTGGCGCCAGACAGTGTATGTGCTCAATCGCGGTGGGCGCTACCAGGCCTACGAGAAGGGCTGGAAGGGTGATCTGGCCGGTAATCCTTACGCAAAACAGATCAATCTGTACCAGGAGAAGACGGCCAACACGATCAATTCCATGACCGGTGAGCACTTGATCGGTTATCCTGCTTACATTCCCGCCGGTTTGGCTGCCGATGGTTCGCTGGTGATTGATGAAGGTTATGACCTGCACCTGATCACGTACAAAGAGGCGATGATGGCCAAGGCCCGTGGGATTGCCAATTACTGGCTCCTGGCACTGATGCCCGAAAACCCGATCCTGATCAACCGCATCGACGCCGAACGGCTCGGTTTGCGCGATGGTGATCGGGTGCGGATTAGTTCAGCAAGTAATCCCGAGGGCGTGTGGGACTTGCGCAACGGCACTCGCAAGCCAATGATCGGGAGAGTCAAGGTGATCGAAGGTATTCGACCTGGGGTTATCTCCTTCCCGCTGGGTTGGGGGCATTTTGCCAGCGGCGCCAGCAACATCGTAATCGACGGTGTGACGATCCCAGGCGATCCACGGCGAGCGGCTGGTGTTCATGCCAATGCAGCGATGCGGGTCGATCCGGTGTTGGGAAATGTAACCCTGAGCGATCTGGTTGGCGGCAGTGCTGTCTTCTACGACTCGAAGGTGAAATTAGAGCGGGTTGGATAAGAGGAGGGACGAATATCGTCGCTTTTGATGAACACCGTCTCTGGGGCGCAGAAACGTCTCTCTGCGCCCCACCTTTATCGTTTAGACGAGCGGTAGCACACAGGTAAGGGGTAGACACCAAATCCGGCAACGGCGGAGAGAGATGACATCTACGCTTCAGCAGTCGCCATGCGATAGCCGTGGCACCAGCTACCATAGCGGTCTTTTGGTATCGTTTTACAGATACAATCGGGTCATCCCTCTTGAACATCACTCGCGCTCTGGTATCATAACAATTGTTCGCAAGCACATCATGCAAGGAAACCGATAAGCGATTTGATACCCATAGCAAGCCGGTTGCATCGCCTCTACGACTCAGCACATCAACGACGAGGCATAAAGGGAGGGCAGGCCTTCGGTCACAGAGTATGTTTATTTTGCATAAAAGTGATAACGAACTGGTATAGATTGTGAAGGTCAATGGAACAGAAAGCGGTACGGCGATGATACATCACTGTTCTACAACTTGAAAACGATGTTGCAACGGAAACCACCCGCAATCGGTATGTGCAGGGAGTGGGAAACAGGAGCGACGAAACAGCTTTGCGTACTGTGACAATCCGTGCCCTGGCGAAACAAGAAATAGTCGCACGTTGATCGTAGACCTATCGCCGCCACTACGCATACCCTGTTTTGCGGGAAAACGACTCTTCAATGTTCCGTTGCACACAACCAACGACGACAGGTAACCAATCACAACTTCAAGGAGGAGACCGGTGTCAATTGATGAATTGATCGACTCTGCATCACTACAAACAGTTGTTGCACCTGAACCACTGGCCGATCTGCTACGCCGCTCGTCGGCCATGCATCGCCATCTATGCCCGCGGCAAGTCCTTGGGGCGCGGATGGGAATGTACGCTGGCGAACTGTTAGGTCTAGCATTACCGCAAACGAACAAGCGGCTCTACACCTTCGTTGAAACCGATGGCTGTTTCGCCGATGGGGTCAGCGTTGCCACCGGTTGCTGGTTAGGACGACGCACAATGCGGTTGATCGACGTGGGCAAGGTTGCTGCGACATTCGTTGACACGCAGAGCGGGCAGGCATTACGCATCGCACCTCGCCCTAACGTGCGCGAATTGGCCCGTGGATATGTCCCCGATGCACGTAGTCGGTGGCATGCGTACCTGATCGCCTATCAACTCATGCCGCTGCATGAACTCCTGGTTGCCCAACCGGTCACCTTGACGGTCGATCTAAAAGCTATCATCAGCCGCAACGGACTACGAGCGACATGCGAACAATGTGGCGAAGAGATCATTAATGCTCGTGAAGTTGTACACGATGGGCACGTGCTCTGTCGCACGTGCGCGGGGGAACGGTATTATGCAACAGTGGATCGAGTATAGACCGCACCTCAGCCAAATCACGAAAAGTTCGGATACGGGAACACCAGGTTTCGCAACATAAAGAGCGCACAACAGCCCCCAACGGCAATAGAAAATCCCTGGTCTGCTGCGTGCAAACCAGGGATTGCTATCCTTCAACAGGACGAACGCGAAAAGATCAATATCCGCACGTACTGCACCCACCAACCGGCGCATCGTCGTCTTCCTCGCTGTAGTCGGTATCACGCGCCCGGAACGAGTGACCGCAACCACAGGAGGATACCGCATTCGGGTTATCGATCTTAAAACCACCACCCATCAGCGTATCGACAAAATCAATCGACGCGCCGTAGAGGTACTGGGCACTGATCGGATCAACCAGCACTCGCAGGTTACCGGCGTAGAACTCATTATCCCCTTCGCGTACCTCATCGTCGAAGGTCATGCCGTACTGAAGACCAGAACAGCCACCACCGGCAACGAAAACGCGCAGTGCGTAGCCTTCCAGCTCTTTTTCCTGCATCATCTTCAGCAGGCGGTTCACGGCCCCTTCACTGATCGAGAGTACCGGTTGTGGGGTAGCCGGTTGGAGCGAAATCTGATTGATATCAACGGTCGTCATGAGCGTTACTCCTTAACCATAAGTACATAGACGCCGGAGCAGCTATCTCCTTCGATATGTGAAGTATACACGATGTTGGCACAAAATGCTAGTATTTTCTTTCGTAAGTTAGGTATATTGTCAGACGCCCTTACGCAGAAAGGGAGGGCCAGTTGAGGGGAGCGAGGTTCGCATTCCTGGTTGTTACTCCCGCTTGGGTCTGCTATTACCACGGTGAAGATGGCAACGCCTGACAGCGAATGCTTCAGCTACTGTGAAGCACTGGCAGCAGGAAGCGCCTGTCGGGTAGCGTAAGCTATTCATCGTATGGGCCAAGAAAACGTTCACCATTGAAATGTATGAGATGACTCGGTGCTTCGGCTACCCATACTTCGGTCTCCCATGCAATTTCCTGAAGATACTTCATCATTACTTTCCGCGTAGGAAATGCTGTCACAAATACCAGTGGGGCTTTCCTATTCTTAAACAAATCCTTAAGTTCATTACGACGTTTGATGTCAATTGGACCGTGGCTAGTAACTGCTTCAATAAGAACTAGCCAGTTTTTATTTTCTAGATAAACAACTACATCAGGCATTTTGCTGTGTTCATCAACGATAATGCCTAAACTTGCAAGATAATCTTGCTCATACACTCTAAACTTATCACCAACATCACCAACGTAAATGACCAGACCACCAGGTGTAAAGCGAGGGCAGAACTCTTCTATGATTTGTTTTATAAGAGCGTTTTGACCACCTGCGGTGATTCTGACTTCTCTACCATTTGGCAACTTTACTGGGATGAGAGCCATCTCTCGTTCTTTCTCATGCAATCTGCGTAACTCTTGCGCATTCTTAAGATAGACTCTCAAGTTTGTATCCCATTCGCTAGTGCCATATGTACGAATTACCTTGAGGAGACTAGCATTAATTTGATACCTTGTCTTTGGACTATTAACGGGTCGCGTTATGTCGTCGGGGTTAGCAACCACTAATCCCATTTGCACGAATTGGTGAACTGTAAAACGACGAACCGTTTCGCGAGTATTCGGTGCATAGGAAATACCAAAATGTTCACGAAAATAATCCATCATTTCAGTAATACCACGCAACGGATTTGAAGCATCGCTCCAATCTGTGTTTGGCTTCATATCAAGCAGTGCTAGCAGGGTCAGTGCAGAACGTTGATTCAATTGCGCTTTGGGTATTTGTAGTGCACGCAGAATGTTAAGGGCTTCTTCAATTTTCTTTTTAGCGTTTAAGTCCATACTCGTAGTGTCCATTCCTAGTATTCCTAGAACTATTTGGTCTAACTTTTCCTGTTTTGGAAATGTGTCACCTATTTCTTCGCCTAGCGCCAATAACTGAGAGAGCGAGGGGTATTTGAGGCTACGCAAATCTGCTGCATTTACTTGTGTATGGCCGCTAAACTGCCTAAAGTATTCATCCACAAGTGTTGAGTTAAGAAACGCCGCTAACCCTTTTGCCAATAACGGAGGAAGTCCTCTTCCGTTTTGGTGGTAATAGTTTAAGTGATTTTCTATGCCTATGAATTTAGAATTTAAGCGAGCAGGATCACATACAGCTGCCACAATACGCCTTTTTTCTTCTTTGGCCGAGAAGCGTTTAACCAAGACATACCAGCCAGCGGGTACGAGTAGATTTTCGGTCTCTTTTGTCAACCTTATAGCGGATGGTTTTTTGTTTTGTCCATTGGGCCAAGCAATATAACCTTGAGAAAAGTTGCTTGGATAAATCAGCGGAACGGTTTCTGCATCTGGTCTTTCCGTTAGGAAGTCAATAGCACGGAAATCAATAACTTTGCCAGTGGAAACCGTGATACCTATTTCGTCAATTGATGTAAGGAGACTACGAGCCTGTTGCCCAATTCTCTGGCTCAATCCATTGGGGACGATATGGATAAATACGTTGGGATCATCAGGATAAACCAGTTGATGATAATCAACTTTACGAACAGTTATATATGGATCATCGGGGTCAGCGCTCGACGAAATGATTACGTTTCCTTGCCGACGTGACTTTGTGGCATGCAAAATTACATTTTCTTGTAAAACATCGTCTTCTTTAAAGGCTCTATCCCTATAATCAAAGATATGGAGCCGATTTATGGACATCGTTTCCAGAAGAGCTTTTCGGAATGGAAGGAAATAGGGACCATTACAAAAACTTCTCGGAGTAATCGCAACTAGTTCGCCGTTCGGCTCCATCAACCTGATAGCGAGCCAAAGAAAGGCTGTGTACATATTAGTAGTCTCGATTCCAACTTTCTGCAAAAGACGGTGTGTAGTGGATGCCGTATTGATCTTTTTATAGGGAGGATTAAGAATAGCAGCATTGAAGGACTTATGCGTAGTAAATAATGTACTTCCACGTATGATCTCAACACTTGACCTGATGAAGTCATCTTGTAGAATTTCATATGAAAAGAAAATCTTTTCTTGGTGGCATATTTCTTGGCAAGAATCAAGCGTTATATGAAGATATTCTACCAGGGTTGGATCAATTTCATATGCAGTTACCGTAATCGCTGACGGTTTTGGTAACCACTGAGATGCTTCAACAACGAGGGCTGCCGATAATGAGCCAATACCAGCGCCTGCATCAAGGATATGCAAGGTGCTCGGTCGTTCGGCAAACATACGTGCCATGAACCGTGCTATCTTCTGGGGAGTAAAGAACTGCCCTTTTTCCGCACGATTCGTTGTCAATTTTCGATTAGCTTCCAAGCGCAGAAAATCTACTCGCTCAAGAAGATTGTCATGCCGTATAGAGCCTGCTAACAATGTTGTAGCTTTCATCGCTTGAATGCTACTACTTTCGGGAGTGTCAAACCCCCACCCAATGATGATGCAGAGATGTGGCTATGCTGCTCTCTGCGCACAACTATCACTGTATTGTACCACAAGCATTGTGATCGAACACAAAGCCGGTAAACTCTCAGAGCAGGTTGGGGATGTGCAAAACCCCAATAAGCCATATAGCTCAGATCAGAGAAAAAACGAAAGCCTTCTATGAAATGGTAAGTTGCAGGTGCTACTCGACTACCGATAAGTGCTTATATCATCTCACGGTCCAACGGATGAAACCCGTCGATAAAGGTACAGGTGCAGCGCCGCTGTGCCCCGACCGATGCATCACCATAGGCAAGGGATGGTACCGCCGTGCACCGATGAGTGGCACCTGAAATTATACATGGTCTCGATACGGGGTATACTTTGGATCATCATTTTCAAACCTGTATCTAGCAATTGTTTGACCGTAATAATCTCACGACCGATGGGCAATACTTCGATACCGTCAGCATGAATTCTCATCGCACTGGGCACAAACAATGCAGTGCCACTTCCGGCAAACGGATTCAGAATCCCCTCTGAGGTAACGTGGGAGGTATGAATACTCGATTAGCATAGCCGAGAATGTTTCTTTCAATTTGTGCCAGTGATAGAAGGGTCGCGTCCTGTTAGCTTGAAAGCTAACTAGCACCCGTGAGAGGGATGGGTGAATAATGAACTTACTTTGAATTCGCTGAAATAGCTCTGCATCGAGACGATCTATCTCGTTGAGGACCGCATCTTGTGGACTGGCAACGGTATTGGGAGGAGGTGCTGACCAGAAAACCACGGTATACTCCGGTGTCGCAACGTTTCAAAACTAAGGACTCAGGGGCAGGATAGTATAATAACACACATTGACGTCAACCGTTTCATCCTCTTTAACCCCTGTGTCGAAAAAAATCTGAGGTAAACTCCTACAAAGTGCTATCATCTGCATTCTTGGAGACATAGGCTGCATGAAAGAGAGTGTCGTCATCCTTATCGAATACATTGAAGCCCTTTAGATGAGTAGTTCCCGTTGAGTCATTTACACTAAAAATGAGTCTAATCGATGTAGACTTGTATTATGGATGTCTCTGTGTCTAATGGATGACCTACAAGATCGTATATCGCATCCAATACCAGTTTACGAATAGCCGGAGTGTCCTCGCTAGCCACTATTTGCAACTTGAACCAACATAAAACGTCTTGCCCAACGTCATGGTCGCGCACAATTTCTCGATAATCGCCAAAATCGTAGCCATCATCTTAACAAACAGCAGCGCACCGCTGTCTGGCGAGCTGTCCAGACTCTGGCGCAGCAACAAGAGCGCCCGGATAAGCGCGCTCTTGCCGCTGGAGTTGCGACCGAACAGGAGTGTGATCAGTCGCAACTCAACCCAACCGCTGTCTTCAAAACCCATAAAGTTCTGCACCCGAAACGCAGTGACGGTCATCTTACGGCTTCCTCATGGTAAGTTGCAGGCGCCCCTGTTTGTTGCGACCGATCACCCAGACCCAGATCGTCTTCCCGACCGGAAAACGTTCTTCCATATCAGCGATGTCTCGTACAGGAGGATCTAGGCGACCTCGAGTAAGCGATGCCTCCTCACCAAGGATGTCAACGACGACGCGGTCTTTTTCGATACGCACCACTCTGCCTTCCAGATACATACCCTCGCGCACTTCATCTATCGATGTCGGGCGGCTTGGCTCGACCCCTCTTGCTGCCGGGGGGCACGACGCCGACGATGCCGAACTGCGACCGGCGGGATCGACGTGCAGTGGATCCGGCAGCACCGGACGATCTTTGTATTCGTTGATCTTGCCCCGCTTGATGCTGGGGTCCTGGCGCTCGATCTCCATGTAGCGGGTCAACGCTTTATCCGGACCAGGCCACTCCAGCATGCGCAGCAACATCTGAATGCGCTCGACCTGGGCTAGACTCGCCTGTTGTGCCACACCGATCCGGTCGCACATAAAGGTGTCGAATGCTTCAACAAACTCCGGGATGCGGTCGGTAGCTGCCGTCACACCTTCCTGCCAGGTCTCGCCATCGAAAAGTGTCTGGTAGCGTTGCCGCCGATCTTCAAGCAGCAGGTTGACATCGATCTTGATGGCGCCCATGCCGTAGGGTTTGCCCATACCGATGCTGTGACGGTACGCTTTTCCCGGTTCGCCGGGCAGGGTCAACGCCCACAGCAACGCGCCTAACTCTTCGTCGGAAAGGTTCTCGAAATGGATGCGCCAGCGGAAACGCACACCGGCAGCAACCGGACGCATCTGTGTATGTTGCGTGTCATGTTCCCTTTCGCGCCCCTGCGCATCGCGCAACTTTTCCAGCGCCTCCTGCACATCGGCGACAGTGATCGGACCCTTGTGCCAGTAGAGTTTATGACCACGAATGACGCTGACCATCGGGTCGGTGTAATCGTTGCGCTCCCTGACCAGTTTGGGGTTGCCGCTGCGGTCGCGTCCCTGCTCCTGCGGATCAGGCGTGCGCTGGGTCAAATAGTGCTGGAAGGTCGTTGGCTTGGGACTGGCCAGGATTTTGGGCACAATCGGTTCATCCGACCACCAGATGTTGGTCTGTCCTGGCTCGAGCAGCGCATCGCCAACGAAGACGCGACTGGCGTAGGCGCGAGCCTTACCCTCACCCCTGGATTTGGTGTAGCCAAAGATTGCTTCAGCCAGGTCGAGATCTTCTTCACGGCGCAAAGCTTCTGGCACAAAGTCAATGGGCGTGTGTAAATAGGGCAGGCGCATCATCATGGTGTGACCGAAGAAGATGAGGTTCCCGTTCTCCATCAGATAGAACACCGGTTGCCCGTCGCGCAACACGCCGTCTTTCCCCAGCAGGCTTTCCTGTTCCTGGCTGACCTGATCTTTGTACGCCGCAACCAGTTCATCAGGGATCCGAATCAGTTGAGCCTGCTCATCAGGCGGATAGATAACCGCCTCGCTCCGTTTTGAAGCCATCGGGCCGCTGCGCACCAATGCGCCTTCGATCAGACCGGAAGCCGGTGTCGCCGACGCATGGATTACCCTGGCATACTTAATGCGTAGAAAGCCGCCACGCACGTCCTGGTAGTCATACGGTCCGGACTGAAAGAATATCTTCGAGGCATTCTTGCAACCCGGAATCTCCGTCAAGTTGGACGGAATGCTGTCGCTCCGAATACGTGCGAAGGTCGTGCCGCCGATCTCTCTGGCAGGATGGATGAAGTACTCGCCGCGATCTTTCTTGATGTAGCCAGCTTTGACCAGCGGCGTGTAGTGCCAGGCCATTTTTCCGCTCTGATTGCGACGCTGACCGTCATCACGCATCACTCGCTTGCGGTATTCGTTGCCATGGCTGGTGGTGTCGCCGACGGCGCGGTAGACCAGTGGTTGATCGGAGACCCATTGCACCTTGCTGTAGCTGATGATCTCGACAATCTGGCGCAGCATCCCGCGCAGGCTGCTGCCCGGAATGCGTGGGGTCTTGTCCGGATCGGTGAAGAAGAAATCTGGCTTGTTGCGCACCTGCTGACGCCACGGCGTCTGTTCGCCCTCGCTACGCTCCTGCCGCTCAAACTCCTCAGGAGTCAGCGGGGCGCGCACGTAGACCGGCGACGCAGTGGTGATCACGCATTCAATCGTGCCAGTGTGGCGGTCGGGGTGGTAGCAGTCCTGGTCGGGCAGCGTCGCTGGATCGATGGTGACCACCTTTTCCGGCAATGGCACAAAGTTATAGGGCGCTATGGCAATCTCTTTGGTTGGGTTTACGTGCCTATGAATTGTCATGACACTCTCCTTACGCTTCCGGCAGAAGCTGGATAAGACGGCTCAGCGTGATGATGGCTTCGCCGTCCTCATTTTCGGTGATGTAGTGACGTACGCGCACACGCAACTGATGATGTTTGAGTTGCTCCGCAGTGATGACAATCGGCACTGCGTGACGCATGCCCTGCGCGCCTTCGCGCAGCAGCGTGAAGCCGTCTTTGACAGTCTCCACAGTGTCGCCCCACAGGATGTGATCCTCATCAATAATGTCGTCATCGTTACCTGGAGTATCGGTAGCAAAGCGGGCGTGCCAGCCATCGTCGTCGCGCCAGAGCAGCACTTCCCCTGGTAGACCGAATATCCGCGCCTGTTGCAGGGTGGAAGCGCGCAACGGCGGCGATGTCGGTGCAATGCCGTGGGAAATGTGCAGACCATCATTATCGATGCGACCCCAGATCACTCCGTCGTCGGCATGGGCGAGCAGGTAGCGTAACCCGAACTTTCGCGCCTGAGCGACGATCCAATTCGCGGGACCGGTTATGAAGTCGCCGTCCACGGGGATGTTGGCGAGTTGATAGGGTGTCTTCGTCATTTTGTCGCCTCCGTGTGCAGGGCTGCAACATAACGCTCAAGGGTGCTGCGGTCGCTGACAGTCAGGCGTCGGTCTCCATCAACAGCACTGATTGTAAGCGGCTTTGCTTTGTACTGAGGCGTCTCGATCACCGCTTCGACGCCTTTCAACCGTCCACGACCAATACCGATCTCGCCACCTAGAGGCAAATCGCCAGTCCACAGGTCTTTGAGTAGCAGCAGCAACAGTCCGATCTCAGCATCCTGGGGGTTACGGAGCGTCAGGTCGATGGCGACAAGGGTATCGTTCTTGCCGAAGACCGGTTGTTCGTTGAACAGTCCCGTTCCGTGGACGCTGCCGGTGAATCGGTCAATGCGAATGCGGTTCTGCACCAGGTTCACAGGATTCTCGATCACCGTCTCGCTGACAATGAGTCGACTGGATCGGGCTTTCTGTTTATCACCGCTGGTGATCCTGGCAGGACCGAACATATTGTCGATCATGGTCGTCGCCTGCGCAGCGTTGCCGATGGTGCGCAGAATACGCTCGGCACGATGACGCAGCGCACCTGCCAGGCTTGTACCGGAGAGAACAGGCTTTCGCGCTCCGCCCGGTCGGGCGCTGTGCAGATGAACTGTATCCGGTCCGCGATCCTGCTCACCGAAACCCGCCCGGATAAGGAGCGACCCGTCAATGATGAAGTGCGCATGAATGCGACAGAGGTTGCGCCTGTCTTCGACCCGCTCCAGGCTCACACCGAGCAGGTCGGCAATGTGTTGACCGGATCGTTGATCACCTGGAGCAAATTTCCAGTCGGGGTGATCTTCAGCAAGCCAGGCAAGCAGATCGGTTGGCTTCGTGAAATCGTAACGGGTGACGCGCCAGCGCTCGACCCTGCACACGCCAAAGCCGCGTCGCTTGCGCAAACCGATGGCGACCTCGCCCGCTTCGAGTCCATGAAGGGCGAGAGCGAGCATCTGTTTCATCTGCTGCTGATCGTTACCGCGACTGAGCAGCAATTCCATGCGGAGCGGGAAGGTTGTGCCCGCTTCGAGGAGTTGAAGGTCATACTTGTAGCCACGCAGAATACCGTTATCAACGTCGATTTTCGCAGTGCGTGTTATTGGATCGATGCGCACGCCATCACGTAGTTCAATCCCCGGCATCTCACCCAGGGCATCGTCGATGATCAACGCACTCTGATTGCCTTCGTCGTCGCCCTTCTCTCCTCCGAAAAGCGCTTCAATCAATGCATCCGGTGCCCGTTTCTCGAAGCCGTGACGACGCTCACGCAGGTAGTTGCGCAGCGCGCCGGCCAGCGACGTGCCCGGCAGCAACGCCCTGCCGGTGGCTTCGTCCAGCAACAGCGGCATGTCCACGATGCCGTCGGTGTCACCGTTGCCCAGGTGCGTGGGGGTTTGCAACACCAGATCACCCTCGATCACCCAGCGTTTGCTGAGCTGTCGAGATTTTGCCAGAGGATGCGCGCTCATCGACTGCCTCCATCTTCTGTGCGTCGCTCTTTTGCCAGTCTTGCGAGTACGCCATCGATCAGGCGGATCGTGTACTCGCGCGCCAGTGATTCGTTGCCCTGGGTGCTGACCTGGACATTGTCGCCGATGCGTTTGGAGACATTCTGCGCGCCGAGTTTGTTCCAGACTGTTTCAGGTTGGCTCAGGCGCTCTTCCAGCCAGCGGGAGAGACGTTCCGATCCGAGACGAGTCCGGTCGAATTGGTCTCTGACTGAGCGACGTGTTTTGATATTTTCCTCTACATATTTCTGTAAGCGTGCAAGGTCGCCGTGCGGCAGCGCTTCACGTGCAATGATGCGCAGCCGCGAGATTTGCGCATTAGAGATGGGCGGTCTCTTGGAAATCTGAAGTTCGTTGATTGCCTTACGGAGTTTGCCGTCCAATTCTCGCCGCAACATTCGCATAGCCATCCGCTGCGCCGTGTCATACGCCACCCCATTGAGTTTCGGCGTCGGTTGAGCAATCGGACTCGATTCCGGCGGAGTCACTCTGGTCAGCCTTGCCTCAGATTGCCAGTTGAATGCGAGTCGACCAAAACCCTCGCTCCTTCGCTCGCCGATGCCGCGCCATTCGGCGCTGAAAATGGCTTCGAGCGGGATCGCTGCTCTGGCGCGGAAGACGAAGGTGCTGCCACTCGCAATTACCTGTGCCTGCGATAGTGGCAAACCCCACGCCCGATTGAAACCACCCACTTCTTCCAGTCGCCAGACGCCGCGCTGTTCTTCCTCCCCGGCAGCCGTCTGAACGCGCTCGATTTCGACACCAAGCAGTTGTTGCAGCGCTGGTTGCAGATTCCAGGTATATTGACCGGTGTTCGGATCGCGCACCGCTGTATCGCTCAGCAGCGTGACAACGAATGTCTCGCCGTCGTCAATGGGCGCGATCCGATTGGGGGTCTCGCGCCATACATCCTGCGGCGCCTCCACCTCGACGGCAACCCGTCCGTAGCCGCTGTTGCTCGAGCCGCCGAGACGATAGATGTGCTGAAGCAGTGAAGACACCAGCTCAACATCAGCATCCTCATCTACCAGGACCCAACCGGCAAATGTTTGACCTTCTTCCAGCGCATCGTACTGGAAGACAGCGCCGCTCTCTTCGGTTGCGCGCCCTTTTACGCGATCGCGCTGGGTATGCACATTGATGCGACGCTCCGGAGCGATGAAGAAGATATGGTTGTCCTCCATCCAACAGAAGGGTTGCGACTCTTTTGCAGCGGCGACAAACTGCACCTTCTCATCATCCACTTCATAGATCGTCTCAAGGGCGAAGTCATAGATCGACGTCTCTTCACCTTTGACATGGAACAGTGAACGCGGTGTTGGCAATGTTCTAACGCCCCTGGCATCGACCGGATAGGCGTTGAGGTAGCGGGTGCGTCCATCGAAGAAGAGGCGTCGGACTTCGTCTGCGCCTGCATCCAGGGCAGCGATGTCCCTTTCCCGCATATACGCGGCTACTGCTGCACCGCGTACCAGACTGCCGGGCACATACGGATAGGAGACGCCACTGTTAGGATCGCCCGCAATGCGTGTCGCCAGCAGCGGCTCCAGCAATGTCACACGATAGGGTATGATGTTCATCGCGCCACCTCTCCCGCAAACGCACGAAAGTAGCGTTCGGTGATATCTATGCCGTTGCCATCCAGCAAACGCGCCCGGAGTCGACCGCGTCCCCGGTTGCGACCGATGCCAGCGCGTCTCCACGCCAGGATGCAGGCTGCCAGCAGTGCAAGTGTTTGTGGATCGGGTTCTGCGGCAAACTCCAGCGTCGCTTCGAATATCGTGCCGGGCAGAACCACGCGCAGCGAGCGCAGGCTACCCTTTTCGGGAGCGCCGTACTCATTCATCGAGGTCTGGCGGCGAATGGCAGTCAGCGACTCCAACACCTCATCAGCCGCCAACTCTCCTTTGCTCACTGCCATCTTAATCGCCGCTCGCAGTGATTCAGGCAGACGAGCGTCGCCGACGCGCAACATTCCAGTATCCTCAATCGTGCTTCCCGGTCGACCGAACATGCGATAAGCCGTCTGACGCCACTGGTCCGCTCGCTGTTGCAACTCAAGGGCGTACAGGATGTTGGCGCATTCCTCCGCCAGCAAGCCTTTCAATGTACGTCCGCGCAGGAACGGCAGCCCATCGGCATCATGCTCCACCTCTTCGTCCACCAGACCGGCCACCCCATCGCCGCGCCCGAACGTGGCAGCGGAGCGCAGATCGAATTGCAGTTTATAGGCCGTCATGTTCAGCCTCCTGGGATGAATGCTTGAACTCTCTTCTCCAGATCGGTGAAGAAATCCATCATCTCAATTGCGTCAAAGTAGACACAACGGTCTCCTGCCCAACCGGTTGTTTCGTAACCTGAAACATTGATAGCCGGCGCCCTGGGCAATTGTCTGAGTTGATAGGTGCGGAGAAATTCCCGAACCGCAGCCGGACCATCACGCAGCGCCTCACGCAGGGCTTTGACCTTGTTGCGACGATCAAACCACTCGCCATCTTCGTCAATAAACCGGTCTAGCAGCGTGTAGAAGGTGGGCCAGTTTCGCCAGGTGTGCGTGGATGCGCGCAGCAGCACCGGACGCATATGGAGCTCTCCTTGCCGGACGGTATATTCGCGGTAGCGGATCGCTTCCAGCGATCCGGTGATGCCGCTCATAGCGATGTGCCAGTCCAGCGCCGAGCCATCTATCTTTTCCTCTTTGAGCATCTGCTTAGCGGAGCGGCAAAGCTCCTCGCTTAACCGATAGGCACGGGCAAAGGGATAGTGCGTCTTGACCAGAGCAACGCCAGCGCACGCATACGCAGGTTTGCCCTCAAACGCCGGTTCATTTTTCGTTGCCTCCTCAAATGCTTCCAGGTAGCGTACTGCGAGCGATAGCCCGTAGCTGCCGTGACAGACGAACGTCACATCATCACCGCCGAACACAATGGGGCGCAACGGAAATTTCTGGCGATGACGATTGGCGAGTTCAGCATCAGCAATGAAGGCGCCAGCCATCAGATCGACGACACTGCTCAGAGCCTGAGTAGCAGCACGCTCCAGACTCTGCGAGAACGTGCGGATCGCTTCAATGTACTCCCGATTCCGCTGTGGAGTATCATAACGGCGTGCAATGGCGTCCACGCGCCTGCCGATGCCGTTGCCATCGGCATGAACGACGGCAATATAGCTGTCCTCGCCCTTGACTCTTCCTAAATCGTCAAAATCGCGCGGAATGTCCCAATTCCCCCGTTCTATCTGCGGTAATTTGGCTTTCAAACGAGCTGTGCTCTGATCTTGAACCTTTGTTTTCGCCCTGATTTCCAGCGATACTGGTTTCTTTTCAACAATCCCAGAGGCGACCAATCCGGTCGAAGCGCATGGCACGGTCACGCCCAGCCCCAGCAACGGCATCGGGGGCATGCGGTTCTGCTTTTTGCGCGCCAGATCAACGCCCAACGTTGTGCTGACGACCTGTGACAGGGCTTCTCTTTCCCAATCGAAACGACGGTGCGCAACAACCACTTCCAGTCCGGGCGCCTCTTTCAATACTCGTCGTGTCAATCTGCCAGTAAATGCACGCGCCAGGTCGATGGTCTTGAACAGGATCACCGTATTGCCACCGCCAGCGTAGATGACCTCGGCGTCCAGGGTGTCAATGGTACGGCGGTTGTCGAACTCGCCCGTTGTCATATTCACCACATTGTGAGCAGCGGGGAGCGCTTCGTACACCCATTGGCGCGTTGCCATCTCCACCAGTTCAGAGCCGCCGATATTCTCCTGCAATCTGTTGCTGCCAAAGATATACCCCTGAATCTGGGTTGTATCGATGGCGGTCAGAACATATTCGGTCATACGTGCCTTCCTTCTCCGGTGCTGATAAACCACTCGGCCATACGGTCGATCATATCTGGCATATCCCGACGCCCGAACACGCGCACTTTGCCTTCAGCATCCCACGAGCGTACTACCTGGCGTTGCAGATTTTCCGGTTTGTCTGCCATGCAGATCAAGCCCACACATGCCTCATCACCAGCCATATTACGGACGCGAATGTACGCTTCAAACAGTTTCAGTTTGCACATACCGGGATCGGCGTCGGTTGTGCACGAAATGGCATACAACCGATACCCCTGCATCACCCCGATGTCGATGTCGTACTCCGGGCTATCCGGTTCACTCTTCGGGCGGATACCCATGCCGATATCGTGGATCCGGCTTTCAGGGCGCTGGTCTTTCACCCGGCTTGTGACGTGGAAGACGTAATGCTCCAGCCACTTACCGTCCAGCCATTCACACAGGTGCTTGATTTTTCTAAAGCCAGATCGTTGAGCCGCTTCCTTCAGTCGTAGAACCCCATCACGCGCATCGAACACAATTTGCATCTGTTTAGCGACGGTCTGCAGGGACGGATCTGTCGGCAACGGAATGGATACCCGCTGAAGAAGAGTTTCCTTATCCCACTCATAAGCTTTCTCGGTGCGAGTCTTTTCGCGCAGAATCTCATCGCACCATCTTCGCCACTGCTCGATTACATCAGGGCTTTGATGCGCGCTAGCGAGAACGGTCGCCAGCTCAGGAAGCTGCGGCTCTACGGCGATCGGTGCTTGCAGGTCGAATGCATGCAGTTTGACAATATCCTGAATGGATGGTTGAACCTCATATAGGAGCGGTTCTGTCATGAACGCCTTATCATCGCCAGGCTCGATGTACATCTTCGTTGAGCGCGCATCCAGATAACTCAAGGTCACCGGTCGTCTGGATGTCTGATGATCTCGGAGTGTTTGGGCCGCGTGCACCGCCATCATTTTGGTGCCGCCTGTATAGTTAAGCCCGACGTAACCATCTCTGATCTGCGCCAGCGCGTGGTCGAGCTGCTGGCGAATGCTGGTGCCATCTGACTCGTCAACCGGTACATACTGTGGTTGCCGGTGGTTGTCAGTCCAGTAGCGCGCCAGACGTTTCGCCACCTCCTGGGTCTTGTTCGAGTGAACCAGATAGAGTTGACCTTGCGGCTTGAGCATCAAGGTTGCTGCTACGAAATTTGGCAGCGGGTTTGTTCCAACCAGCAAAAACAGATGATCGCTTTTGTAACTATCTGGAATGACTGGCGGAGTCGTCATTGCTAACTCCTGTCGCAGAAAACGGTCTATGGTGTTCCTTTTGCCCCCCATCCTACCCCATCCCCCTCACCATCACCTCACCGCCGCTGATGAAAAACATTCACCATATCCTGTGATCAAGGGCGACCCGCGGTCGGTTATACTCGTTCAACAAAACCGGCAAAACGCTCACGCAGGAAGCGATAGTCGAGCGATGTATCTTCGGGGAGGTTCCAGGCAACGCGGCATTCGGCCAGAATTGCAGTTTTATGGGTGTTCACGGTGTTGAGCGTAATACACAGACTCGCGGCAACTTCGTCAGGACGCATGCCTTTGGCAAAGGCGCGTAGCACGTCACGCTGGCGCGGGCTGAGCCGTTCCCAAACCTGGCGACACTGCGGTTCGTCGATGGCGGCAACACGCCGCAACTGCTCTTGTACTGCCTGCAGCGATGTCTGTGCTAGTGCGCGTAGTGCCGGGAAGTAAGCATCCCACGGCACGATCGGCGCCTGAATTAATTGTACGCCATCAGCCGGCGTCACGTGCATCATTGCGCCGTCTCTGACACGCTGTAACGTCTCTTCCGGCGTATACATGTGCCAGATGCGATCCTGATGGTCGCAGAGCAATGCCGCAGCCGACATTGCCAATAGCGCCATCATGCGCCGACCGCCGCTTAGGCAAAGGTGGAGCCGCCGTCTCTCACTCTTCAGGTCGGCGATCAGGGTGCGGATGCTCTGCCAGGCGGCTTCGGCATCAGTAGCGGTACGGATGTCGGTCAGTTCGACGCCATTTACGCCGACCGGAAACCGCCGCAGTCGGCAGCGCCGACCGGCGTAGTAGTCGTCAACGAACTCTTGTTGCAGCCGTTGCCACGCTCGACGAGTACGCTCGTTGGTCAGCGCGAGGTGCACAATGTAGACTTCGTGGATTATTTCACCACGAGCGAGCAGGGCATCCAACGCAAAAGTGACAACTTGTGGTTGGCCACCGAGGGTGGCAAGGAGAACAGAGGATGCTTCGGTTGGCAAAAAGGTGTCTGTCATAGCTTTGAAACTGCTGATTACAGCGAATATTGTAGCATTCTTTCTTCACACTTGGAGTTACCAATGAACCCGTTTCCCGCAGTATTAATCTGTGGTCCGCCACATAGTGGTAAATCGGTTTTCACGTACTTGCTCAGTTACCTTCTGCGCGAACGAAAAATTGAACACTATGTCTTGCGCGCCTGCCCCGATGGAGAAGGTGACTGGAGCCAGGAGGCAGCACCAGAGCAGGTGCGTTTGTTACGGCAGAAGGGTGCGTTTGACCAGACGTTTGTTGATCGGGTGTGTCGTGATATAGAACGGCGCCATTTGCCCCTGCTGGTTGATATGGGTGGACGGCCAACCCTCGATCAAGAGCGGATTATTCGACACTGTACCCACGCGATTGTCCTTTCAGCTACAACTGAAGGGTTACTCGAATGGCGTAACCGTGTTGAACGGTATGGGTTGATTGTAATCGCGGAATTGTTCTCAGTGCTGAACGGAAATGATCAGCTTGAGGCCGAAACGCCGGTGTTGCGCGGGGTAATCAGTGGTCTCGAACGTCATACTGCTCAGAGTGGTGTTGTTGCTACAGCGCTGGTCAACCGCTTGGAGCGTTTAATGCGCTACGATTCCAAAGAGTTGAAAGATCACATCTTTCGTCAAGCGCCTTACGAAATGGTGGTTGATCTGTCGCAGCTTATTCAACAGCTTCATCCAGCAAACGCTAATCAAAACTATCTGCCGGAAGACTTGCCGAACGTTTTATCGCAGATCCCCCAAAATCCAGTGTCAATATACGGGCGTGGCCCAAACTGGCTGTACGCTGCGCTGACCCTCCACGTTGCCCCGCATCAGGTTGCGTTGTTCGATCCACGATTGGGATGGGTGAAACCGTTGTCTCTCCCTTGCGTCTCTCAACTAAAACCGGGGATCGTGGATTGGCAGATCAGGGTTGAACCAACATACACCTTGTTAACTGCTCGACCAACACAGCCATATCTTGAATACGATGAGTTGGCGCTGCTAGAGGTGCCAGCGCTCGATTCCCGACGGGGAGTAGTGATAAGTGGCAAAATTCCTTACTGGTTGCTTACCAGTCTGGTCCTGGCGTACCAACACCATCCCTGGCTGGCTGTGGTGCAACCAAAACTTTACCCGCAAGCCGGGGTCATTGTGCTGAGTCGTCAGATGCAGTACATACCCGGCAATAGGATAGAAGTTCTATTAGACTGATTAGCAGCGTAGATCACAAATCGACCGTCTACAAACCTTACCCCACCAACTGCGCTAACCGAAGCTGCATCTGCCAGGTCGCAATGGGACCAGGCGGCGGTTCAATCCAGCGCGCCAGTTCGTGTACCGGTACGGTACGGCGCATCTGGATATATCGTCGCTGATGCAATAACTGCGGCCACTCGGCCAGCGCCATCAATCGACCGGCCAACATGTCCGGCTGTCGTCGCAGACTGGCATACGCTGCGGCTAGAATGTCGTAGAACAGGATTGCCGGCAAGCAGGCTAACAGTAACGGCGTTGGCAGACAACGGATCAGCATGCGGATACGGTTCCGGCCGAGTAACCGTTGCTTGAGCGGACTGAACATACCTGCGGTTGCCGAGTAGACGTGACGGGCACGAGCAGCCGGTGCTAATACGCACTCCCACCCACGCAAACGGGCACGCCAGGCCAGATCGGCATCTTCCAAATAGCTGAAGAAATCGGCAAACCGGCCAACATCATCGAGCATAGCTCGTCGGATCAGTGCCAGACCACCGCTGGCGCCAAAGATAGGATGAGGCCGAGATGGTAACTGCGCAACCGTCATCCCTATTGCGCGATCAATTGCAATGCCGTTGGCGTGAAAGCAAATACCGGCGCTGGCGACGATCTGCGGTCGTCGGCTAAATGTCAACACGCCTGCCGCCCATCCTGCCTGCGGATAGGTATGCAACGCTGTCCACAGAGCATCGATACAGCGCGGCTCAACCAGTGCATCATCATTGATCAGCAGAATGAGATCGGTGTGCGTCGCAGCAATACCGGCATTCACCCCACCGGCAAAGCCGGTGTTGTACGGCAATTCTATAACACGCACCGTCGGGAAATGCGCACGTACCCAGGCACCAGCCCGATCACGTGAGCGGTTGTCGATCAATACAATCTCATCGTCTGGCCCTAATTGTTTTTGAATAGCACTCAGACACGCAGGCAGGTAGCGCAAAGCGTTGTAGGTCGGGATAACGACTGCGAGTGGTGGACGGAACATAGATTCTGTTTCCTGATCAAACGTATCTCAACTATGGTTCCGTAAGCGACTAGTCAATCAGGTAGCAATGATAACCTTTGCTCTGTCGCGGAGGTCATACCGTGCAACCTGTTTCCACTCCTCTTTGTTTAAAGAAGGGCGAAGGATAGACGAGGTACACATTTTGGGCGGTATCTGATACCGTAATAGGAAGATTTGGATCCCATTCCTATCAGTACGGTGCGGAGAAGCAAATAGAATAGTGGACACGCATTGCAATACCAGAAAACCCATCTTCAATCAAACGTTCTGTCTACCCATAAAGCTCTCTGTGGTTTAGAGAAGGGAGATTTTTCTCACCTGTCTTATAGAAGCACTTGCCACACCTCAATAATGTAAAACGCATAGACGTGACTA
This sequence comes from Chloroflexus sp. MS-G, assembly GCF_000735195.1. Lineage (GTDB taxonomy): Bacteria > Chloroflexota > Chloroflexia > Chloroflexales > Chloroflexaceae > Chloroflexus. The sequence goes on from NZ_JPIM01000040.1 coordinate 28,154, forward strand.
TCGGCTATGTTTGAGACAACTTCATCGGCGCCCTTTGCATTATAGCGCACCATGGGATTAGTCTATCGAACTTCGCGCATTCCACACATTTGATCTTCTCAACATCAAATTGTCAACCGCCAGAGCTCTCTCCCAGCACAGCTTTGCAATTCCTTCCCGACATGGCGAACTTTGACAGAACCAGATATATCAGGCTATAATCTTGGTCAATATTGATACTATGTATCATTTAGAGGATGGGTATGATCAATCGTTTACTGATAGTGACGACACGTGAATCATTCGAGCGCCTGATGTCAATCGTTTCACTGATAGCACTGGTCCTAATCGTCGGTATAGCGCTATTCGAGAGTGTACGTGCATGGCTAACCGGTGCTGATCCCCAACACCTCGTTCCGGTCTTCGAAATGCCGATTGCTCAGGCTGGCAAAGCGTTAGGAAAGACACTAACTGACTGGATGCCAGACTGGAGCATACCTTCTCCCTTCGGCGTGTTCGACGTGAAATATACTGCTTCCTACATCATATACGAGTGGTTTAAGCTGCCGATTATCTTGTTCCTGACCACCTACGGTATGACGCTGCTTCGTTTACGCATCAGTACTGCTTGGCTCGAACGAACCATCGGGCGTAACGACCTGATGGGGGCCATTGCTGGAACGTTGATGGGTATGGTGACACCGGTCTGCTCATGCACAGTGACTAACCTGTACGCCGGGCTTGTAGCTGGCTGCGCCAGCCAACGTGCTTCATCCGCCTTTTTATTCGCTAGCCCGGCGCTGAACGAGTTTGCTATCATTTTCATGTTTGTGATTGTCGGGCCGGTCGGTGCCTTGATCTATGTGTTGGCCGGAGTCATCGCAGCATTGGTAACGGCTTATCTTGCGCCATTCCTAGGACTCGATCCGTCGCGATTAATCAAAGATCATTTGAACAGACATGCCAGTTGTAGCCACGTAAACGAAAGCCTTCTGCTCCGCGCCCATCGCGAGGCGTGGTCACTATTCAAACGGTTGTTCGGTGTTGTGCTATTCAGCGGACTATTAGCAGGAATCCTTGTCAATTTCAACCTCACGCCGGTTGCATACCTGAAGCAGATAGGAGCCGTATGGTGGGGTCCAATAGCGGCTACGTTGTTGGGTTTGCCTCTTGACATCAATGCAGCATCGACAGGACCGATGTTAGTAGCCCTTCACCAAGTGGTACCACCTGGCACATTGATCGCAGCGATGATGGCAACAACGGTCTCATCAATCCCGGAATGGACAATGCTCGACCGATTGCTCGGTCGTTTCAATGCTATTAAAGTAGTGCTCTGGTATGCAACGTATGTAATGCTACTCGGGTTGTTCCTCAATCAGCTATTCGACCTTCGGTAAGACACTACGAAATAGTGAGGGAAGCGGCGTGAGCGGAGCGAGGATGAGGATCAGGTACGGCTGTTTCACAGGATAACGGCTGCTCCCCTTCGCTCGTTATCGCGAGTGAGAGTAGGTTTGAAAAACCCTATTGTTATGGAAACGCAGGCCGCTAGCGCGCACGATGACGCGAAAGCGCGTTGTGTTCTGGTGAGTTTGGTCTCCTACAAGGTTCCAGAGGAAGGGGATATTGGGGACGTGCGTGATTACAAACTGTTTGTGTTGCTCGCGCTCCTCCCTCTCCCTGTCGAGGAGCCGAAACAGGAGCTTGGTCAGGATGGGCACCCACCCAAGCGGATGTGCACATTGGATGAGCGATGGCTCCCAGCCACAGACTGTGAGGATGCGAGCCAGAGACCCACACTCCCAGGGAAACAGCCTGAGTCGGGGATCGCTGTCAGGTAGGCGACATTCGTCGGTGTTGCTCCGAGCAGTTCGGTCGTTGCGTGTGGAAGAAGCTCATGCGGAAAACTTCTGAAAACCCTTACTATCGTCACCCTCACCCTTGACAATCCATTAACACTCTGCTATATTGTATACAATCTCTGAGAGGAATAAATCACATATCCAAGTTCTTATAATCGATTTTCTCGATCATTCAGGTATATTCATTCCTAGCATCAGAAGGCATGCTGTCTACTTCTTGCTACTACATCGAATTGTAATGAATAAATTGTATACAACTGACGAAACTTCTGCCGATCAGGTGTACCAGCAATTGCGTCGGTTACTGATCGAAGGCTACTACCCACCCGGATCGCGCCTGGTTGAAGAACGACTCGCGCAAGACCTGGGGGTAAGCCGAACACCGGTGCGACAGGCATTAGTACGAGCTGCCGCCGAAGGATTAGTACAGATCTTTCCCAATCGCGGCGCCGTGGCTCGTAGTTTTACCGTTGATGATTTGATCGAGATATATGACCTGCGGGCTTTGCTTGAGGGTCATGCCGCCTTTCTGGCTGCCCAACGCATCACTGCCGAACAGATCGCTCGTATGGAAGCCGCCGCAACTGCTCTCGAACAGTCTCTAGTGATGACATTCGAGCGCCGACAAGACGAAGTACACTTTTTGGTCGAACAGAATGCGATCTTCCACCAGACGATTGCCGAAGCCACCGGTAATCGGCGCCTGATTACGATGTTGAACCAGATTGTTGCCGTGCCGTTGCAGTTTCGTTCGTTTTACTGGTATCAACCCGAACAACGCCAGATTTCTAACTTTTTTCACCGTACTATTCTCAATGCGCTACGTCTCGGTGATGGTGAACGTGCCCGGGCCATGATGCGTGAACACATCTTTTACGGACGCGATGTCCTGTTACAGAGTCGGAATGCGGAAGATTCGTCAGCCTCTGCATTTCGTGAGGAGTAGTCTACTGTGTCGAACCAACGTCCACTACGGCCGCTCGATGATATTCGCGTGCTGGAATTAGGAGCGTTTCTTGCCGGCCCGTTCTGCGGTCAGTTGTTGGCCGATTTTGGCGCCGAGGTGATTAAGGTCGAACCACCCGGCAAGGGTGATCCGATGCGGGAATGGGGTCGCCATCGTTATAAAGGACGAACGCTCTGGTGGCCGGTATTGGCCCGCAATAAGAAATCGATCACGATCGACTTGCGGACACCCGATGGCCAAGTGCTAGTGAAGCGGCTGGTTCCCCACGTTGATATGGTGCTGGAGAATTTTCGCCCCGGTACACTCGAATCCTGGGGCCTGGGTTGGGAAGAATTGCACGCGCTTAACCCTGGTCTGATAATGATCCGGGTCAGCGGCTTCGGACAGACCGGCCCCTATCGCGATAAGGCTGGCTTCGGTTCAATCGGCGAAGCAATGGGCGGTATTCGTGCCATCACCGGTTTTCCCGACCGTCCACCAACCCGGATCGGGATCAGTATCGGTGACTCACTGGCCGCTACCTTCGCCACTATCGGCGCACTGGTTGCGCTCCATCAACGTCAACGGAGCGGCCAGGGCCAGGTGGTTGATATTGGGATATACGAGGGTGTGCTCGCACTGATGGAGAGTATGATCCCCGAATATCAACTGACCGGTCATATCCGTGAACGCACCGGTAACATCTTGCCAAATGTCGCTCCTTCCAACATTTATCCCACTGCTGATGGAAGCTGGTTCGTGATTGGCGCCAATGCCGATACCATCTTCGCTCGGCTCGCACAGGCAATGGGCCAGCCCGAACTGGCTACCGATCCACGTTTTGCAACCCATCAAGCCCGCGGTGAACACCAGGCTGAACTCGATGATCTGATCGCTGCCTGGACGGTGAACTATACCGCCGATCAGTTGCAGGCCATAATGGATGAGTATGGCGTTCCCGCCGGTCGTATCTACACTGCTAAAGAGATGCTGAGTGATCCGCATTTTCTTGCCCGCCAGTCAATTATCGGTGTACCTGATCCCGAATTGGGTGAAATCAAGATGCAAAATGTGGTTCCGCGCCTTTCGGCAACCCCTGGCGGAATCGATTGGACTGGTCCAGCCCTTGGGCAACATAATCACGAGATTTTTCGTGAATTGCTCGGTTTAAGTGAAGATGAACTAGCAATGCTTCAGGCGAAACGGGTTATTTGATGGAAGCCGTAACGATTATTGATGTCGCTCCACGTGATGGGTTGCAGAACGAACCAGAGGTGTTAGAGCCTGCAACGCGGGTGACGTTGATTGAACGCCTGCTCACTGCCGGTGTGCCACGGATCGAGATTGGTTCGTTTGTAAATCCGCGTCAGGTACCGCAAATGGCCGGTACCGACCAAATCGCGCAAACGTTAGTTCAACGTGGTTATAATCTGGCTGCGCGCACCAATAACGATGCGTTTCGCTTTACTGCTCTTGCCCCTAATCAACGCGGCTATGAATTGGCTGCCGCTGCCGGATTACGTCATATTCGGTTGGTCCTGGCAGCTAGCGATGGCCTTAATCAGGCCAATTTTAAGCGCACCACTGCCGATTCATTGGCCGAATTCAGCCACCTGGCACTTCGTATCCGAAGTGATGGCTTATCGTTTGGGGTAGCCATCGGCGCTGCCTTTGGTTGTCCCTTCGACGGTTACGTGCCGGTTGAACGAGTTCTCGCTATTGCCGAACACGCTGCCGATCTAGGAGCGAACGAGATCATCCTGGCCGACACCACCGGCATGGCTGTGCCGACCCAGGTCGCAACTGTATGCCAGATGGTTTTGAAACGGGTTCCAGATACGACCATTACCATTCATCTACACAACACGCGCAATACCGGCTATGCCAATGCCTTCGCTGCCTGGCAGGTTGGTATCCGCTCGTTCGATGCTGCCCTTGGCGGAATCGGCGGCTGCCCCTTCGCCCCGCGGGCAGTTGGCAATATCGCCAGCGAAGACTTGGTTCATCTTTTTAACGGTCTGGGGGTACCGACCGGGATCGATCTACCGGCCTTGCTCTCCGCATCCGACTGGCTTAGCTCAATCCTAGCTCGACCCTTACCGGCCCTGGTTGGCAAGGCCGGGCCGGTGTATCCACAGGTGGTACCTTTTATCAGCCACCGATTATAACGTGTTTGGGGAGTATGTCACTGATTTGGAGGAATGAACACATGAGTTACCGAATTGGAGTCGATGTCGGCGGCACATTTACCGACTTGATGCTCTTCGATGAGGAGAGTGGGCGCTACTGGCGTCATAAGACCCCCTCCACACCGCACGATCCGTCAGAGGCTGTGCTGAACGGTATCGCTGCTATCTGTCAGCAAGCCGGTATCGAACCAGCGCAAGTTGCCCAGATCATGCACGGCACCACTGTTGCCACCAATGTCATTCTCGAAGGGAAGGGTGCTCGCGTCGGTCTGGTAACGACCGAAGGCTTTAAGCAGATTTTGCACCTCGCTCGCTCACAAACCCCAGGCCCGCTCGCCGGCTGGATGATTATGATCAAGCCAGAACCACCGGCAACACTCGCCGATACCCGTGAAGTGCGCGAACGAATGAGTGCTCGCGGCGAGGTGGTGCGCCCGCTCGACGAAGCTCATGCCGAAGAGGTCATCCGCGAGTTGGTTGCTTCGGGCATTGAGTCGCTGACCATCTCGTTGATTAACTCGTATGCAAATCCCGATCACGAACGTCGTCTGAAAGCGATTGCCCAACGGATCGCCCCGCATCTGCCGGTCACTATTTCTTACGATGTGCTGCCGGAGTTCCGCGAGTATGAGCGCACGCTCACTGCGACGATGAACGCTTATGTCAAACCAAAGGTCAAAACCTACGTTCACAACCTCGATCAGAACCTGCGCCAACAGGGTGTGCGGGCGAAGCTCAACATTCTACGCTCAGACGCCGGGCTAATGACTGCTGAAGCAACAGAGGAAAATCCGGTCTACACCCTGCTCTCCGGGCCTTCAGGTGGTGTGGCTGGTGCATTGCATATCGCAGTACGTGCTGGCTATCCGAACATTCTGACCTTTGATATGGGTGGTACATCGACCGATGTCTCGCTCTGCATGGGTGAACCCAATATTGCCCGCGAGACAGTGCTCGGCTATTTCCCGGTCAAAGTACCGTCGGTTGACGTGCGCTCGGTTGGTGCTGGTGGCGGCTCAATTGCCCACGTTCCCTCTCTTACCCGTGCTTTGCGCGTCGGCCCACAAAGTGCTGGCGCTGTTCCTGGCCCGGCCTGTTACGGCAAAGGTGGGAGCGAACCAACGGTCACCGATGCCAATCTGCTTTGTGGGTACTTACCGCCGAGTATTCTCGGGGGCGCGATGCAGCTCGATCTGGCCGCTGCCAGAGCCGCGATCCAGAAAATTGCCGATGCTACCGGCCTGAGTTTGATGGACGCAGCCGAAGGGATTCTCCGCATTGTCAACGAGAATATGTTCGGTGCTCTCCGGCTGGTGAGTGTTCAACGCGGCTTCGACCCGCGCCAGTTTGCCCTGATGGCTTTCGGCGGCGCTGGACCACTCCACGGGAATGCGTTGGCCGAACTGCTCGGTTGTTATCCGGTCATTGTTCCGCCCGCACCCGGTTTGCTCTGTGCGCTCGGTGATCTGAGCGCTGATTACCGTGATGAGTTTGCCCGCACATACATCCGCACGGTTGATCGAGTTGAACAGGAAGAGATGGTAGGTATTCTGCGCGAACTCGGTCAGGAAGCGCAAGCCATGCTGACCGGCGAATCCATTCCAGCAGAGCGCCAGGAAATCCGCTATTTCGTCGATATGCGCTACTACCGACAAGGCTACGAGATGCCCATTGCCATTCACGAAGCCGAATTCGTCCAAGACCTCATTCCGCTGCTGGTGCAACGTTTCAACGAATTGCACGACCGCACCTACGGTTTTATGCTTGATACGAACGTCGAAATCGTAAACCTGCGTGCCGTCGGCATTGGTCGGGTAACCAAAGTTGAATTACCTGAAGCAGAACCGGGCGATCCCGATCCCAGCAGTGCTTACAGCGGCGATCATCAAATATACCGTCATGGCGAGTGGATGACGGCGAAGCTCTACGACCGGAATAAATTGCGCCCCGGTATGCAGGTCGAAGGACCGGCCATCATCACCGAAGTAGACAGTACCACGGTTGTCTTACCCGGTCATACGGCTACCGTCGATCGCTACTTTAATCTCCTGATCAACCGTAGTTAGTCAGAATGAGGAGTGTGCTACGTATGGCAACGAATCTCAAAATTGCGACCATTCCCCAAATCGATATTGATCCGGTGACTCTCGACATCATCGAGAATGCGCTTAAGAACACGCGCTACGAAATGGATGCGGTGCTGTACCGCACTGCCATGAGTCCGGTCATCCGCGAACAGCACGACCAGTTTCCGATGATTACCGACCCGTATGGCCGGATGATTGTTGGTCAATTCGGTTCGTATATTGCCGGTTTACTCGACAACTGGGATCAAACCATCGAGCCTGGCGATGTCATTTTGCTCTCCGATCCCTATCTCTGCGGCGGTGCCATCAGTCACATCAACGATCTCCTTGTAATGCTTCCCATCTTTTACGGTGAAGGCGACGATCGTGAATTGATCGGCTGGGCCAGTATGTTCGGCCATGCGCAGGATGTTGGCGGGCCATTGCCTGGCTCGCTACCGACCACCGCTACCACTATCTTCGGTGAAGGGTTGCGCCTGCCCCCGGTCAAAATCTACGAACGTGGCAAGCTCAATCGCGCCGTCCTCGACATTATGCTCAACAATGTGCGTCAACCTGAAATGAATCGGGCCGACCTTATGGCAATCATTGCCAGTTGTCGGACTGCCGAGAAGCGGGTGATCGAGTTGTGCAACCGCTTCGGTAGAGATGTTTACTTAGCTGCCACTCAGGCCCTGCTCGACCGCACGTATCGGGCAATGAAGGAACTGATTGTGCGCAATCTGCCCGAAGAACCTCAGTCATTTGAAGATTATGTCGATGATGATGGTCTGGGGAATGGGCCGTTCAAGATGAAGTTGACCATCTGGCGTGAAGGTCATGAAGCCTATTTCGATTGGACGGGAACCGACCCTCAGGCAATGGGGCCAATCAACTTTTATCTCAACGAGTCGATGTTCAAGATGTTCATCGGCGTTTACCTGATTATGGTCTTCGACCCCCAAATCCTGTTCAACGATGGCTTTTACCCGCTGCTTCACGTTACGATGCCCAAAGGCAGCCTGATCCAGCCTGAATTTCCGGCTGCCCTCGGTTGTCGCACCCACGCTCTGACCCGCCTGTTCGACGTGCTCGGTGGTGCACTTGCCAAACGGGCTCCAGAATTTACGACTGCTGCCGGTTATGGCACCTCGCCCTACTTGCTTTACTCTGGTTATGACAAAGATGGCGAGTTCTTCTACCTGATGGAGATCAACTACGGCGGTATCCCCGGTCGCCCGATTGGTGATGGTATGGATGGTCATTCGTGGTGGCCCCTGTTCACCAACATTCCTACCGAATACCTCGAGAGCTATTATCCGATCCGCATTGAACGCTACACCAGCATTATGGACTCTGGCGGCGCTGGTTTTCATCGCGGCGGGAATGGTATCGAGAAGATTTACACCTTCCTCGAACCAGGCGAAATTTCCATTCACGATGATCGCTGGTTAACGCCGCCGTGGGGGAATGTAGGCGGAAAACCAGGAAGTCGATCCAGTAAACTCCTGGTACGTACCGACGGTAGCAAGCAGGTACTGCCCAGTAAATGCGACCAGATTGCCGTGGAACCGGGTGACCAACTGATCTATCGTACTGCTGGCGGTGGTGGCTGGAAAGATCCATTGACTCGTCCCCCAGAAGCAGTTCAACGCGATGTGCGCTATGGTCTGGTCAGTCGCGCGAAGGCGTTGAACGATTACGGTGTCGTGCTTCGCGATGATCTCACGATTGACGAAGCAGCTACCGAGGCCAAACGGGCTGAACTGGCTGCCGCACGCGGTGAAATTAAGAGTTTCGATTTTGGTCCACCGCTCGAGGAGCTACTGGCCAACGCCGAAGCCGAAACCGGTCTACCAGCACCTCGCAAGCCGCAACCGGTACGTTGGGCAGTTGCCCGCGCTGCCCGTCGCGAGCGAATGGCAACCAACCAACCATCAACCGTCACTGCTGATTAATTGTCAGGATCATTGTGGGGCGAATAATCATTCGCCCCCCTTCGCATAGAAGGAGCAATGTGTGATGACCGACTACGACCATCTGACTACCAATTACCGCCAGCACGGATTGGCCGGTCGAGTCGGCTTTGGTCAATCTCCTGCCTTGCTCATCATCGACTTCATCAAGGCTTATACCACCCCTGGCTCGCCCCTCTATGCCGCGCCGGGAGTTCCAGATGCCGTGCGGGCCAGTCAGCCACTGCTGGCTGCTGCCCGTGCTGCTGCTATTCCCATCATCTACACAACGGTCGTTTACGCCAGTGATGGCCGGGATGGCGGTATCTTCGTCCAGAAAGTCCCTGCACTCCGTCAACTCACCCACGACTCACCGCTTGTCGCCATTGTTGACGAACTCCGCCCCCAACCCAACGAGCTGGTTATCGAGAAAAAATACGCCAGTGCCTTCTTTGGTACCCATCTTGCTGCGACCCTAACTGCAATGCGCGTCGATACCCTGATCATGGTCGGTTGTTCAACTAGTGGCTGTATTCGGGCCAGTGCAGTTGACGGAATGCAGCATGGCTTCCGCGTCATCGTACCCCGTGAGTGCGTTGGCGACCGTGCGCCAGAACCGCACTTCGCCAACCTGTTCGACATCGACAGCAAATACGGTGATGTGGTGAGCCTTGAAGAAGTGATGACCTACCTTACACAGTTCAACCATTCCATCACTGCCTAAGCCGTAATCGGCAGGTGGAAGCACCATGTAGCACCGTTAGTAACGATAACAGGAATGGCAAGGGAGATGATCTCAGCACGGTCCTGTCCCCACCCCAAACGGTACTGACAGGACACGGCATTGTGACAGAAAAGTGGGAGAGTAAGCTATATTCCATATCAGCAGTTGATACTCCCCCCTTTCGCTCCCACCAAGGGAGCGAAAGGGGGAAGGTGAGGGCCGCCCTCACCCCTGGCCCCGCTCCCGCAGTGCGGGAGCGGGGTGAGCTGGGGAGAGGCAGGA
>NZ_JPIM01000041.1 GCF_000735195.1 Chloroflexus sp. MS-G
CAACTAATCTTCGTGACGCTAGGCGGACTGGCGCTGTGGCTGGGACTGGGTTACTACGGTTTGATCTTCGCTACCATGATCGGTGTGGCAGTAATGACCGGGCTGGTGGTGCGGGCCTTGTGGCAACTGGGTGCGACACCAGGACGCTGGCGACGCGAGCGCTGGCTGCATCTGTTGCGAGCAGCTTTTCCGTTTGGGGTGATTGGCCTGACGTTAGGGCTTTCGTACCGATTCGATACGGTCGTTCTCAACATCAGCTTCGGTGATAGTGCCACCGGTTATTACAACGCAGCATACAACCTGATCTTCTCGCTGGTTACCCTCTCGAATGTCTTGAATACTGCCCTCTATCCCTCATTGTCGCGTCAGGCCAAAATAGATCCGGCACACCTCCCGCGCATCTACGAACGGATTATGAGCTACCTCCTGATGGTGGCACTGCCTGTCACCGTCGGGGGATTTATTCTGGCCAAGCCACTAACGCTCTTTCTTTTTGGTGAGCAGTATACGGCAAGCATACCCTTACTGGCACTATTGATCTGGACATTACCGCTGATGTTTCTGACCGAATTTCTCGGCTACGTGGTAGTGATCGCCGACCGCGAAGCACTGGTGGCACGTTCGATCATGATCAGCAGCGGAGTTAATGTTATCGCAAACCTTATCTTTACTTCGCGTTATGGCGCAGTCGCCGCAGCAATCATTACCGTTATCACCGAAGCAGTCCTGGCGGTGCAATATATCTGGCTCTTGCGTGATCAATTGCGTCGTATGCGCTGGCAGGCGCTGTATCGTACCGCCATCGCTGTGGGTGTGATGGCGAGCGTTGTGTATTTGGTACGTGAATGGCCGGTATGGCTAGTCATTGGGAGTGGCGGTATCCTCTACGGCGGGCTATTGGTTGGTCTGCGAATCATTGGGGCAGAAGAAGTATCGTTTGTGCGCAATCTGATCTTGACGCGGCGCTAAGGAGAGCTTGTAATGAGAATCCTGCTGGCAGTTCATCATTTTCCGCCGCGATATAGCGCTGGTGCTGAATTGTATGTGATGCGGCTGGCACGTGCACTCTTGCGGCACGGTCATCAAGCCGAAGTTGTTTGTGTTGAGACAATCGATGTAACGAAACCATTCGGTGTCGATGTCGCACTTGATCAATACGCAGGGATACCAGTCTGGCGCTTACATCTCGGCTTGCAAGATGCACCAGCGCAGTGGAGTTACGATAATCTGGCTATTGCCGCCTGGTTCGCACAGCGGGTACAGATCTTTCAACCCGACATTGTGCATTTGCATAGTGGTTATTTGATCGGGATTGGTGCACTCAGGGCAGCTTACGCTCAGGGCATCCCTACGGTTGTTACCCTCCACGACTACTGGTTTCTCTGCCCACGGATTACCTTGCTGCGCGGAGATGGTTCACTATGCCCGCAGCCACCTGCTGATCCCGCAGAATGTGCCTGGTGTCTCCACTTAGATCAACGGAGTTACCGTTGGCCGGCTCGGTTCAGCGCCGGTCTGGCAGGGAAGGTCTGGATCGCTCTTGCGGGGCAGACAGAGCGTACTAGGCAACAGGCACGACGCGACACATTACGCGCAGCATTGGCCCAGGCCGATCTCGTTATTTCACCCTCACAGTTTTTAGCCAATCTGTTTAAGGAATGGCATATACCGGTTCAGACCATTCGCCTGGGCCTACCGCACGAATCATTCGCCAGCATCCCACCAGTGCAGGCAGGATCAACGATACGGTTGGGGTATATTGGCCAAATTGCGCCTCATAAAGGTATCCATCTTCTGATCAGGGCACTCAAACGTTTGCCACCCAATGGGAAACCCATCGAATTGAGAATATTCGGGAATCTCGATCAGCATCCGGCATATACCCGCAGCTTGCACCATCTGATCGGCGGGGATACCCGTATCCATCTGGCCGGCAAGTTTAGTCACGATCAGTTGCCCAATGTGTTAGAACAGATAGATGTCTTAGTGGTGCCATCGATCTGGTACGAGAACAGCCCAATCGTCGTTCTTGAAGCACGTGCTGCCGGTCGTCCGGTGATTGCCTCACGATCAGGTGGATTGGTCGAACTCGTGCAGGATGAGGTAGACGGGCTACTGTTCACCACAGGCGACAGCCGTGATCTGGCGCGCCAATTACAACGACTGCGGACTGAAGCCGGTTTATTGGAACGACTGCGTGATGGTATTCAACCACCACCATTGCTTGATGAGGAAATGCAGATCATCTTCCAACACTACACTGCCCTGGTCGAGCGTCGTACCGCATCACGAGGAATTGGATGAAACCACGGGTTGCGATTGTTGTCCTGACCTACAACGGTATTCATGACACCCTCGCATGTTTGCAATCACTTGACCGATTGGTCTATCCGGTCGAGCGCTACGATGTGATTGTTGTTGATAATGCCTCGCATGACGAGACACCGATAAAAGTACGGACAGCATTTCCACGCACAATTGTGATTGAAAATAATGCGAATCTGGGCTTTGCCGCAGGCAACAATGTAGGCTTGCGCTACGCTCAGGCACACGGTTATAACTACGTGCTCTTGCTCAACAATGACACTGAAGTGGCCCCTGATATGCTCGACCATCTGGTGAGTGCTGCTGAAACAGACCGGCGAATCGCGGCGGTCGGACCGATCATCTACTATCACGCTGCACCCAGGCGGGTCTGGTCGGCGGGGGGTAACATTGACTGGCGGCATGGAATTTGTCGAATGGCGGGTGAAGAAGAGGACTGCGGGCAATACGAAGCCCGCACGGTCGATTTCATCACCGGCTGCGCTATGCTGATACGTGTCGATGTGCTGCAACGAATTGGTCTATTCGATGAGCGATTTTTTATGTACTTTGAAGAGACGGAATGGTGTGTCAGAGCCAGCCGGGCAGGCTATACGTGCTACTTCACGCCATTAGCCAAAGTCTGGCACAAAATTCCGCTCAATGCCCGCTTTGACCGGGAATATCTCGCTTACTACATGACCCGCAACCGACTCCTCTTTCTGCGGGTGACTGGGGCCAGTTGGCGTACCTGGTTGCATGTGCTTATTGTGCAAGACCTGCGTACCTACCTGAGTCTCTGTCTACGTCCAAAGTGGCGTACCCGCAAAGGACGTGTCGGTATGCGGCTAGCATGGATTGACTTCTGGCGTGGTCGATTTGGATCAGCGCCGGTACTGGCAGATTAACGTGCGCGAGCGCCGAGGGGTGATGCAGGTTGATCAGATGAGTCTATGATTGGCAAATGTGTACCTGGAAAAGCAAGACCTATGCGCATCCTCGTTCTTTCAACCTGGTGGCCTGAACCTGACGACAACGGTTCACGATTACGGGCGATGGCGATTCTCCGTGGATTAGCCGAACGACATCAGCTCCATCTCATCGCATTTAGCCAGGAGCCGACCACAACCATACGAACAACCGAGATCAGTCGTCTGTGTCGTTCGTGGCAGGTATTTGAGCGGCCTGATCGACCGCTCTCCCTCCGTGATCGACTCGGCAGCCTGACGAGCAGCAAACCGGCTTCGGTACGGGTGCGGTGGAGTACCGCCTTTGCCCAGGTCGTGCTGGATGCTGCGAACCGATGGCAACCTGATGTTGTCTTGGCCTTGCAGATCGATGTTGCCCCTTATGCCTGTCTGGTTCCCCAGATACCACGAGTCCTTGAAGAGCTAGAACTGGCTGCCATCCTAGAGGATTACCGCAACAAGCACGGGTTACACCGATTACGCAGCCTCTTGACTGCGATACAGCATCGGCGCTATATTGCGACAATCCTTCCCCACTTTGCCACTGTTACGACGGTTTCTGAAAAAGAGGCAGACCTGGTACGGCAGATTACCGGCCCACGAACCCCGCCGCTGGTTGTTATTCCTAATGGGATCGATGGTAAGACCTGTACTGCCTACACGTATTGTCCCGAACCCGACACCCTCATCTACCCTGGTGCACTCTCGTATAGCGCCAATCTTGATGCGGTTAGCTACTTTCTCTATCGTATCTGGCCCCTGATCCGCGCACACCATCCAATGGCACGTTTCCGAATCACCGGTAAGGTAACTGCCGAACAGCAGGCATTACTTCCAGCAGCAAATGGTGTTGAATTTACCGGTTATGTTGATGATATTCGAGCTGTGATCTCACGCCATGCCGTTGAGGTTTGCCCCATTCGGGAAGGCGGAGGAACCCGGCTCAAGATTCTGGAGGCCCTGGCTCTGGGCGTACCGGTCGTCAGTACGAGCAAGGGTGCGGAAGGCCTTATCCTCAACAACGGTGAGCATTTACTGCTGGCGAACACTCCGATGGATTTTGCCCTTGCTACCAGCCGCCTGCTCAGTGATCCACCTCTCGCTCGCCGCCTTGGCGAAGCTGGACGACAAGCCGTGCTGGCCCGTTACGACTGGCGGGTGATCATCCCTCGTTTAGAGGAAGTTTTGACAGAGGTTACCAAACAAAGGACGAGACGCTATGACCTGGCCGAAGCCTGACGTTAGTATCATTATTGTCAATTGGAACACACGTCAACTGCTGCTTAACTGCCTTGCAGCGCTACCGGCAGCGACCAAAGGTCTGGAAACCGAAATCTGGGTTGTCGATAACGGTTCACGCGATGGCAGCGTGGATGCTGTCCAACGATACTTCCCGGATGTATTCATCATTGCCAACCCTGATAATCGAGGCTTTGCCACTGCCAACAACCAGGCTATCCGGGCCAGTAGTGGACGCTACGTTATGTTGCTAAACAGTGATACGATTGCCCAACCCGAATCGATCAGTCGTCTGGTTCATTTCCTCGACACCCACCCCATAGTTGGTGTTGTTGGGCCAAAACTCCTCAACGCCGATGGCTCATTGCAACCATCGTGGGCCTGTTTCCCAAACCTGCTGACCGAACTAACCGGGAAAAAGATACGCTGGCGGCGTCGGTATCCAACCCTTGACGGTTCACCGGCTTATGAAACCGACTGGTTAGATGGCGCAGCGCTACTCTTGCGGCGTGAAGTATTGACGCACGTTGGACTACTTGACGAAGCATATTTTATGTATACTGAAGAAGTTGACTGGTGCTACCGGATCAAGCGCGCCGGCTGGCCGATCTGCTATCTGCCTGCTGCCAGCATTATCCACTTTGGCGGGCAAAGCAGTAAACAGGCTGCAACCCGTATGAAGGCAGAGCTTTACTTTAGTAAATTGCGTTTCTTCGCCAAACACTACGGCCAGGGAACTGCACGCTTGCTCGGATACGGACTCCAGACGATTTTTCTGATTAAAGCGGCCATCGGGAGTATCGTGATTGCCTGGAACGGTGGACACCATCCGGTTGGGGAACAATTTGTGCGTGATGGCGGCTTGCTCTGGGCGGCCATTGGCCGCAAACTGAAACAGCCAGTGTTAGCCGAAACATTTTAGGATACGGCGATGCAATCGTTCTTGCGCCATATCGAGACACCTCATTGGATCGAGCGCCTGCCACGACCACTTGTGTTAGGGGGCTTCCTTAGCGGATTGCTCGTCTACAGCACGCTGATCGGGATCATGTTTGGCACCAATCGCCAACTGATCGGATTGGCACTCCTTGCCTTGCCAGTGGTAATCGTCGGGTTCACCCTCCTCCTGTATCGGTTTGAGTGGTTTGTGCTGATCTTACCCCTCACCGGGCTGGCAATGCGTCCACTGGCAGTTCCAGCCGGTAATGGGAGTGAATTACCGATCAGTATGCTCTTAACGCTGGCCCTGAGTGGGGGCTGGATTTTGAGCATGATCACACGACGGACATGGCAACTGGCTCCATCTCCACTCAACAAGCCGCTATTGGCGATGATGGCGATCTGTATTTTCTCCGTGCCATGGGGTCTGCTCTGGGCCGATCCGATTGTTGACTGGTGGATTATGGGCAATTTTCGCCTTGCCCAGATTGCTTCACTTCTCTCATTTTTGGGATTGTTAAGCATCCCCTTGCTCGTTGGGCGTTTCATTCAGCATGAATGGCAGATCAAGGTCTACCTGGGCATGTTTATTGTATGCGGCTTGCTCATGACAGCAGCGCAAACCTTTGGGATTGATCACGTTATCCTGGTCGATATGGGGTTATGGGGTCTCTGGTTTGCGCTGCCACTGGCTGGAATCACCTATTTGCAACCAGGAATACACTGGCGTTGGAAATTGATCGGTACCATAATCCTCTGCTGGCATCTCTGGTTGGCAGCTTTGCGGAACTCGCTCTGGATCTCGGGCTGGCTGCCAACAATTGTTGGCTTGTTCATCATGGCTTTTCTTACCTCACGTCGTATCTTTTTCATCCTGTTACTCGCATTTGCTCTCAATCTAGCGGTAGGTCCGGGTAGATATTACGTGGAACAGGTTATTAACGATAATGTAGAAGAAGGTGGTTTAGATCGTCTCGAAATCTGGGCGCGTAATCTTTGGGTGGTACGCCATCACTGGCTCTTTGGCACAGGAGTCGGTGGGTATGCAATCTACAACATGACCTACTTCCGCTATGATGCTCGTTCGACACATAACAACTACTTCGATATCCTGGCTCAATTTGGGGTAGTCGGTTCGGGAATCTGGCTGTGGTTTGCGATAGTAAGTCTGTATTACGGCTGGCAAACCATTTGGATGGCACCGGTCGGTATCCTACGCACAACGGCGATTGTCGCAACGAGTGGCTGGGCAGCCGCACAGTTCTCGATGATGCTGGGTGACTGGGTATTACCTTTTCTCTACAACCAGGGGGTGCCTGGCTATAGATACACCATGTACAGTTGGATCTTTGTTGGTTTGCTAATCAGTATCCGACAAATGATAAAGAGGCAGACAGAGACATGAAGGCGCGATTCGCCCTCGTTGCAGTTGTAATTGCAATTGCATGCAGTTTTAGCGCTGATCATACTGCACGTGGGCAAGGATTCTGGACACAACCTATCGAACTCTCCCCGCCACAGTACGGCCAGGTACCACTCGATCAGCTTGACCGTCGGTATGGCTGGTCATGGTTGCCCGATATGACCCTCGGCCCAGACGGGAGTGTCCATGTCGTCTGGTATGGTGGTCTCATTGTTGACCAGCGCGAAGGCGGCACAATTGATCTGCTGATGTACCGACGGCGTAATGCGGATGGAAGTTGGGAGCCGGTCAGGGAATTAATGGCGCCAGGCACCGGAGGGTATACGGTGCGAACCAGCATCACCCTGGGACGTGATGGAAATCTCCATCTTCTTTACCGGGCAGGGATCAGAATTGTCTATGCTTATGCGCCCTGGAACGTGGCCCAACAACCAACGACATGGTCAGAACCACGAACTATCAGCGATAGTGGCTATTACGTCGCGTTAGCAGCCGATCTCAACGGCGGCTTACATGCGTTCTGGAGTGACGGGGTAACGGAAAATAACAACCCGGAATGCTTCCAATGCGGAGACCTTTTCTACCGACGTTCAACAGATAATGGTGTTACATGGTCACCTGTTGTTGCTGTTTCGCAAAGCGATTTAGGCGATAATCGCCCCCAAGTATGGGTGGATAACCGCAATCGGATTCATCTCGTCTGGGATGAAGGGGCAGACTGGTATATCGGTCAGGGTCAACCGCACTACGGTGTCTACCGACGTTCTGATGATGGAGGGCTAACATGGACAGCTCCGGTTCGATTCAGTTTACCATCAGCCGTTGTGCAAGTATTACGGCAACAACGCCGACGAACCCCGAACGAAGGAACTGTGCCACCCCTCGAAGCGATCCAACAAACAGCATTGGCAGTCGATAGTGAGGGAAATCCGTTTGTAGTCTATCGTGGTGTGCACAATAATCGGCTGTACTTCCAACGCTCCCTCGATGGTGGTGATACCTGGACACCACCGGTTGAGCTACCTTACGTGCGGGCACGTGATATAAACGACAACAATCTCGACTACTATAGCCTGGCTGCCGATGGCGCGAATAATATCCACCTGTTGATGGTTGGCTTTACGGCGACAGCGACGACTGACACCCCACCAGCGCTTATTCACATCGTATTTGACGGCACCCGCTGGCTACCACCACGCATTATTATGCAAAACCAACTCTATCCCGAATTGCCTCGGTTGGCAATCTACAACGGAAATCAGCTTCATGCAGTCTGGTTTACCCGTTCACGGCTGTTTGAAGGTGATCGACCACAAGACCGACCAATTCATCAAATCTGGTATAGCACTGCCCGACTCAACCTGCCGGCACGGCCAGGAATACCACTCTTTACACCAACCCCGCTTCCCCCAATACCAACTGTAGCAGCAGGGATGGCACCATTACCAACGGCCACACCCGTCGCGTTACCTGAAGAAATACGGAACTCACCAGTGCTGCAAGAACCGATGAACTGGGAATTACGTGGATTATCAACCATCGGTATTGCCCTTGCCGTCAGCATCAGTCTTATCGGCATCATTGGCGGATTGGTCATCTGGATTCGCTCACGACAATATTGATATGACGGAGTATACTATGGCAACTATCCCCTCGGCAGATACAACCAGCACTGCTCAGATTGCAATCCGGCACCCAATGGTGAGTCTGCAAGCCGCTGAATGGCGCTTTTATGGTCTGGTCATCCTCGGCTTGCAGCTTATCATTTGGGCGCCCATCATCTTTGCTTTTGTCACCGCGCCACCTGACCGCCAATTTATGGGCGTTGTCGATGGAGTAGCCGATCACAATCAGTATTTCGCCTGGATGCGGAGCTTCACTCACAGCAACCTGGCCGCCAATCGACTGACACCGGAAGCGAACGAACCGGCCTTCTTTAATCTGCTCTGGTGGGTAACTGCGCGCTTTAGCGTCACAACTGGCGTATCATACATTACTGCTTATACGATACTCCGAATGATCGCTATCCTCACTCTCCTCATCAGCCTGCTATTTTTCCTCAGTCTGATCAATGATCGGCCTCGGCAACGTCAGATCGCCTTCTGGCTGATTGTGACGAGTGGCGGGCTAGGCGTGATCTGGATATTTGTCAAATATGCGGTCGGCTTACCAGAGGCTCCCTTTCCGATCAGCATCTATACTGCCGAACCCAACACATTGATGATCATGCAAGCCTTTCCACATTTTACGATGGCACTGGCATTGATCATCATAATTTTCAGCTTGATGCTCATGGCCTGGCGGAACAAACAATCCCGGTACGCTGTTGCTGCTGGCTTTGTTGGCGCTATCCTGGCCCTTCAACACGCCTACGATCTGCTCATCATCTATAGTGCGCTAGGATTGTTCGGACTCCTCATCTGGTGGCGTGATCGGCGTTTTCCGACATTACTGTTTCGGTACGGTGTCATCCTGGTACTGTTCTCAGCACCCGGCGCCCTCTACCTGGCCTTTCTGGTCACAAATGAACCAACATGGGGGCGTAAGCTCGAACAGTTTGATAATGCCGGCGTGTTTACACCCAATCCGATCCTGCTCCTCATTTTGCTGGGTGTCCCCCTCTTGCTAGCGGTAGCCGGGCTACGGCGCGAGATGTTTCGTAGTGCCGATGATCGACAAATCTTTCTGGTATCGTGGTTCGTGATACACTTCGGCTTAATGTATCTACCACTCAAATTTCAGATTCACATGCTGCTCGGCCTGCAAGTACCGATGATGATCCTGGCAGCCATCGCCATTGACGAACGTCTGATACCGGCGTTACGTCAACGCGGTCGTTGGGCACTGTACACAGGTCTCATTGCCGTCTTCGGATTAAGTATCATTACCAGCATCTACATCCAGGGATGGCGCTTCGTCTACCTGTCACGCTACGAACAACCACTGTACCTGACCAATGACGAAATAGCAGCTTTGCAATGGCTCCAATCGCAGGCAACCGCCGAAGACGTAGTACTGGCCGACATCGAGTTTGGACAGTTTGTACCTGTCTGGAGTGATGCTCGTGCTTACGTCGCCCACTGGGCAGGGACACTTGACTTCTTCACCAAGCGCGAAAACTCGCGAATTGTGCTCGATCCGGGCACCCCTGCTGATAAACGTCGTCAATTGCTTGCAGAATTTCATGTCTCGTATGTGGTGATGCGTGATCGCGATGGTGATCGGGTCGCGTTTGGCAGGCAGAGTGCTAGCGATTTAGAGCCGGTATATGAAAACGCAACCGTATCGATCTACCGTTTCAGGTCAAGATAAATAGGCTACATCGGTTCGCTTTCTGACCTCTGATGAGGATGGCACGAGTTAAGTTGAGGATCGTTGTGGAGAGAAAGACATCTGCAAGACGTTTTACGAACAATTTCTCAGGCATTACAAGAAACATCATAGGATTAAATCACTATTTCACATTTTTCAAGCGATACAAACAATATGAATCGTTCTGAAAAACAGGCTCATAGTCACGGTGCAAGACATGATCAGGTATCATTTCAACATTACGATTTTCTGAGCCGTCGAGAAAGTACGCAGCATTCAAGTCATTCATATCTGTAAAATGCGTGATTGGCAAGAATCGCTTCGATTGTTCAGCAATCTTCGCTTCATAATACTCATCAGGAATCGGGATATATGTTCGCGAGCTGTAGAACGATACCTCCCATTGACTGGATACGATTCTGGTATGATGCGGAATATTGTCATCGATATAAGTAGCCATATTCGGCGCATCATTATTGAGTTGTTCGGCCAACCGGCGAACAGTATTTTGTGCCGGCCATAACACCACAATAAATAGAACCATTCCTACGCACATAAGGTATACAATACGCTGAAATACACTCTTTGCATCGATCATGATATACCATTGCTTCGCAATATCGCTGAGCACAACTGACAACAGCACCCCACCGATGGCCCAAATAGGATACGCATAACGTGGCCATCCTATCGAAAATATCGTATACCAGACTGACCAGATGAAGAGGGAGAAGGGAAGCATTAAATGAGCTAGTTTTGGCTCGTGTTGACGAAGGAATGCGACATATAAAGCGGCTGGAATTGCAATTAATACACCACTATCATAGAGAAACTTAACATTGTTTACGCTAATATCTGGCGAAAGAACAACGATTCGGCTCAGTGACAAATGGAAAATATTATGCTGATGACCAGATTCATACGGTAAACTAACCGTATATTGCCATAATGACCATCCACCAAGTGCTATCAGACACATTATAACTGGCAATCCTATATGACGCACACGAATAACGCCGCCATGCCAACGATCATATATGAAAACGGCGATCATTGTGGTCATAATGAGCGGTGCAAAGAGATCCTTGGCCAATACCGCAAGCGCAAAGATGAGACTCGCACCCGACAAACGTTGCGAACGTTGTTCCACAGCGTGCCCCCACTGCCAACATCCCGCAATGAACAGCACCAGCGCCGGCAGCTCACCATACACCCAGCGCCCCATCGTGACACTGTTGAGCCACGGCGGGCCAAAGAATAGAAATAAAGCGACAGCTAGGATTGCTACTAGCATTCCGTACCACTCATTAATAGCTCGATAAATAATGAATATACCCAGGACTAGAAATATGCCAATCACCCAGCGCGCCAAACCTAGCGAAGGACCAAAGAGCTTGAACACAAGAATGATTGGTCCCAGGATAAGTAACCCGGTCGAGTCGCGCCAGTATGCCCGGTAGCCATCTTGCGTTGCCAGCGCCCACGTGCCGTGTTCGGCAACCTGTTTCGCAAAATAGAGATGAAACCCTTCATCAAGCGCGGTAAAAGCCGGATAACCCTCGATGTTGTATCCGACCAGGAGAACACCCAGGAGTAGGAGCAGTAGTTCTATGAAGATATGAGCATAAAAATATCGTTTCATATTTAAAAATTGATACAAAAAGATTTAACAGCCATAAATTGTATAATTTAGAACAATTAATTTATTATTATTTAATCAACCGATTGATCATGAAAATATCACAAAATAATAGATTGTCAATAGTAATATATAATACTTTTCAATATATTCTTGGGATAGCACTTATGACTAATAAGTACTAATGTCCTATCCCACTATACACCGACGACACTCTATAATTAGGAGCAAGATCACTTCCCACCCCTCCGTTCTCCCCGCGATCGCTGATGACTGGTTCTGTAATGAAGGGAGCAAATATGAAAACGATGGTCGTCTTCATTGCAACCGTTAGTGTGCTCACTTTAACAGTAGTGTTCATAACGAGTCTTCACCCGCTCAATCTGAGCCATTCCGCACCCCAACCATCGCTCGTAGCCTCGACCATTTCACCGGTCCAACACCAATCGAAAGTCTATTTACCATTTATTGTCAACTCACCACGAACAGTTGGCTGGTATCAACTGGCCGCTAATCCGCAGCGTACTGGTTACACACCAATACGGGTTGAGGGACCATTCCGGTTTCGTTGGATCTGGAATGGTCCGGCGGGTGGTGGTAATGCAGGTCCCGCGGTTGATCACCTCGATTTACCTAAAGCTGTGCAACCGGTTATCGGTGAAGGGTTCGTGTTCGTTGGTCATAGCGATGGTATTGTTCGGGCTATTCGGGTCGATAATGGCACCCTGGCCTGGAGTCGATCGGTAGGGGGAAAGGTTTTAGGAACGGTAGCCTACCATCCCGGCTTACGACGTATCTTTGTTGGATCAACCAATGGTCGCATCTACAGTCTGAGGGCGAGTGACGGTACCATCATGAATTCGTATGATATTGGCGGCCCGATCGAGATGTCGCCCCTGCTGGTCGATGATGTTATCTACGTTGGCTCGATCATCGATAAGGGGCGCAATAACGGCGAAGGTACCAGTGGGCGGCTGGTTTCCCTCAATGCAACCGATCTAAGTCTTCGCTGGTCATTCAACCCAGGCGCTGGCATTCTTGCCTCACCAGCGTACACGGCTCGGAATGGCGGAATGATCATCATTGCCACCGAGGATAAGACGGTACGTGCTATTCGTGTCAGTGATGGCAGCCAAGTCTGGCGCAGATCAGTCAATGCCGGACGCGACCCACAACGGCAATGGACGGCATTTCCTGATACGTACCCGGCAGTTGCCGAGACACAGGGAGTAGTGATTATTCGTTCGTACTTTCTGTGGCAGCGTACCTGGGCGCCAGATCGCGATCAAACTGACACGCTCGAAGAAATCCGCGCCTTCTTGACCCAGCAACCAGAATATCAATCGTTTTTCGTCCTCGATCTGGCAACCGGTCAACCGCGCTACGTAGCGCCAGTGCTTGGCGGCGGGATTGGTAACAATGATGATTACTACTCAACACCCCCGCAAGCCGTCATTCGACAGCTTGATGACGGGAGCGAGGTAGCCTATGTAACATGGCGGAGTAGCCAGGCATGCCTCTCGCCAACGAATTGTGACAGCCGTGAAGAGGGCGCTGTGGGCGAGATGGACCTCAGTACGGGCAATATCCGCTTTATCGATGTGGATAAAAATGGCTGGCAATGGCGGATGCCGGTCGACGAATTAGGTTCAATGACGATGGCAGGTGATGCACTTTTTTACTCTCACTGGATGGCTATGGCTGGAGTGAAGATCACCGATCGTTCACCGAGTCGTGGAGATAGTGCGAGCAATCCAATTCTCACCACGAAACTGGTCGGTGTGACCAATACGCTTATGCCTGGCACATGCGATCAACTAAATAGCGCTCAACATTATTGTGGAACAAGACACGAAGACCCAGGTCGTGGCTACCTGCTCGATCCAGGATTCTACATCTACTTCTACACGACGCAAGTTTACGACTTGTTTTTCACCCCACCGGTATTCGGACCGGCGATTGATGAGAACGGCGTTCTCTATTGGAAGAGTGTTGATGGCGCAATTATTGCACTTGCTCCGCAACGGGCTACCCTGCCATAGACTGGCAATAAGCCTGATCATGTTCCTGGTTATGGGTTGTGCCGTATCGCACCAACCGGAAGCACGACCTACACCGGCGCTCGATCCGATCAGTGCCGAACGACGCGAAGTGCGCTTTACGGCTGATGATGGCACCACCCTGGCCGGTGAGTTGACCCTGCCACGCAATCAGGAACGTCCGGCGCTGGTTGTGATCATTCATCACTCAGGACCGGTCGACCGTGATGCCTACGGTTATCTGGCCGAATTGCTGGTAGCCGACGGCTATGCTGTTTTCCGTTTCGATAAACGTGGCACCGGCGCTAGCACCGGTACATATGGTTGTTGTGAAGCGACTGATGCGCTGGCCGCTTATCGTACTGCCGTCGATCAGGCTGGCATTGACCCCCAACGAGTATTCATCGTTGCGCAGAGTATCGGTACGCGGTATGTCGCTGAATTATTCGCCGAATATGTTGCGGCAACTCCACCTTGCGGCGTGGCCCTGCTTTCAAATTTGCTAGGACCAGAAGAGATCCCTGCGATTGCAGCACCCGTGCATGTGATCGTTGCCGACAGTGAACCGGAGTTGCAGCGGATTGGTCCAGGCGCAGTGGCTGCCCATAACGCTCACTGGTCATACGGAGCCAGTCTCTACGTCGCTGAAGGAGCCGAGCATACGCTGTTCGACATCCGGGATGGTCCAATTGATTGGAGTGATCCGGACTGGGTTCATCGTTACCATCGCGGTGCAATGGCAAGCCTGATAGAATGGTTGGACGGACGGCAATGCCCGCCAGATGGACCTGGGACACCAGGAGAAGATCGGTCGGGGCGCAGCAGCGCTGCGCGCATGCTATGAGCGGCGTACTTCGCTTTCCTCTCCGCTCGCCTCCTTATCGCTGTTGGGTGGAGTGCGAACGTTGAAAAGCCCTGGCGAGCAGGTGAGAGGACCGAAGCTGCCTCTACCGTGCACGGCCGGGCAGGGGCAAAACGTTGAAAAGCCCCCTTCACCCACCGACTGCCAGTGCCCGTTCGATCAGTCCAGATGCCGGTTGTTCGCGCAACCCAACCTTGACAATCTGATTCGCAATTTCAAGCGCTGCCACACCCGCTTCACCACTAACAACCGGCGCCATACCGTAACGGACTGCATCGCAAAAGCTACGTAGCTCTTCATAAAGAGGTTCACGGCGTGCAATCTTCAAGCGAATGCTTCGCCCTTCACTGACACCAAGCAGGGCCAGCTCCGGCCAGGCCTGCCCCTGACACGAATCGTTCTCGTAAAAGGTCAGGTCTTGAGTTAAGTAGTTAGCAACGAACATGCCCCGTTCACCAATAACACTCAACTCGCGAATCTTCGTCGGTGTGAGCCAGTTGATGTCGAGGATGCCAATGACACCGTTCTCAAACCGGAGCAATACGGAAATAATATCTTCGTGGCTTTGGTGAAGGTGACGGTGTAATTCAACATGCATGCGAACAATTGGCGAGCCGATCAGGTAGTTGAGAATGTCTACTTCATGCGTTGCCAGATCCATAGCTACGCCAACATCTCTAATTCTTCCTGGAAATGGCCCGACCCGACGCGATATAATCTGGAAGAGGTTCCCCAGCTCGTGCTTATCGAGCTGTTCTTTCAGGACAATGATGGCCGGATTAAAGCGTTCGATATGGCCGACAGTGAGAATCACGCCCTGGCGACGCGCCGCTTCAATCAGCAACCAGCCCTGTTCGACGGTAGCAGCAATGGGTTTTTCCACCAGCACATGAATACCGTGCGCAATCGCAGCACTGGCGACGGCAAAGTGATATTTGGTGGGAACTACAACCGAGACCAGATCAAGCTCCTCGCTTGCCATCATATCACGGTAATCGCTATAGATGCGACAACGGTAAATATTAGCCAGACTGGTGGCCGCAGCATAATCGGTATCACAGACGGCAACCAGTTCAACGTCGGGCATGCTCGCATAGACACGGGCATGATTGCGGCCCATACTGCCTACGCCAATAACCGCAGCACGAAGAATGTGGCGTGACATCGCTCCCCTCCCCCTATGGTTAAAACAGTCTCAATATGCTCCTTCCCCCTTCAAGAGGGCCGGAATCGTGCGATAGATAATCAACAGATCAAGCCAGATCGAATAATTGCGGATATAGTGCATGTCAAGTCGGACGCGATCAGCATAGCCAAGGTTGCTACGCCCACTGATTTGCCACAATCCAGTTAAGCCTGGCCGTACCGTGAGGAGATTATGCTGCCAACGGCCAAAATGGTGCATTTCGGCGGCGGTGATCATTCTCGGCCCAACCAGACTCATCTGCCCCAGTAAAACATTGATCAATTGCGGTAATTCATCAATACTGGTGCGCCGCAGAAACTTACCGACACGGGTCACTCGTGGATCATCTTTGAGCTTCCCATGGCGGGCCAGCTCTTCACGTTGGGCTGGAGTTAACCGCTGATCGCCATCAACGTACATCGTGCGGAATTTGAACGCATCAAACTGACGGTATCCAACCCCCATCACGCGCCGCCGGTGAAAGATACTGCCAGGACTATCGAGCCGAATGGCTATTGCGACAATCAGGAAGAGCGGGGCTAACAGAATCAGACCGCACAATGCTCCCAATCTGTCGATAAGCCATTTACCAACAGCGTGAATACCGGTAATGCGCGTTTTATTCAGACTCAACAGGGGTACTGCACCCTGTTCACGAACCTGAACCCCAATGGTGAGCAGGTCGAACAACCCAGGGGCCAGCCGAACTTCGAGGCGATTGAGCACATCCATCGCACCATCAAGATTGATCAGGCGCTCGCGAATCAGGTTTGTATCGGCGATAATGATTGCTTCAATAGCACATTGTTCGACCAGGCGAACAAAATCACCGGTTGTGCCCAATACGCGAAGCCCGGCTCCTCCTACGTCGCTACCTAACGGTAGCCGATCGTCAATAAAGCCGATGATCTGGGCCCCAGCCCGTCGTTCGGTACACAACTGCTCGGCAATGGCTTGTCCTTCTTCGGTTGCACCAATAATCAAGACACGCTCAGTCAGGTAGCCACGTTCACGAAACCGATACACGATGCGCCGAAAGCTAAACCGCCATAGCATGGTCAGACTGAAGCTCAGAAACCAACTCATGATTAGCCAGCCACGGGCAATGACAATGTCGGGGATAAAGAAGGTTAAAGTAACGACTAGAAGCATCCCCTTACTCGACGCATCAAAGATTTGATGATATTCCTGGGTTCCGTTGAATAAGGCCGTATGTTGGTACAAACCATGCAGAGCAAACAGCGCAATCCAGGACGGAACGAGGATGGCGATGAAGGGTGCGTAGAACTCTGGCTGCATAGCACCTTCGACAAAGATCGGGAGATTGGTGAAGAAACGAACAATGTAGGCGAGCACAAAGCTTGTCGCAACCACCAGGGCATCACCCAGGATCAGCGCAGCGAGAAGTGCTATCTTCTGATACTCAATGGTCTGATGACGGGAACGGTCATACGCGACAGGAGTTAGTTCAACGCCGGTTATGCCCATAGCAACCTCAAGAACATAATGATATTGCTGCCGATGGCGTATTCTTCACCAGAGGAAGTATTTGCGTTGCCACAGAACGGGCAAACGCACATACTGATTCGCCATTAGTCAGTTGCGGATAAATCTGACCAGTGTTTGCCAGTAAGAGACCTTCAATGTCACTGGTGATCGGTGGAATACGATCAGTCGCACCGATGGGATGGATTGGTTCAACGTACCGTTCACGACCGATGCGGATGGCAAGAATGTCTTCGTCGCGAATGTCGGGGAACATGTGGCGCAGGTAGCTGAGAAAGACCGTGCGCAGTTCATCATCGGGCATGCGGGCAAACGGGCTGGTTGCGGCGACATATTTGGGCAGGTAGACAAGGTGGTAACCGCCGACATACTGGGGATCGATCAGATTTGTGGTTTCGATGACGCCTGTAAAAGGAATGCGCTCGTCGGTGATATTGAGCGTGTAGTAAGGCGTCAACCGTCGCCGCATCACCAGAAGCATGCAGACAATACCCAGAAAGCCATCGAGCTGACCCCAACGCTCAGAAACCATCGCCGCTTCTGGTGGCAACAGGCGACGGGCAATCGGGGTTTGCGCGGTGATCACAATATTGCTGGCCGAAATCTCTTGAGCATTGACAACCAGACCGGTTACCCGATTGTCTGCTAATCGAAGCGTTTCAACGGTGGCGTTTAACTCGATCTGCCCACCACGCTGCCGAATGGCGACTGCCAGGGCATCGATCAGTTCCTGATAGCCGTTAGGCAGGTAACACATTACCTCTCGACTACCGCCTTTGGTGCGAGTGTCGGTAGTCCGTACCAATCGCGACCAGATATAAGTTGCCGGTACATGACTGAAATCACCATCAAATTTCGCCCGCAGGAGCGGCGCCCAGACATGGCGCACCGTGCGTTCACCGCTGAGGCGGGTTAGCCATTCGGCAACCGGTATCTGTTCGAGGCGCCGCCAGTCTTTGATACGACGGCAGGCAAGAATGGTGTAGGCGAGGCGCAAGCGGTCAATCAGACGCAAGGGCGGGAAACGAAGAAATTCGAGCGGCGTGGACATTGGATAGATGTGGCCATCGTGGTAAAAGCCCATCTTGGTCGCGGTGTAGCGCAGACGCTGGCGTAGTCCTAATTCATCGAACAGGCTCATCAAGGTGCGATCGCTACTCAAGATTGCGTGATAGTAGCGATCACACTCTAGCCCACCAAGTTCAGGGAAACGGGTACGCCCCATCAGACCACCTAGCGTTGATGCGCGTTCCCAAACCCGCACCGGTATGTCGCGTTTCAGCAACTCGTAGGCCAGACTGAGGCCAAGAATGCCGCCGCCGATAATATCAACCATACTCCCCCCCAATATCCGATTTCAGGCAACCAGCACTGGCTCATTTACGGTCAGTGCATTCACTGCGGCAGCGATCTGGTGCAGCTCGTCGGCATTGAGCGCCGGGTGTACCGGCAAGGCGATAATTTCACGAGCTATACGGTCTGCGACGGGTGTTTCCGCCTCAATTCCCAACTTCCGATAGAGGGGTTGCTGCGGAATTGGTAAAGGGTAAAAGATTGCCGTACCGATACCGGCTGCATTCAACTGTTTGATCGCAGCATCACGGTCGCCGATCACCCGGATCGTATATTGATGAAAGACGTGACGCACATCTGGTCGTACATACGGCGTAATCACCGCCGGATGGCGAATGTGCTCATTGAGGAATGTCGCGTTGGTAATCCGCTGCGCCGTAAACCGTTCGCATTTCGCCAGTTGGGCACGGCCAATAGCCGCTTGCAGATCGGTCATACGGAAGTTATAACCGAGCATCTCGTGATAGTAGCGAACGCGACTACCGTGGCTGCGCAAGAGACGCAAGCGGTCGGCAATAGCCGGATCATTCGTCGTAATCATACCGCCCTCGCCACTGGTAACATTCTTGGTCGCGTAGAGCGAGAAGCACCCCACCCCAAAACTACCGACCGGTTGCTGACGGTAGGTTGCGCCAACCGCCTGCGCAGCATCTTCGATAATTGCCAGGTGATAACGCCGGGCAATTTCGACAATCGGCGCCATGTCTGCCGGTTGTCCATATAGATGTACCGGCATAATCGCTCGTGTACGTGAAGTAATCGCGGCTACAATCAGATCGGGGTTTATGTTGTAGGTTTTGGGATCAATATCAACAAAAACCGGTGTCGCACCCGTCATGAGAATGCTGTTAGCAGTTGCAATAAAGCTAAACGGCGTCGTAACCACTTCGTCGCCTGGACCAATATTGTGTGCCAGCAGCGCCAGGTAGAGCGCAGTGGTGCCATTCATCACTGCCACGGCGTAACGAGTGCCGCACAGAGCGGCGAATTCGGCTTCAAAACGCTCAACTTCCGGCCCTTGTGCAATCATCCCTGATCGCAATACTGCCAAGACGGCTTCTTCTTCTTCGGGGCCGATGAGTGGTCGGGAAACCGGTATCATCGCCGACCTCCTACTTCTCTGGCCTGCAATGTCGCTGATTGTAGAGCGTTTTCTATCTGGCGACCCAGATTAACTGCCAATGCGTGACAGATAACGCTATGAATATCTTCAACCAGAGGCATAAAGTGATTTTTGACGTGCAGACCAATGCGGGCAATGCGGTACAGTTTGCCGCCATCAAAGCCGGTAATACCGATGGTGATGGCGCCAACGCTATTGCCCCATTCGATAGCCCGCACGACGTTGGCCGAGTTGCCGCTGCCGGAAATCGCGATGATGATGTCGCCATCCCGGTAGAGGGATTGCAATTGCTCGACGAACACGTCGGCATAGCTTTGATCATTAGACCAGGCAGTGATCAAGGGAATGTTGTCTGTCAACGCAATCGCTCGCACCCGGCGCGTTTGCGGTTTTATCGTCCACTTGGTCAGATCGCAGGCAAAATGCGAGGCAGTTGCCGCACTACCACCGTTTCCGCAAATGAAAATGGTTGAATCACGTTGATAAGCATCCCAGATAGCATCGGCTACCTGTTGCAATTCAAAGAGTGGCAATTGTTCGAGAGTCTGGCATGTCTGTGCAACATACGATGGAAGATCGTTCATAACCCCTCCCCCCGTTCAACTTCAACAGCGTTTCACGAACGCGCAACCATTAACATACCGGCACAAATAACGATGACACCCGCAGCTCGTAATGGATTGACCTGCTCGTGAAGGACCAGCCATGCCAGGAGAAAAATGATGATGTGATTGAGGCTGACAAAGGGGTACGCCACGCTAAGATCGATTCGCGAGAGTGTAATCAGCCAGAAGAAGGTACCGATCCCGTATACCAACAAGCCACCGATGACCATCGGCGAGGTCACAATGCGCCAAATAATACCCGGTGTCGTCTCTAAGCTTAGAGCCAGCGGCCCCATTGCGCCCATACCCTGCTTGAGCATCATCTGACCGATGACACCCAGGGCCGTCGCGATCAAGATCAACATAATTGTGCTCATCGCCAGTGTACCCTTTCGTCGCGTTGGCTGCTCGATACCGGCGGTAACCGTTGGCGGGCTGTGTCTGATAACATTTTCTTCGGTCTGTTGCATTGAACCCTCTTCGTTCATCATCAACGTTTATCGACCGTGTGAAATGGCCTTTGTCCGTGGTTGCGTTAAGCGACGCTGAAGAATACTGGTCATATAACGAATGTGCGTTTTCGTAATTTGCCAGACCCGCGCTTTCGATTGTCCGTATTGCCGAACCCGTAGCGTAGTTGGATACTCAGCAACACGATACCCGCTGAGCAGAGCTTCAACCAGCCACTCAGTGACCATCAGAAAGCCATCTGCGTGGGTGGTAATGTGATCGATGACATGGCGGCGGCAGGCACGGAAGAGAGCAGTGTAGGTATGAATACGCGCATCGACCAGCAATCGATAACAGAGCGAGGCCGATTTGCTGATAAAGACGCGATAGGCAGGCACATTCTCGATACCACCACCGGGGTGATACGGTGAGGCAGTTACCAGGTCAACATCAGGCGTAAGGTGAGCTAAGAGTGCAGGAATCTCACTGAACGGGTACGTTCCATCACTATCGCAGGTGACGATGATCTCGCCGATGGCATGGGCAAAACCGGTACGCAGAGCAGCGCCCAGACCGCGGTTTGTCGCATGATGAAGGATGACAGTATCGGGCCAGGAACCGAATGTTTGTTCGAGAAGTTCGCCTGTTCCGTCGCGACTACCATCGTTGACCAGTACAAGCTGCACGTTTCCGCGCTCACGCAAACCTGTCAGTGCTTGCCCGAGCCGGTCACGCATGATAGATAACCCTTCGGCTTCGTTATAACAGGGAATGACAATGGAAATATCGTAGTGTGCCACAGGTAGCTCCTACCAAAACAAAAGAGTAAACGTTTTGGAGATGTGATGGCAAGATGAGAACGATTAGGTGGTTAGATTATCTACGTTCAAGCTAAAGTTCCTCTAAAAATGTGTGACCGTTATATGAAAATTTCTTCATGGCGCTTCTGCCGACTGTCATTGCGTAATAATTGGCTTCTAGTTGAGCAACACTTTGTTGCCAGTCATGGTATTGTTCGACATACGCTCTTCCGGCGGAGCCAAGCCTGGCTCTTCGTTCGGGATCGGCCAATAAGTTTAAGATGGCGTCGGCAAAGTCGACAGCTTCATCGGCTACGATCAGGTCACGATCCGGTTTCACGTGCAGTGCCACCGTAGCCTGGCGTGCCGCAATGACCGGAGTTGCGGTTGCCATTGCTTCCAGCACTTTGTTCTGCACACCAACACCGTAACGAATGGGGGCCACTGCGATGGTAGCCTGAGTCAGGTAGGGCCGTAAATCGGGCACTGCCCCAGTGACGGTGATCCGTGGATCGGTGGCATATGCGCGAATACGCGCTCCTGGTTCAGCACCGGCCAGCGTAACGGTAATCTCAGGCCGAACCGCCCAGACGTGCGGCATAACCACTTCAACCAGATAGCGAGCAGCGGCTTCATTGGCGTGATAGCTCATTTTACCGGTGAAAATCAGGTTCGCCGGCTGACGTGGGCCGATATATGGTTGAAAATAGTTGAGATCGACCCCGTTCGGCACGACCATCACCGGCGCCTGTCCGGTATCTGCCAACACCCGATTGAGCGTTTTCAGCGCCCAGGCGTCTTCTGGAGAGGTGACGAATACTGCTGCAAAGCGATGGCGATACGCCGCTTCGTAATGGCGCGTGCGGGCCAGATCAATCAGTGCCCGCAAGCGACCGCTCAGGCTGCTGCCCCGACGAAATGTGCGTTCAAATAACAGGCTGATACTATCGACGGCGTCAAGTACGATAGGCGGGCCGAAACCGTACTGTCGTAACGCTGCTAAGCCAATTTCGGCGGCGCGTAGATGTTCGATGTGGATCAGATCGTAATCAGTACGCCGTAGCTCGTGAACTACTGCGGCAATCATCGCTGGGGTTAAACAATGGGCAGCCTGAAACGGTAATGACGAGGGCAGTGCCCGCATATATGCCAGCATGTGCTCTCTGGCGTGGATCGGCACGGCAATTACTCGCCGACAGAGTGAGCATAACTCGTTCATAGCCGGGCCATTATCGGCAACACAAACCAGCGTGATGGTATGCCCACGTCGAGCCAGATGGCGAATAAACTGGTACGGTCGTACTCGAATGGGTGAGGGTGTGTAAGGGGCAATAAAAAGGATGTTCATCGTCATAACCCACTTGTTACCGTATGCACTCGTTGCAATGCAGTCGCGTATAGCTGATCAATCGCCGGACACACAACCCGCCAGTCGTAACGCTCGACGGCCAGTTGTCGTCCCTGGTCGGCCAATTGTCTGCCCAATTCGGGATTCCGGAAGAGTTGGATCAACGCGCCGGCAAATGTGGCCGGGTCATCACCCACCAGCAGGTGCCGACCGGGAACGACATCAATCCCCTCATAACCAATGGTGGTCGAGACAATCGGTAAACCACGAGCCAGCGCCTCCAGGATTTTGACCCGCATACCACCACCAGCATGGACAGGGACGATCAACGCTGCGGTTCGGGCGAAGTACGGGCGCGGATCGGCAACGTAGCCCGGTACTTCAATGGCCGGATCGGCAGCCAGACGTTGCACGGCTGCCGGTGGTCGTGCACCGACCAACGCTACTCTGGCGTTGGGTAGCGCTTGTTTGACCAGCGGCCACACTTCGCGGACAAACCAGATCACACCATCGACATTGGGCGGCCAGAACATCGTAGCCATGCTCAGAATGGTGTCCGGCTGCGTATTACGATGGACGAATGCCTCTTCACGAGTATCAATTGCGATGGGAACGATCCTTGTTGGTGGCAGAGTCACTCCAGCTTCGTCCGCCGCCAATCTAAGAAAAGCGTAATCTGGTTCACTCACCGTCAGCATCCCGTCGAAACGGGCACATAGCCGTGCCTCGGCACGGCGCAACCGACGTGCCTCGATTTGCAATCCAATTCGCTGGATCAGATGGGAGCGGGCAGCCATACGGGCCACGATAGTCCACACGGCATTGTGTTGATCGACGATGCGGGCACCACCGGACAGATCGACAGCGAAAGGAGCCATATTGAGCTGGTCGGCATGGATAATGTCAAAATGTTCTCGCGTTGTCAGTCTGTGGAGGAGCCGCTGTAGTTCGGGTGAGGCATCTCGACTGAGAATAAACGAGACGCCCGTGAGGGCACTGATCGCCAGAAAACGTGCATCTTTCCAGCGCGAGCGGCGGAAGGGAACTGTGTACACCTCACGACAGATCCGACGTAGCGATTCGGCGTTTGCCTGTTCTTGAGCGCTACGTACCAGCGAGACCAGCGTAACCTCGTGTCGTTCACAAAGGTATTGTAAGACGTTGTAGGTCTTGATTTTGGGGCCACTGTCAGGTGGATAGGGTGCGATCAGGGTTAACAGTAAAATGCGCATATATTCACCCCTGTGGCGGCACGACAGGTAACGATACAAGCGTTGGTTGCACCGTCGTTGCCGAAGGCTGATCGCCGGGTAGCGAACGGAAGAGGAAGATAACGCCGACTGTGATCAGGAGCAGGAGTGGTACCAGACTCAGCGGCCCTTCCAGGTGCAGAACCATGCCCAGATTGCGGGCGATTTCGCCATTTCGCCATGCTGGAACGATGTAGTCAGACCAGGGCGAGCGAATTGCGTCTGTTGGAAAGAGCTGCGTAGCGGTTACTTCCATCCAGACTAATCCGAACGAGCCAGCGATAAGGAACAGAACGCCACTACGCCAGCCAGGACGAGACCAGACTGATGCGCTGAAAAGGATAGCCGGTAGGGCAAGGAACGGGATCATCGGGACGATGTAGCGCGGGCCGGCAGCAAAGCCCCCCCACCACATGATCGATGAACCGTAGAAGATCAGGAAGCTGAGCGGTACCAGCAAGAGTACCCACCACTCGGCACGATGCGTTCGTTGTTTCCATCCGAACCAGTAGGCTGGAATTGCCAGTAATAGCCACGGTGCCCGAAAGAATAAACCGCGAAAATCACTGAAAGTCAGTCCCCAGATCGCTTCCCACTGCGGTCCGACCAGACTCATAAAGCCGGTATGGTGCTGCTCTTGCCAGAGCGCCGAGTGGGCATAGCCTATTGGCCACGGTGTGCCAAAAGCGGCAAGGTCGTACATTACCAGCAGTGCAATAGGGAACGATCCGCCCAGGGTCAGCGAGACCAGCCAGCGCCATCCATGTCGGTAGACTGCGTACAGCCCAATAACTGCTGCTGCCAGTGCAGTCGGATATTCACTGATCACGGCCCAACCCAGCAGCAACCCCACTACGACACCGCTAACAACGGGGGACCAACCTGAGTGTGGCGACCAGGACAGGACGAAGGCGGTGAAGAGTAGCACTGCCACCAGTTGGTGAGCGTAGAAATTACTGGCGTAAGGGGCAGCACTGGTTGCCAACCCATAGGCAAGAGTGCCAATGCTGGCCGGAATTGGCGCAACTCCGAGCCGTCGCAAGACGAGAAAGAAAAGACCACCAAACAAAGCGGCTGGTAACGCGACAAGAACAAGCGTTAGCGCATACTGGATCAGGGCAAAACGAATCTTATCAATCCGTAAGCCACTACCCTCTGGATTCAGGGTCTTCTCAAACCGATCACCGATTCGCTCTAACTGTGTTCGTACCGGTGGCGCATCGAGAAGTGGCCGCATCATCACGTAGATCGGCACACCCAAAAATGACAGACCCGGAGGCTTATCAGTGTAGGCATGACCGTTGTAGATCGCATAATCTCCCGTATTTTCGACGTAGCGGTCGATCCGTGGGCTGCCATCGTCAACCAGGGCCAGCACCAGATTCAAGCGTGAATTTTGATTCCAGTCAGACCAACGTGGTAAGACGTAAGCGTAGCTACAAAAGAGCAGCATTACAATAAGCCAAAACCGATACATCGACGTTCCTTCTCCTGCTCAGGGCACCCTTCGCTGCCACAGAGTGTAAGGCCCGGCACTGTAAAGCGGGATATAATCACGTTGCAAGTGTTCGTTATTGTAGATTCCGGTATACGTGCTAAAGGCGCCGGTAAGAACATACGGTGGCCTGTTGGCTAAACCGTCGTAGATAACCGGTGGCCCACCTAACCAGGCGTGACGAACCGCTCCATCCAGCAGTTCAGTTGGAACGTAGTGGTAGTTGTGATCGGTAAAGATAGCTAACTCTGGTTCCCACGTCTCAATAATGACTGTGGTAGGCACATGCTGATTGAGAAAAGCTGCCATGCGTTGGGCTGAGTCATCTGGACGAAAGACAACCTGCGCGGTTAGACTGAGCGAGAAGCCAACGACCAGGATGAGATACATGCCGATTGCCGTAGCGAACAGCGGTTGACGGCGACTCCAGAGCCAGTTCAGCAGATCACCGATCATGCGGGCTACTGCTGGGGCACCGAGCGCAACGGCAGGAAAGGCGTAACGGGGCCAGCCAAGAGAAACCAGGTACCAGCTCAGCCAGAGGAGGGCAAGCAACGTTGGTACTAGTTCGGCGAAGGCCCTGGCACTGCGCTGACGACAACGCCAGAGACTGTACAATAGGGCCGGAATGAGCAAGCCACCGTACACTTGCACCAGATAGCGGATCGCTCGTGTACTGGCGTCAATGTCAAAGACAAAGATGGCCCCACCCGCAGACTGGCGCGTTTTAGCCAGATTGGCACTGAAATCAGCCGGGCCAAGAAAGGCCAGCATGATCAGCAACCAACCGGCAAACATACTGCTGGCTATGACCGGTGGCGCAAGACGCAACCACCAGTCTCCAACCCGAAAGAAGCGCCAGTCAAGAAACGCTAACAACAAGAGCGATGGGGCAACAATCAGGGCAAACTGGTTTTTCGTGATCAAGGCCAGGCCAAAACCGATTCCGGCAAGTAGTGCATTGCGACGGCGATGATCTGGATGCAACACTGCACTGGTGTACGCCAGCAACCCTACTCCAAGCCAGGCCAGTCCTGGTACCTCGCCTAATACCTGACGTCCGTACTCGATCATGCCCTCAAATCCACGGGTACGTGACGCGATTAAGAGCAAGACAGTCAATAAAGCGAGGGACTTGCCGTGTAGGCGGTGGGCGAGCCGGTAAAAGATCCAGAGGGCAACCAACAAATACACCACGATCACCAGCCGCGCAGCCAGCAGATCAATACCGACAAGACGAAAGACCAGCGCAATCGGGATCATAACCGTCGGCCCTACACCAATTGTCGGCCCAAAATAACGGAACCCCTCGCTGCTGATGTCGGCGTAAACACCGTGGCGTATCAGCGTTTCTGGCACGTGCAGGTGCGATCCCTCGTCAAACCAGGTACGTGGCGCATACGGAAGATTAACGAATGCCAGCAACACAATCGTACCGATCAGTACCAGTGCTGCGACTCGTTCACCGGAACGCGCCAGTACTGATAAAGGATTCACCTGGTTGGTGGCAAGTTGCCCGTCCATAGGCTCCCCAAAGTCAATAACGATCCTGTGGCGCGGCGATCACTTTGCCGCGCCACCGCGTGTTGGATATTCGCTACTAATGCCTTACATCGTGCCGCTACCGCTCAGTCGCCGTAGCCCTTCATCGCTCGGTCTGGCGCCGATCCACTTCAGATGGTTGATACCAATTTGCCAGAGTTGTCCCCAGGTTTCCGGATTTGCCGCGCCTTTAAGGAAGGTCATAATCGGTCGTGGCCGTAACGACCACTCACGCGCAGCACGTTTGGCCCAATACTCAAGATCGGCCGAACTGAGGTGGGGATAGTTCAAGACGGTGTGGGAGTACATATCATAGTCTTCCCACTGATTCATTCGAATCCAGCCATTAGCGACGGCTTCGTAGTAGAATGGCGTACCGGGGTAGGGTGTGGCAATGTGGAAAAGCGCAATATCGAGCGGCAGCCGCTTCGAGAGGGCAATGGTCTGCTGAATCGTTTCCACCGTCTCACCGGGCAGACCAATAATGAAGTACCCCCAGTTCATAATTCCAGCACGATGGCTGGCAGCAATCGTTTCTTCGATCCGCTTTACTGTCGTACCTTTACGGGCACGCTTCAAAATCTCTTCACTCCCACTCTCCAATCCCCAGGCGATCATGAAACAACCGGCCTTGCGCATTAAACGCAGCTCATCTTCATCAACAAAATCTACCCGGCTATTGCAGCTCCAGCGCAGCTTTAAGCCCTCTTTGATGATTGTATGGCAGAGATCGTAAACGAACTCTTTTTTGACGGTAAACAGGTCGGCCTCAAAGTGAATGTGCTTCATCCCCATTTCTTTCAGCATCACCATCTCTTGCAAGACGTGATGCGGGCTGCGATGACGCACACTCGACTGATAGGTCACATGCTTGATACAGTAACGACAACCGGCCGGGCAACCGCGACTGGTGAGAACGAACGTGTAAGGGCCACCGACAATAGGAACTTTGTAACGTTGCCACGGCAACTGATCGTGAAGCGGAATGGGCAGCGTGTCGAGGTCTTCGATAAATGGTCGGTCAGGGTTGATCCGCACTTCACCGTGTTCGTCGCGGTAGCCAACGCCTAGGGTTTCGCGGAGTGCTTTGGCAATAATTTTGGGATGCACACCTAAAAATCGACCGCGCGTTGTCAGATAGGAAGCATCGGGAAAGGGCAATTTGCGCCACGGCGGCGTAAGATCGGGATTGCCAACCGCTACCGTCTCGGCAGCGCGCTCTTGTTCGACCACCCGATCAATCGTGCGAATGACGTCAACAATGGTTAACTCTGGCTCGCCACGTACCACGATGTCGAGCGTTGGGTACGACTCAAGCGTTTCACGGGTCATCGGCGTGACGTGGGTACCGATCGCCATCGTAATGGTCCCCACTGCTTTGCCGATGAAGGTTGTGCGCATGTCGTTCGTTAAAGTGGGAGCCGTTGCGTGGATAATCATATAGCGCGGCTTCTTTTCCCACATATATTTCTCGAACGACTTCCAATCCATCATCAACCCGATTGCATCGATAACTTCGACCGTATAGCCAGCCTCTTTCACTACAGCGGCAATCTGAGCTAATGCGGTTTGTGGCCAGATAATGCCGTCACGAGTGCGACGACCGACACGGGCAATGTCTCGTAAGAAGAGATCGCCGTCAGGTGATGGTGGGTTGAGCACCAACACGTCGAGCCGTGGGGTCTTTTCACGTGGCATCTCAACAAAGCGGATTTCACCGGCCCGTTCGTTTGGGCGGGCGGGTGCAACCAGCTTAATCCCTGTTGGTTTGTCGCCGGGTGCCTGTTTGCGCTGAACCGGACTCGTTTCCTGCTCGCTCATGGTCTTTCCCTTTCTGATAGTGTCGCGCCGCTTCGTCTCTTGGTGATGCGGGCAGGATACCAGCGGCGAAATTGCGCTATAAATCTTGCACCAAACGAAAGTTGTATGCCATGACATATCATGGCGAAGGTCATTATCACAAAACCGGTATTTACAACTGGTCCAACCAGAATATGGAGTGGTCGATTCCAGCCGGCAATCTCGTAGCCAAATAGCATATCGATCGCTTGATGAAATTCACCGGCAATATGCTTTTCATATTCGTACCCTAAGCCAAAGAGCAATGCACTAAAAAGCCAGACAGCATTGGCACGGGTAGGTGTCCGGTAGAGCCGAATACTCAACCATAATGCTGACCCTAGTGCGAAGATGATCGGCCAGTTGTGGCTAACCAAGACTATCAAATAACCGAGAACATAGTGGCTCTGGCCAAGATGTTGTTCGCTCCATCTGAAGAATGGTTCCACGGATGCTTCCTTCATTACGCTGTCTGGGCTGCTGCTTCGACCGGTGTCGTGAGTGGTGTGTAAGTCCAATTCAGATCGGCTTCCTGCTCGATCTCACGTCGGCTTAGCTCGGCCAAAACTCGCACCAAACCCCAGGCACTGACCAGTTGAACGCCCGTCAAGACGAGCATGGCACTGACAACCGGTGCAAACCACGAGTGTGCTAAGGTAGGGTTGGTCAGATCAAAAGCGACCGCCGCCACATAGGTTGCGAATCCACCACCTATTGCCAGTAATCCCAACCACCAGTAGTGGCGCTCGATCCGTCGTCCATTGCCGCGCCGACCGAACAAACCCTGGCGAATGGCCCGTTTATGGAATAGCGTCACCAGGTAGCTAAACGAAGTACCGGTGGTGTAGAGTGTCACTCCGGCGACAGCCAACACCAGTGCGCCAAAGAGCTGAGGGAATGACCAACCACCCAGGAAGCCAAGGGCGATGCCAAGGCTCTGCCCCCCAATGATCAGTCCGGCTAACAGCAGTAACAAGAGACCGATCCCGCCGAAGATGCGCACCGGATTATATGTTAGCGCCGTCCAGACAATCGATTTAGTGAATCGGAGACCGTCGCGAATCACATGCAGTTTGCTCCGTCCGGCACGCTCTTTGTAAGGAATGGGAATCTCGACCATGCGCAGCCCTTCATGAAGGGCACGGGTACTCATGGCCGGTGTAAAATCGAGGGTGTTTGGCAGTGGGTAGATAATAGGGAGAATCGATCGTCGTAAAACGCGCTGACCACTTGCACTGTCGCTTATCCGTACACCGGCTACCAGTGAGAGCATGGTGGCAAAGATCAGATTACCAATCCGACGCACCAATGGCATCTCACTGTGCTCGCCAGCCATCCGGCTACCGATCACAATATCTGCCCCCTCGAGAGCGACTTTACACATAGCGGGAAAATATTCGGGAGGATAGGTACTATCGGCATCGAGAAATCCGATCAGCTCTCCGCGAGCTTGGCTGAAGCCGGTCTTTAGTGCGCCACCGTAACCGCGATTCTGCTGCCGAATCAGCCGCACCTGATCACCGAAACCTTGCACAATTGCCGCAGTTCGATCTTTCGAGCCATCGTCAACGACAATGCACTCCAGATCGTCGATCCCAACCTCTTTCAGTGCCGGGCGGATAGCAAGGACTCGCTCGACAATAGCAGCAATGCCATCTTCTTCATTGTACGCCGGTATCACAACGGAAAGTGTCGTCATGTGTTCCCCTCCCCCTGCTGATATAACCCCCTCAGTAGACCGGCACAGAATGTTGTTCGTGTGGGAATGGATCGGTGCGTAGATTACGAATGACCCGAGCCGGATTTCCCACGGCAATGCAGTAATCGGGAACATCCCTGGTTACGACAGCTCCAGCCCCCACAACGACATTACGCCCGATCCGCACACCATCGAGGATAATTGCGCCGCTCCCAATCCACGATCCATCACCAATGCTGATCCCTTGCGCTGTGATACCCTGCATACTAATCGGGCGAGTCGTATCGTGGAAGACATGATTGACGGCCAGTATCTGCACCAGCGTACCCAGATACACATCATCGCCGATGGTGATACCGCCTTGCCCGCGCAAGATACAGCTCTCACCGATGAGCGAACGTCTGCCGATGGTAATGTGACTGTGCGGGAGATTGCGAAAGTTGTATACATGCAGGATGGCGTTTTTCATCACCATACTCTCGTCGCCAATCGTGATTCCGCCAGGGCAAGCGTGCAGATAGACCCCATGATCGAGGTACACTCCTTTCCCTAAGCGAACATTATCGGCAAAGCGGATCCGAACGCCGTCTTCGATAGCAACGATCCCGTCGATGTGCATCAGCGTCCGGTACACTAACGCTCGCAAGCCAATCCCAACGAGGCCAGGTATCCAACCACAAATACTTTGCACGACCTGCTCGCTGATGTAGCGGGTTAGTGAGCTTGCCTGTCGACTCAAGTAGAGACGTAGTCGCTCTTCCATAGGTATCCTGAAGCTCATCCGAGCACTGGGCGTTTGTAGAATAGTTGATAGGTCTGAATATTGACTAACGATTAGTAGATATGTTGGTGACAAAAAAATAATTATCTACTAATAGATGCTTCCATAATCACAACGGCACGTTCGGCTGCCCCACTAACGATAGGGGAGCGAGCAGTGCGAAGACGACTTAAACCAGGAGGACTGAGCCAGGTTGCAGTGCCGGTGAGAATGCTCTCGTAGGTGTTGCCGATGAGCACAGCTACACCAGCCTCAACCAAATAGCGCCATTCGGTTTCGTTGCGTACCAGCAGGATGGGTGTCCCTAAGACGGCAGCCTCTTCCTGAAGACCACCTGAGTCGGTGAGCAGGGCCTGCGCCGACTGTACCAGACAGAGGGTGTCAAGATAACCCAGTGGACGGATCGCCAGAATCCGTGGTGAGAGCTGCAAACCCTGTCGTTCAAGGGCGGCCGCAGTGCGTGGATGCACCGGAAAGACTATCCGGTAGGTTTCAGCCAGCTCGTTAAAGGCCCGAACAATCCCCGGCAGTGTATTTGGCTCGGTATTTTCGGCGCGATGTAACGTTAAGACCAGATACTCACCCGGTGTTAATTCCAGTTGTTGCAGAATTGTGCTCTTCGCTGCGCGCTCGCGATGCCGGAGCGCCGCATCGATTGCTGTCGAGCCAATGACGTGGATCCGCTCTTCCGGTAGCCCTTCAGCGCGCAAGTTCGCCGCAGCTATTTCGTCGGCAGCCAACAGAATTTCAGCGATATGATCGACAATCACGCGGTTCAGTTCTTCGGGCATTGCCCGATTAAACGAACGCCCGCCCGCTTCCAGATGCACCACCGGAAAGCCTAGCTTCGCTGCACAGAGCGCGCCGGCCATTGTGGTGTTGGTGTCGCCCTGAACAAGCACAAGATCGGGCCGCTCTTGCAGCAAGATTGGCTCCAGGCGCGAAAGAATACGGGCTGTCTGTTCTCCGTGTTGGGCTGAACCGACGCCGAGCATGTAACGTGGACGCGGGAGGTTGAGTTCTTCAAAAAAGATGGCATCAACTTCATACGAATAGTGCTGGCCAGAATGT
Source organism: Chloroflexus sp. MS-G (assembly GCF_000735195.1). Lineage (GTDB taxonomy): Bacteria > Chloroflexota > Chloroflexia > Chloroflexales > Chloroflexaceae > Chloroflexus. The sequence goes on from NZ_JPIM01000041.1 coordinate 32,774, forward strand.
ACCAGAATATGATCGAAACGCTCTTCAAGCAGGGGAATAAGTGGTGAGAGTTTAATAATCTCAGGTCGAGTGCCGAGAACGGTCAGAACACGAGCCATCGTTTACCTCTCTTCGTATTCGAGTTGAACACCGTAATAGCGCTGCAAAAACGTGCACAATGCGTCGAGCACTGCGTTACGATCAGCACTACGTTGGTTGGTCTTTAAATCAAGCCAAAGGGTTGACTGCGCTGGACGCCAATGATGCCGACAGATGATCCAGAGGGTTGGTTGATCAGGGTCAGAATAGGGAATATCACCACTTGCCGGCACTAGCACAATGCGGTACGTGTGCTGACCAACTTGAACCAGTGGATGCGGTTCCTCAGTTAGCAGTTGCAAGTCGCCGTGATGCACACCAATAGTCAGAAAGTGACGCAGCATCTGTGCAGCGATTGCCTCAAGTCGGCGTGGCGTGATCGTGCGCTGCATCCGACTCATCGTATTTACAACCCGCGCCGGATGGCCTTCGACAATCGAGTCGCCCGGGATTTCGCCACTGACGACTGAACGCGAGTTTACAAAACTGTTATCGCCAATCGTTGTGCCGGGATGGAGAAAGACACCGGCTGCACACCAAACCCGCTGACCAATGACCACCGGTGCGAACCGTACCCAGTAACCTTCCGTGTAGGGCAAGAATGAGCCGTGCGTGTAGACCGTACAACGCGCCCCAAGTGCACTCCAATCACCCATTCGCACCTCTTCTTCGGTGTTAATGAGCGATTGCGGGCCGATGTAACAGTGATCGCCAATCCACATCCCGGCAGCACCGTAAACCAGCGTGAAACTGCTGATAATGCTGTAGCGTCCAATTCTGAGATCACCACCGCAATGAATAACTGTCAGCGGACGAATGGCGCTGTAATCACCGATACTGATATGATGGCCCATCACTGTGCTGAACCAGCCAATTGATACCCCCCGCCCGATCTGGGCACCGCAAGCAATGCGTAAGATCATCGGCTTGAACGCCGGTGGCATAATAAAGAGCAACCAAAAAATGACAGTTCGCAAGATGTTCATATCGGCTGTGATGAAGTCTTCAGGGAAAGCGGTTGGTTCATCGCTTCTTCATTTAGACCGGTACTGACGGCTGCAAGCTGATTTGCTCGTGTTATCCAGTGTCTGGCAATCGCTGCCGGGGTGGCAAACCAGACACGCCCACGTGCGGCAAGGTCTTCCCACAATGCACGATAGGTCGCTGCCCAGCCGGGGAAGAGGACATCATCATAGACATAATCATGCACATCGACCAGCAGCAGACCTCCCTGTTGCGTAACTGTGTCACGTAATTCATCCAACAAGCCGTGGCGCTCACCGGGATTGTATTGTTTCTGCCCAAACAGATGATCGTCCATCCAGCCTGTAGGCAGTTGCAGTGTCCGAATTGCCCGCCGGAGTTTCCGATGCCACGGAAAGAAGGGCCAAGTACTGCTCCGTCGCCAGCCCATATAATGGTTATGGGTCAGCGAAGCATCGTATTGAAAGCCAACCTGTTCGTGTAGAAGGAGCGTTTGTTCTGGTTGGCGGGGATCGAGATGCCAGTAGTGATGACGATTCCCCTCAATAGGCTGACCACTGGCCGTAGCCAGTCGCTCGCGTTCTGCCACGAAGATGTTGTAATCGGTATAGGCCAGATAACTGGCATGAAGACCAATTTCCCAGCCCGCAGCACTCAATTCGCGAAAGAGTTGACGGAAGTGAGGAGCCTGTACGTTGTAGAAGGGATCGGGCCGACCGGTAGCGTATTCCAGCAACGAACCCTGGCGGGCTACGAAGTAGAACGCCGAACGAGTACCGAGTCGTTCTTCGAGCGCCATCCATGAGTGAAAATGCCAGTGGTGACGCCGACCACGTACCACATCAAATGCAGCCCGTAGCCCTCTGATGCCCTGTCGATGCAGAATACGCAGTGGTTCTAGCCAGCGCACAATCTCTGGGTAATCAACATCGTGACCACAAGAAGCTGCTAGCATAGCCCCATTGGGCCAACGAGGTAGTCCACGCGGCAATCCACATCGCTGGAGCATGTCTGTCAGCCAGCAGCCAATCGCCGAGGCTAATCCGCGGCGTAGCAAGCCTGCGGTGAGCATTGGCGAACCACTCAAATCGCGATAGCCGTGTTTGAGCGTCGGATATTGATCTTCTTCGTAGCCACTGAGCAGCCAAAACGCAGCAAAAATCGGGTCATCGGCAATATGCAGGCTGCCATTAACTACCTGCGGGTATGCCTGCGAGGTATCGCCTTCCAGACGCGGTAAGGTGTAGCCGTGACATTGCGTATGGCCGATCAAACGAACCTGCTGAGGGTTGGCCCAACGTTCAGGCTGAGCATGGATCACTATCTGAGCCGATGGTGCCAGCGCTGGATCGGTAACGTAGGCAATCGTTACCGCTGAGGCATTCCACGGTAGTTCCTGCCAGCCATACCCCATACCGGTAAGCAACGTGCGCCAGGTATAGGTGATTTCAGGGCGTTGTGGTGCCAGCATCGGATCGATTGCCAGATGAACTATCGGTATCATAGATATTCCAGGTTCATCCACACCACGGCTACGACGATTTCCTCATCTTCTTAAAGCGGGCACTGTGCTGTTCCTGGTCGGTAATGACAATCTTGACCGGAATCTTGTACGGTGCCAGTCGTTCGCGACAGAATGCACGGACTCGTCGCTTCAACTCGGTCAGGTCTTCCGGCTCGAACAGATTAATGCGCGCTGTCACAATCTGGCCGGTGATCGGATGCCGTTCACCAACCACTGCGACATCTTTGATATTCGGTAGCTGTAACAAAACACTCTCTACTTCAGCCGGGTATACCTTTTGTCCGCCTACGTTGATGATCTCGCTTCGTCGGCCTAAGATGCGAATGTGTTCTCCATCAACCTCTACCACATCCTGCGTATTCATCCACCCTTCGTCATCGAACGGGCTGGGGGCATTCAGATAGCCGAGCATCGCCGATTTGGCCCGTATCCACAAGACCCCATCGACGACTTTGGTCTCAAAACCCTCGCCGCCGATCTTGACCCACAGGGAATTGGAATCACGCGATTTCGAGCGCAGAATGCCCAGCTCGGAAAGGCCATACGTCTGCAAGAGTTGGACGTGCGGGAATAGTTCATGAATTCGTTGCAGCGTACTTTCCGGCATCACTTCCGTCCCATACGTGATCAGCTCCAGCGACGAGAGGTCGTAGCGTCGGTAGGCTTCGGAGATCAACAGCAGATTGAGAAACGTTGGCGAGGTTGGCAGGGTTTGCACACGGTGCGTTTCAATGGCGCGACAGACGACATCAGGATCACGTGAGGGAACGGACACAACCGTACCACCGTTTGCCAGCGTATAGAAGAGCGTGTTGATCCCGCCGATGTGGTCGAGGAGTAAGAAGGTCAGCGTTACGCGCCGATGACGGGGAACTTTGAACTTTTCGAGCAGCGGAATGAAATCGTGAAGGGCAGCCTTGCTCTTACCGGTCGAGCCAGATGAGAAGAGCACCAACCCCGGATGCTGGCGTTCAATCAATTGCAACGTCAATGGATTGGTAACGTGTACCGGGCGTCGTTCGATCTGCCAGTGATCATCATCGGTGAAGCGTACCACGACCTGTACTTCGGCAATCGCCAGAAATTCCTCGCGCTGCGCAGCCACACTCGGCGTGAGGGGCACGACAATATCGTTTCGCTCGATCAACGCTAAGAGCAGACTCACAGCGTTCGGAGAATAATCACCTTCAATGGTGACCACTTGACCAGGACCAACGTCGTGGTGATCAAGTATGTCGTGCCAGGTCTTGATGCGCGAGAGCAGATCGTGATAGGTGTATGGATGGTCGTGCCAGACAATTGCCGGATGCGACGCCCATTGGGCCATGCGTTCATATAGCCATCCAATGCTCATCACAAACCTCCATGTGGTGCTCCCAATCACCCACCGCCGCCAAGATAGAGGACCTGACCGGTAATGTTGTCGCTAGCCGGATGCACGAAGAAATCAATCACGTGGGCAACATCACGAAACGTTCCGAAGCGACGAATAGCCAGATGGTCGATGATCTGTTGCAGTTTTTCACGCGGCACGCCTCGGATCAAATCGGTCTCGATGGGCGTTGGACCAATAGCGTTCACGGTGATCCCGAACGGAGCAAACTCCCGTGCCAGCACGCGGGTCAACATTTCAACGGCACTCTTGGCTGCGGCGTACAACGCTTCACCTTCGAGGCGCAACGGCACCGCAATGGTACTGAAGTTCACAATCCGACCATAGCTTCGTCGGCGCATGAGTTTGGCTGCTTCGCGGCAAACCAGAAAACTTCCCAAGACGTTGACATGCAGAATCTGACGCGCCGTTTCACCCGGTGTCAACAGCGCGTGGTTCATTGCGGCAATCCCAGCATTGTTGATGGCAATATCGAGCCGTCCGTGCCGACGGTGAATAGAACTCAGCATCGCTTTGACCTGACTCTCATCGGTCACATCAACACGATGATGGGTATAGCCGGGTCGTTCCCAGTCAACCGGATGACGGGCACACCCTTCTACCAGCGCTCCGCGTTCGAGAAAATGGTCAACCAGGAAGCGCCCAATCCCGCGACTACTGCCCGTTATAAGAACGACCTCTCGTTCAGTCACGGTCTGACTCCTCACTGATGAGTTGTTCAAGGTAATCGACCAGCGCCCCAACACTCCGGAACGGGCTATGACGCTGCGACATTGCCCGATCATCGGCCAGCGTAAGGGTCAAGCCAAACTGCTCTTCAAGACGCTGTTCAAGGTCGACTACCAGCGTGACCAGAGCCAACGAGTCGAGCAGTGCCCCTTTGCCAAACAGAAGCGTTTGTTCATCAAGCGTTGCGGGTATGGGGCGGTCACTTTGCTCAAGGATGTCACGCAGACCGTCGATAACCAAGTTGCTCAGTTCAGCTCGCGAAATGGGTAGACTCGTCATATTTCGTTACTCCTATTGCTGTATCGATAAGGTAATACGTGAATACGTGATCAGTGGAACATAGACCCGGATGTGTGGTGTAGGTACTACGCTACCGATTGATGGGGTGACCGATGGTGTCTGAGATGCGGTTGGCACGATCGTGTAGGTCGCCGTTGGTGACGTAGCGCTGGTTGCC
>NZ_JPIM01000042.1 GCF_000735195.1 Chloroflexus sp. MS-G
GGTTTACCGGCCGTCTCGCTCATGGTGACGATAACTGAAAACGATAATGCCGGGTTGCTCTTCAACCCAACCATACTGACAGTAACCGAAGGTATCGCTGGTACCTATGAGGTCAGGCTAACCAGTCAACCGCTCGCTCCGGTGAGCGTGACCATCGACGGTCAGGGATATTTGCTGGTGAACGGCAGTGGAACCACTACGCTGACCTTTACCGCAGCGAACTGGAATAGTGCGCAAACGGTGAGCGTACTCGAACCCAATGTCGATCAGATTACTCGCCCGCCACGTAATCGTACCATATTGCACGCTACGACTAGTTCCGATCCGCCTTACAACGGTTTAAACAGTACGCTACCTGTAACCGTTACTGATGATGATATTCCGGGGATTCTTCTCAGCACTACGACCCTTACCGTCACCGAAGGTGGTAGTGTCAATTACACTGTGGCTCTGGCTACGGAACCCACGGCAGCCGTTACGGTGACAATTGACGGTCAGGGTGCGGTGTTGGTGAATGGTAGCCCGGTGACCACACTTACCTTTACCGCAACGAATTGGAATACACCGCAGACCGTCACGATCTCCGTGCCCGAAGATGCAATTGCTGAAGCTGTGCAGACGGTCGCTATCACTCATCAGGCAAGCAGTACCGATTCGTTCTACAACGGGTTAAGTGGTCCATCGCTTGCCCTCACCATTCTCGACAACGATACCGCAGGCTTTGTTGTTACTGTTCCAGCAGCCCCGTTGATTGTGTCGGAAAACGGCGACAGTATCACAATCAGACTGCGTCTGACCAGCCAGCCTACCGCAAATGTACAGGTCAGTATCTCAGTTAGTGATCTAACCGAAGGGAATGTAGCGCCGCCTAGTGTCATCTTCGACAATACGAACTGGAATACTGACGCGGTGTTTATCGTAAGCGGCGTTGATGATTCGCTTGAAGATGGTCATCAACCGTTCACTGTCCAGTTTGCGCCTGCTATCAGTACCGATCCCTTCTACAATGGTCTCTCGCCGACGCCGAACAGTGTAACTGTGATCAACCGCGATAACGAGCCGGTACGCATAAGTATTGAAGATGTCGTGCGGTTTGAAGGTGATAGTGGAGTCTCCAACAGCAACTTTATTGTGCGTCTGAATCGGGTTTCGGATCGCGATGTCCTGATCGACTATGTAACAAATGATGGTACAGCTACCGCTGGTCTGGATTATAACTCTGCGTCGGGAACGCTCACCATACCTGCCGGCTTATTGCAGGCGACGCTACCGATTGGCGTGATCGGTGATACCCTGGCCGAAGACGATGAATTTTTCACGGTCAGTTTGAGTAATCCGCGGGCGACATTACCTGGTCAGCCGACGAGTATTGTGATCGATGAGACGTTGGTCATTAGCGATGGCCTTGGGGTCGGCATCATCCTTGATGATGATCCACCTACGATTCGGTTTGCCAGCAGTGACGTTGTTGTGCAAGAGAGCGGTGTTTCAGCTACGCTGACAGTGACGCTGAGTCGAGCGTATACCACACTGGTCACAGTTGATTATGCAACGCGAACTGGCGGCACGGCTCAACCTGGTGATGGCTCGCAGCCCACGCACGATTACGTACCGACGAATGGTACGCTCACGTTTGCACCGGGTGTAACAAGTCAGACGTTCACAATCCAGATATGGAATAACAGTGCTGACGATCAGCCATTTGAGACGGTTCAAGTCGAATTGAGTAATCCGACCGGCGGTGCGACGCTGGGTAATCCGGCAATTGCTACGGTCACGATTGTCGATGCGGAGGCGGTTTTACTCACGCAGAACCCAACCGCATTGCAAACGGCCGGTCCTAATTATACAACCTACAACTGGAATTTCTACGGTTCCAATGAGGGTGCATCAATTGTGCGCATTGATGTACCATGTGGCGTAACCGGTCAATTAGCAGTCGAATTACTCAGCCCATCGATCAACCCAACAGCAAATCCAACAGATGTTATTCGTGGTACTGCTGAAACAACAACCTTCGCCCTCTACCGTATGCCGGTAGGCTGGCAGGCTAGCGACGGCTATCCGCCGACGGTTGGTACGCTAGTGACTAGTGCTACCTATCTCCCCAATACTGGTGATGCTACAACGTGGGTCAGCTTGCCTGGAATTAGTAACCCAACGCCGTGTGGTGCCTATCTCCTGGTTGCGAGTGTTCCTGATGACGATACTAATGGCTGGGCGGTACGCAGTGGTTGGAGTGGCAGTGGGGCGCCGACGGTTGATTTAGATGGGATACCGGGAAGCGGTGATGAGATCGTCCAGGGTATCTTGCGTCAGAGCCTGCGCCACCCACCGGGAACACCTGTGTGTACGACCTTCTTCCAGTACGTGGCGCCGGGCTTGAGTAGTGTCACCTTCCACAACTTTGATTTGAACGATGTCGGTACAGCCTGGGTGCGCTATTACCCGCCCGGATCGCTCTACGATCCGACCGGTCAGAGTGGCGGGATTGTTGGCACGGCTTCAAACGATGGTCAATGGAACAACGGGAGCGCAACGGCGCGTGGTGGTGATGTTATCCCCTCGCCGCAGCCGGGCTGGTGGCGGATTGTTACCTGCACGAATAGTGCTTCCAGTGAGAATCACTTCATCCAGGAAGGTCAGACCGGTGTACCACTGTACGTGACCCTACCGCCAGTACCTGATGTTGCCTTGCAGCTAACCTCTGCATCTTCGGTTACGACAGAGAGTAATTTCAATCTCACAATCAATTATAGCAATCAGGCCAATGGTATCACTGCCGGTGCAGCACGTAATCTACAACTTAGCATCACCTTGCCTGATGGAATAAGTTTCGCTCCGGGTGCGTGTACTGCTGCCCCTGGCCCGTGTACAATTAGTGGTCAGGTCATGACCATCAATGCTGGTTTACTGACAGCCGGGTCCGGAAACACCTTCACAGTTCCATTGGTTGCCGGTTCGGTTCCGGTAGGTGCGGCGCCGATAACAGTCCAGGCAAACGCAGCCGATCAGAGTGATCATCCGTACCTCTGGCAAGGTTATACAATGGTGCGGATCGTGCCGTAACTCGTAGTGTCAAGTTGTAATTGTCACATAACATTGCTCGGAAGGGTAACTGCTAGTATCACAGTTGAATGTATGTGAAACCTGTTTCGGAGAAAGGCTTGATGTTTCCATTGATTACTGTTTCTGGTGAGCCATACGAACGAGGACTGCAATACGGTGCGGCTACCGTTTCCCTGATCAGGCATAGTATTGCCAATTATGCCCGTCTGTTTGCGTATCGGCGAGGGATGGCTTGGGAAGACGTTCAGCGTGAAGCCTTGACTTACGAGCCGTTATTACGTGAAATTGCACCTGACGTGTTGGTTGAAATGCAAGGGATTGCCGTTGGTGCCGGAAGGACACTGGCTGAAATTATCGCGTTGAATGTGCGTACCGAATTACTTGCCGGAATCGGTGTCGGCTTTCATCATCCTGATGCAGCACTGGCTCTCGCACGCAATCGTGCGGTAGGGGTGCCGACACATGCAGAATCGGGAGCAACGAGTGGTCTGTCGGTTGGTGATGATGGCGAATGTACAACAGCGGCTGCGGCGCCACCGGCTACCGCAAACGATGAAGTATGGCTGGCGCAAACCTGGGACTGGCAGGGTGACCAGCGAGCGGCTTGTATCATATTGCGTATTGATGGACCTGGCATCCCCTCGTTCTTAACTCTAACCGAGGCAGGGATGGTGGCGAAGATTGGACTCAATCAGGCTGGAATTGCAGTTGGTTTAAATCTGCTTCGTTCAACCACAGATGGTCAGCGCCAGGGGATGCCAGTACACGTCTTGCTGCGCCTGATGTTGCAGGCAACTGATGTCATGACGGCGCGCCGTCTGGCTACACAGATTCCCGCAGGTGGATCATCATGTATTACGCTGGCTAGCGCTGACGGTCAATTGCTGGCCTTTGAACTTACTCCAACCGCTGTTGCCGAATTGCCGGCCCACGAAGGATTGCTGGCGCATGCCAATCATTGTCTCGATACCACTACTGCCGCCGGTGAGTGTGCTCTTGAACCGACTGCGACGAGTCGTGAACGGTATGGAAGGGCTTGGACATTGCTCCAGGAGTCTGCTGGTCGGATCGGACTAGATGTGTTACAGGCAATCCTCCGCGATCACGAGGGCGCACCACGCTGTATCTGTCGCCATCCCGACCCGCAAATAGCTGCGGTTGACCGGAATGAGAGCGTTTGCGGGGTCATCATTGATCTCCGGCACCGCACTATGCACGTTGCCCCACATATCCCCTGCCGGGTGCCGTTTGTACCGGTAACACTGTAAGGTCGGAAGAGAGGAAAGAGGAGTGAGAGGGAGGGATGGATGCCTCGTCCTTCCCCTTCCTCTCCCCGCGTAGGAGAGGAAGGGAGCAGGGGGAAGGTGAGGGGATTGTAGGCGTGCACTGTAGGTCAGTGGTCTGTACTCTCAGGGAGACGTCACTGGTTAGTGACGTGAGGGTGTGTATAACGTGCATCGGCGTATCATACCTGACCGAAAACCAGAAACGTCAGATCAGAACCTCCACTGCCCCATAAGGAGATTCGGAGTAGAGAACTAGCCTGGCCGTTCTTCCGACACGGTTTTACCCAGACCGGTCAGACGAGCAATCATCCAACTGATCGTGAAGACCGGAATCGGTTGCGTAAACGGTATCAACGCTTCAACTGCTGCTTTGTTACGCAGCCCTCGCAATCCCAACCGATCAAGTAAAAGCCAACTGATCGGAGCTGCCAGAATGTCAAATCCCAAATCGAGCACGTCGAGCACAATGGGCAGTGTAATGGGCAGGTAATGCATTGTTTCAAAGAAACCAGCATCGGGTGGGACATTTAAGCGACGCAGACGTTCCCAGGCAAGCCAGAGAACGATCATTGCTACGATGAGACACGTTAGCATGAACGTAAGGAGCCAGCTTAGAACGGTAGATAATTGTTCGGTCATCGTTGTGCTATCCTTCCCAACCAAACCCAACTCAAAGCTGTTAGACTGATTAGTATCAACAGCATCGCCAGCGTACTCAACTCTAGGATTGCGCCAAAGCGAGGTTGTTCGCGATCAAGAATAGACAGTGGCGCAACCAGCGGATTACTCAGGTTGTAGAGCCAGATCACTGCCGGACTATCTGGACGTGCGGCCAGTATTTTCAACACCAGCCGTGCGGTTAACAAACCGCATATCGCCCCGCCAACCAGGGCAATTCCTTCCCTTATCCCAACAACAATACCTTGATTCATCGACATCTTCCTGATCGTGGAACTATCAACAGCTATGATACGTCTATTACTAGCAATCGGCAATATCTGATGGTACGACGGTTCCTGAACGAAATATCAGACCGGTCAGCAGCAGGATGTGATATGTCATTGCCGCTGCTCCATCTATCTGTTCAGATACGTTGATAATTCTCAGCGAAATGTGACCGAAGACCTATGGCATTGGTAATCGCTATTTGCTACACTATAGTTCACTCACTACAACAACCTTGAAGGACATGGATCAATTAACGGTATCCGGTATCGTACCCAGGGACATTGTGATGATCAAGCCAATGGCGTCAGTTGGGGCAGAGCAGCGTATTACGAGCAAAAGTCGTTTTTGGGTAGGTCATTCTGGCCTGTTTTGGCTCATGATGGGTTTAGAGTTATGCTTACTGCTGAGTGTTCTGGTCTGGTTGTTGTCATCGATACCGCTTCGCACGCCATTGGCAACGACACCGGACGTGACCGAATTGGCCCACGAGATTCAGGGGCGAATGAACGGTACTATCCTTGATCCGATGATCGAAATCAAACCGGGGATTACTGTTCATTCCAGCAACATTCGCGGTTTCCGCTTTCAAGGTCACATCTACTATTACTATGTGGAAGGTGCGGTCAATTATGATCCGTTGTCGCGTGGTTTACTGCGACTCGATCAAGTCGAGATCGTACTCCGTGATGAAAGCGGTGTGCGGCCAATTGTGATCTACCGTGTTCAATAGCGCATATACGTGCCTATCCGAATGTTCGTCGGTGGGGCACAACGGATGAAACCACACGATAGATGGAACACAATGGAAAGAATGACTCCTTTTTCATCCTGATGGACGAGTGCCGCGGCACTGCGCCCCTCGCTGGGGTGTGGGTGATGTGGACATAGGCGATGCGTCGGGTGACGGGGGAACGAGAGGCGCAGGACGGCGTTGTGCCCCGACGCGGAATTTCGTCGGCACGATATTCGGATAAGCATCCTTAGATGCTATACATCATCTTTGCTACGAATCGCTCTGCACCTGGTCAACGACGGCGTCCTTCTTCCCAGCTTCCCCAGTCTCGTTCTTCGGCGGCGCGGATCGCTCGTCGCTTCAGGGCACGCCGTGAAATAGGGATCACCTGTTTTAAGGTCTCCCAAAGCTGTTCTTCAAGGTGAGGCTGACGCGCCAGTGCAGTCTCGATGGCTGCTATATCGAGACCGCGGTTATGCAATTCGGTAGCCAGCGCAATAGCACGTGCGTGATCTCCGCTGGCAAGTGCAGCGATCAGTTCCTCTTCAAGTTTCATACGCCCTCCTGGCAGAGCTGTGCTGCCAGTCGTGTCGTTCAAGCGGTCAAGATAATCGGTCCATCTTCCGTTATCGCCAGCGTATGCTCGAATTGCGCCGACCGCTTACCGTCCGCAGTACGCACCGTCCAGCCATCGCGGTCGACTCTGGTAGCTGCCTTACCGGCGTTGATCATCGGTTCAATCGTAAACACCATACCAGCCACGATCTTACGTGTTTGCTGGGGATCATCGTAATGGAGGATCGTTGGTTCTTCGTGTAGATTTCGACCTAGCCCGTGGCCGGTGTACTCACGTACTACAGAGAAACCATTGGCTTCGGCATAACGTTGGATCGCTGCGCCAATAGCCCGGAGAGGATTCCCCACTCGTGCCTGTTCAATGCCCAGTTCAAGGCAGCGCCGGGTAACGTCGAGCAAACGCTGAGTCTCGTCATCAACGTCACCTACAGCGAAGGTCTCACATGCATCACCAATCCAACCGTTGAGGCGCAACCCAATGTCGATACCGACAATATCGCCCTGGTGGAGCCGGTCGCGTTTACTCGGAATGCCGTGGCAAATCACGTCATTAATAGAGGCGCAGATCGTACCCGGAAAAGGTGGAATATACCCGCGGCGACCAGCGGGCACGTATCCTTTGTATACCGGTTCTGCACCGTGAGAACGGATAAACTCTTCAGCAATTGCGTCCAGTTCAGCCGTGGTGACACCCGGTCGGATATACTCACGCAGCACATTAAACGTCTGTCGAACCAGTTGGCCCGCAGCGCGTAGAAGTTCTATCTGGGCCGGTGATTTCAGAATGATAGCCATAGACTACTCTCGCTCTATTTGCACTTACTGAGCATGTTATAGCACATTCTCGTCAGATGATGGTGCCGGTGGCCGTGGCAGCAGGCCAGCTTGTTCAACGACACGAGGAATTGCACGTGTCCAATCGACCGACATAATATGAACACCGGCAACACCCTCGATACTAAGGAGTTCATTCACCAACTCAGCAGCGAGGGCAATTCCTTCCGCTTCGCTATCGGCAGCGCGTTGCATGCGTTCGATCACAGATTCTGGCATAAGCGTGCCGGGTAGGTGATCGCGTAGATAGATTGCTGAATTGGGTCGGCGCAGGATCATCACACCGGCTAGGATGTACGCCTGTTGATGCAAACCGGCAGCCCGCACATCGGCCATCCATTGCCGAAAACGTGCAACATCAAAGATCAATTGGGTTTGGACGAACTCTGCGCCAGCTTCAATCTTCTTTTCCAACCGGGCTGCCCGTTCGACGTTCGGGTTCGCGACACTGCCGATAAAGAAACTGGGTGCTTCTTTCAGCGGTGTACCTGATTGGAAAGTGGCCTGATCGCGCAACGTGCGCAAGACGCGGATCAACTGGAATGAATTCAGATCGAGAACGTTTTTGGCCTCTGGATGATCACCAATGCGTGGATGATCGCCGGTCATTGCTAGCAAGTTACGTACACCGAGTGCGGAGGCACTGAGTGCATCAGCTTGTAAAGCTATCCGGTTACGATGCTGGCAGGTCATTTGCATAATCGGTTCAATACCGAGCTGCTGCAAAATGACGCTCCCCCCCAAAGACGACATCCGGGCGATCCCACGCTGATTGTCGGTCAGATTGACTGCATCGACATAATTGCGAATATTTTGAGCCAGGGTTTCGAGATGGCTTCTGGCCGCCCCCTTTGGCGGAGCAATCTCGCCGGTAACTACAATCTGGCCGGCGGCCAGCCGGCGTTGGAGGGTTGAGTGCATAGCTTATTCGTCGGCAAAAGCTTGTTGCAGGTCGGCGATCAAGTCACTCGCATCCTCAATTCCGCATGAAAGCCGGATGAGATTGTCGCGGATACCGACCGCCAGTCGTTCTTCACTACTCAATTCATAGTAACTCATAAGCGCTGGTTGTTCAACCAGACTTTCCACCCCGCCAAAGCTTGGCGCAATGTAGGCGAGACGCATCCGATCAACAACCGCCATTGCAGTCTGGAGATCACCAACCACTTCAAACGACACAACTCCGCCAAACCCTCGCATCTGGGCACGGGCTATGGCGTGGTCAGGATGCGAAGGTAAGCCCGGGTAATGTACCCGGCTCACCCGTGGATGACGGCTGAGAAATTCAGCGACTGCCTGCCCATTTTGATTGTGACGTTCCATACGGAGAGCAAATGTCTTCAACCCTCGGCCAAGCAAGTAGGCGGTATGCGGGTCACAAATGCCACCCAAAATCCCCTGCGTTTCGCGCAGAGCACTGATAAGGGGCGGTCGACCGATGATCACACCAGCCAGTAAGTCGTTGTGCCCGGCCAGGTACTTGCTACAGCTATGAACAACCAGGTCGATACCGTATTCAAGAGGACGCATATTATACGGTGTGGCAAAGGTGGCGTCGATCACGGTTTTGATGCGATGTTCACGGGCGATCTGAGCCACTGCTGCCAGATCAATGACGCGCAAATAAGGGTTTGTCGGCGCTTCAGTAACGATCAGGCGAGTACGTCCTGGTTGAATAGCTGCGGCAATGGCAAGTGGATCGGCTGCGGCAACCACACTATGCGACACGCCGAGCCGTGCTAACATTGTGCGGACAAACTGGCGAGTGCGCCGATAACCGTCGTCAGTCAGAATAACGTGGCTACCGCTAGGGAGCAACGCCAGCATCACGGTGGTGAGCGCATTCATTCCCGAAGCACAAAGGAGAGCGGCTGCTGGCGCTGATGGTGACTCAAGGGCGGCAAGGCGAGCCTCAACGGCACGAACGGTTGGATTTCCGTAGCGACCGTACTCTTCTCGTTCGAGTTCACCTGATTGAAATGCGATCAGCTCGGCGCTATCACGAAACGTGTACGTTGCACTGTGCACAATAGGTGGCGTAATTGCATCGAATGCGCGCTGGCGGGGTTCTCCAGCGTGGACGGCGGCCGTACTGAGGCCAGAAAACTGTTCATTTGGCATAAAAAACCTCTCATCAGGGCGATGAGAGATTAGGTGACGTGCTCCTGCCGATTGGCGAGAAGACGCCGCTCTCCTCTCATCTGCCAGCGTTCTGCTGCCGGAGTTGCCACCCGTCAGGTATTATGCCGCCGGGTTGGCGCGGTTTCGTAGGGCCGGTCCCTCCACCGCTCTGGATGAGTGCAGCGTTCTGCAATACAATTACGGCTGAGTATAACAGGGTGATGGGTTATTGTCAATGGTGAATTGGACGATCTTGGGGTTCTCAAAGTTCTTTCCTCTCTGACAGTGGTCACTGAGGAGAGAGTGGAGAGGAGTGAGAGGTTCTCAACCTATCCGTAGCCTGTACGGAGTCGCGCAACTTCCCGTCCTGCCGAACGTCTGTGCCAATCTCCCGTTGGCTTGCCGATCATGCCCGTCAGCGCAGTGGTAGGGACTGGCGCCCCCGTAAACGAGGGTTGATGGTATGCTAATGCGCTAACCAATGGGGTATAGCCGCACCGCGTCCGACGCGGGCCAGAGGCTCACGATCCTAGACTTGCACTAACAGCGCACGGGCAATCTGCGCTGAAGCATAACATCACACATGCGGGCCAGAGGCCCGCACTCCCAGGGAAAGAGCGAAGATCAGGGTTTGCTGTCAGCGGGTGCGTAATGTGCGTCGTGTTACTCTACATTTTGAACAGTTTGGTTGTCGAATGTGACCCGAAATTGAAAACTCTGAAAAACCTTACAGCCGCCCTACACTTTCAAGAATGCCGACATAATCACCACATCGTGCAGTTCACCGTTCCGGTCGATAGCGTGGCGCGTCAACTGGCCTTCGACGGCAAACCCAAGGCGCGAGAAGATGGCCTGACCGGCCTTCAAGGCGGCCAGCATAGCGACTGTCACCTTTTGGGCGCCCAGATCACGAGCGGTTTCAACAATGGCCTGGGCCATTTGCATCCCAAGCCCGCAGCGTCGCCAACCAGGTTTAACGAGTAACCGCAGCTCAGCCACGTGATTTGACCATCCTGGTACGCGGCGTGCCGAAGCATAGGCGGCTATCGAACCGTCGTCGGCAATTGCGACAATTTGTCGCCAATTCTCGGCGTATGAGGCATTGACTAAACGAGTAATAATTTCGGGATTGGTGAAGTCTTCTTCGAGATAAAGCAGATCATCTTTGGGCAGACTCAATCCGAAATCGGTCAATGCGGCACGATCGCTCTCGGCCAGGGGTCTGATGGTAACCTGCCGGTTGTCTTTCAATGATACACTGCTCATCGCTACACTGCGTTGGGCCATGCCCAGCCTCCTGCCGTGGGTTAATGCGGAAATCTGTTGTATGAAGTGTGTGAAATATACCACATGAAGTTACACTCTGGTTACTCGGTGTAGGTATCGCGAGAGAGGCAAGTGCAATGCCCGCGTACCTAGGTGCTTGTATCGCGACAGACGCGAGGTACTCTTGCGCACATTGTTGCGGAAGCGAGGGCATTTTGCCCTTGAGGACCGCATCGGCTCTCCGAGATCATCGTTTTTAACTCTTACATATTTTGCAGCCACGTTCAGGCCCTCCCTGAAGATCCGACGCACGGCTACCCTCCCTCTTCAGAAGGGGTGTACAGCCTGAACGTGCTCATCATCCTCGAGACGTTTTTTCGACACCCACCACCTGCGGATATTCGGTATAAAACATGTTGCTGATACTGATATAATTGTAATCGTTCCTTGAAGTTCGGCAAGTAACCGGCGGAGTCGCCCGGCGATCCGTCGCAAGGAGGTCATCATGAGTGAGAAGCGCGA
Source organism: Chloroflexus sp. MS-G (assembly GCF_000735195.1). GTDB lineage: Bacteria > Chloroflexota > Chloroflexia > Chloroflexales > Chloroflexaceae > Chloroflexus. Next base: position 11,356 of record NZ_JPIM01000042.1, read on the forward strand.
AGTCGTAGTGCTTAGCGGCGTGCGCACGGCTATTGGAACGTTTGGCGGTAGTCTGAAAGATCATCCCCCTACCGAGCTGGCAGCATTGGTTACCCGCGAGGCAGTGGCACGGGCTGGTGTTCAACCTGATGAGATTGGTCATGTGGTCTTTGGGCACGTGATCAATACTGAACCGCACGATATGTATATGGCCCGCTATGCAGCCGTTCGTGGTGGTTTATCGGTAGAAACACCGGCGTTGACGCTCAACCGGCTGTGTGGCAGTGGTTTGCAGGCTATTGTTTCGGCAGCTCAGTACATTTTGCAGGGTGATGTTGAAGCGGCGGTCGCAGGTGGTGCGGAATGTATGAGCCGTGGGCCGTATAGCCTCCCGGCAATGCGCTTTGGTGCGCGGATGAACGATTCGAAGGTGGTCGATATGATGGTCGGCGCCCTGACCGATCCGTTCGACGATTGCCATATGGGGGTAACGGCTGAAAACGTGGCTGCGAAGTGGGGTATTAGCCGTGAAGATCAGGATCAACTGGCATACGAGAGCCATATGCGGGCTGCACGCGCTATTGATGAAGGGCGCTTTGCCGGTCAGATTGTGCCGGTTGAGATTAAAGTGAAGGGGGGAACGGCTGCGTTCACGGTGGATGAAGGGGTACGACGCGATACAACCCTCGATAAACTGGCGAAACTCCGACCGGTGTTCTTGAAGGACGGATCGGTGACGGCCGGTAATGCCTCGAGTATCAACGACGCGGCTGCTGCCGTAGTATTGATGGAGCGGGCTACTGCCGAGCGACGTGGCTACAAGCCGTTGGCGCGGTTGGTAGGGTATAGTCACGCGGCAGTCGAACCCAAATATATGGGTATTGGCCCGGTGCCAGCCGTGCGCCGCTTGCTCGAACGCACCGGCCTACGGATCGCAGATATCGATCTCTTTGAAGTCAATGAAGCCTTTGCTGCGCAAGCATTGGCGGTGATGCGCGAATTAGAATTACCGCCAGATCGCACGAATCCTAACGGCAGCGGCATTTCGCTCGGCCACCCGATTGGTGCTACCGGTTGTATCCTCACGGTGAAGGCGATCCACGAGTTGCATCGGATCGGGGGACGGTATGCTCTGGTGACCATGTGTATTGGCGGTGGACAGGGTATTGCCGCGATATTTGAACGGATGTAGGTGTGCTACAATTGTGAGGTTCGAGCCGGTGGTGCTGCGATTGCTACCATCGGCTCAAGGAATACAAACACAATCATGCGTTGGGGAGGCAAGAATGGGAAAGTTGACCGGTCGGGTGGCGATTGTGACAGGTGCTTCAAGAGGTATTGGGCGGGCAATCGCGCTGGCTTTGGCCGCCGAAGGGGCAAAAGTCGCTGTTAATTACAATAGTAGTGAGGCAGCGGCACAGGAGGTGGTGAACACAATTATTGCCAATAATGGCGAAGCCATGCCAATCAAGGCTAACGTTAGTCAGGCTGATGAAGCACGGCGTATGGTTCAGCAAGTCCTTGATCGGTGGGGTCGGGTTGATATTCTGGTCAATAATGCCGGTATTACTCGTGACCGCACGTTGCGCAAGTTGACTGACGAGGATTGGAGCACGGTTATCCAAAATAATCTCAACAGCGTTTACTATTGCACAACGGCGGTTATGCAGCCAATGATCGAACAGAAATACGGTCGGATCATCAACATCAGCTCGTTTGTTGGGCAAGCCGGGAATTTCGGTCAGGCCAACTATGCAGCTTCAAAAGGAGGCATTATTGCTTTTACCAAGACGGCAGCGCTAGAGCTGGCGAAATATAACATTACCGTCAACGCATTGGCCCCCGGCTTTACAATCACCGATATGTTGGCCAAGGTACCTGAGCAGATTCAGGAACAAATCAAGGCCCGTATCCCCATGGGACGGTTTGGATTGCCTGAAGAGATTGCTAAAGCCGTTGTCTTTCTTGCCGCCGATGGTGATTACATTACCGGCCAACAGATCAACGTGAACGGCGGCGTGTATATGTAAACGGTACCGCGTTGCTGACGCGATTATTTGCGCATGCGTCGGATGATAGATTGAATGTCTCCTACGTATCCCTGCCACGCCTGCAACATTTCCTGGCTCAGGCGTTGCTGGGTGCGAATCGCGTCGGCAACAGCCTGTTCGGTAGAATGGCGCAAACTTCGACTGTAATCCCAGTTCTTCAGAACCAGGTCGAATGCCATATCGGTACTGGCGGCAAGGAGTTCGTTCCACGCCCGGATCGACTGGAACATCGGATCGGTTAGATCGGGTGTTACAGGTCGATCGGATGTTGGATGTCGGTGTTCTTCGTTGTTGTTCGACATTGTATCTGACCCTGTGTACAATAGACAAGCATTAACGGTTATGGTTGAGCGACGAAGATCTCTGCCTCTCTTATGGTATCACAAACGGTTACAGGTGAGTACAACGAATCTCTTTTGCGACCCCGTCTGCTGCCGCCGCCAGCGCCGTTACACCGGGTGCGTCGTGGGCGTGTAGATCAGCTTCTCGCAATGGCTCTCGAGGCACCGCTTACCATTGTCGTGGCGCCTCCTGGAAGTGGTAAGACGGTCGCCTTAGCGATGCTGGCTACACAGGGTGGCTGGCCGGCAGCCTGGTGTCGTGCTGATGCCGGTGATGATCCGCGCAGTCTCCTTCGCCATCTGGTGGCTGCGTTGAGCCGGATGGTGTCGTTTGCCGATCCCAATCCACCGTTAACGATTGACGCGCTCATTAATGCCTTAACCAGTGAACTCGATGATGAGACCCTCCTGGTCATTGACGATGCTCACTATATCGATGAGCAGCCAGAGCTGCGATCATTGATCGAACGGCTGATCGTTGCCCAACCTCCGCGTTTGCACCTGGTGTTGTCTGGACGCCGTGAGCCTGACTCACCGTTGATTGCTACTGCACGTCTGCGAGGTGAGGCATTAGTGATCGAGCCAACTGATCTTGCTTTTACTGCTGATGAAGCAACTGCGCTCTGGCAGCAAGCCGGTCGTCCGTTGCCACCTGATTTCGACGAGTTACTTACGCTGAGTGCCGGTTGGGCGCTGGCTCTCCGTGTCGCGCTCGATGCACCTGATTGGCGGCGTGCGTTAGGGTTGCGCGATCAGCCAGCCCCCGCGCTTGATGAATATCTCGAACGTGAAGTGTTGGCGTCGCTCCCTGCACCGCTACAACGTTGTCTGCAACGAAGCGCCGGTCTCCGCTGGATTGATCCCGACATTTGTACTGCGCTCGATCCCTCACTTCAGGCGTCGCTGCTGATGACCGAGTTGCGTCGTCGTCGTCTCTTTGTTGAACCGTTTGGTGAACAGGGTCTGCGGTTTCAACCCATTATCGCAGCCTGGTTGACACGTCGGGCTGCTGCCGATCCAGAGTGGCCACAGCTTCACCGGCGTGCAGCAGCATACTTTCAACAGCGCGGCGATCACGAGAGCGCACTTTACCATCAGATTGCTGCCGGTGATCCGACGGCTGTGACGACATTTCTGCCCCTGGCTCGTCAATTGCTTGCCGAACGACGTGCTGAAGCAGTGCTTGATTGGATGCGTCGATTATCGCTGGTAAGTGATGAAGTGCCCGAACTGGTTGAGATTCAGGCAGCGGCGCTGCATCAACTAAATCGTCTGGAAGCAGCGTTAGCCGCGTATCGGCGTGCTGAACGGGCATTCGCAGCTCTGAATGATCCGCTAGGGCAGGCACGTTGTCTACGAGGCCAAGCTGCAATCTACCTCGATACAGTTCAGCCAGCTCCGGCGACCGAACTTCTCCGTCGTGCTCTCAAGTTGTTACCACAACAATACGCTGCCGAGCGGATCGAACTGTTGTTGATGCAGGCCGAAAATTGGACGAACCGTGGTCGGCCTGGGGTTGGTCAGCGGCTCGTTCAGACGGCGTACCGGTTGGCGCGTGAGCATGGGCTGGTCGAGTTCTATCAAGCGCGGGTTGAGCCGTTGCAACCGCGCTTATTGCTCCGTTCTGGACGACTACGTGAGGCCCGTCAACTCCTCGAAGAACGGCTTTGGAATGAACAACCGCTGATGCGGGCAACGGCTCATCGAGAACCGCTGTTACTGTTGGCGCTGATCAGTGCTATGCTTGGCATTGGCCCCCAGGCACTGGCTTTCGCGCATCGTATGTTGAGTGAAGCTCAGCAGAGCAATAATCCGGTGACTGAAGCTATCGCCGAGTTACGCCTTGGTCACGCCTATCAGGTCATTGCCCGTGGCGATGATCAGGCCGCACGCCAGCACTATAGTCGAGGGTTACGGCTTTTGCAACAGGTGAGTGTGCCTCGAACCCGCGCTGAGGGCTATTTGGGGCTGACGCTGTTACACGGTCACGCCGGTGACCTGGCTCGTGCTGAGGCTGATGCTCGTGAAGGACTCTTGCTGGCGGCGTCTGCCGGTGATGAATGGGTTGCCGCGTTGATTTTGCTGGCGTTGGGTAGTGTAAACCTGGCAGCGGGTGATCCACGTGGCTATGAATGGCTCGATCAGGCCGAACAACGGTTTCAGACCGGTCGTGATGCGTTTGGTTTGTTTCTAGTGCACCTCTGGCGGGCATTAGCCGCGTTACGCTCAGGTCGAACGACCGCCGTAGAGCCGCTAGTCGCACAGGTGATGCAGGAAGCGGTTGAATACGGATACGAGAGTGTCTTGATTGGCCCCAGTCTCTTCGGTCCCCGAGATATTGCTGCACTGGTGCCATTATTGTTACGAGCACGCTCACTGCCTGCGTATCGCGAGGTTGCAGTTCATCTCTTGCGACAGGGATTTCCCTCGATTGCGTCTGATGAGACGGTTGACGACTACCATCCGGGGTTTACCCTGCGAGTACAGATGCTAGGGGCATTTCGGGTCTGGCGTGGCAATCAAGAGATTCAGGCCCGTGAGTGGCAACGGGAAAAGGCACGGCAGCTCTTCCAGTTATTGCTCACAATGCGCGGGAATTGGATCCAACGCGAACAGATTTGTGCCTGGCTCTGGCCGGAAGCCGATCTGGAAGCTGCGGAGCGTCAGTTCAAAGTAACGCTTAATACCCTGAATACAGCGCTCGAACCGCATCGTCCGCCACGAGTGCCGCCCTTCTTCATTCGTCGGCAAGGGCTGGCGTACAGTTTTGCCCCTTCATTTGGGGTGTGGATCGATGTTGATGAGTTTGAACTACGCGCCAGTGGCGCATTAACGAGCACCGATCCCGATTTTGCCCGCCGGAGTGCGCAGGCAGCCCTCCAACTCTATCGGGGTGATTATCTTGCCGAGGCATTGTACGATCCGTGGACAATAGAAGAGCGTGAACGCCTGTTGGCGCGGTATCTGGCGACGGCGATTGCGTATGCAGAGCAACTCAGTACCGAGGGTCGTCATAACGAAGCCATTCAAATCGCCGAACAGGTGCTACGTCGTGATCGGTGCTATGAAGAGGCCTATCAACTGCTGATGCGGGCCCATGCCCGTGCCGGTAGTCGTTCTCAGGCTATGCGTTCGTATACGCGCTGTGTGCAGGCATTGCGTGAAGAACTTGGGATCGAACCACTTCCCGAAACCGAAGCGCTCTATCGCCGCATTCGCCAGAATGAACCAATTTGACGCTACTTGTGAAGATTTGTACAATGAGCTTGGTGACTGTAGCCCTGGTTATGGGGGCACAGACAACCTTCTCATCAGTGCAACCATCGTTCATTGCTTAAAGGAGTGATTCCGTATGGATCCGATCTTCGCTACTGTTCGTTCCATTCACGCGATATTCGGTCGTGAGGTGTTAGCGGTTATTATTGTTGCAGCAGCAATTTATCTGGCGTTTACATACCGGCCTGGGGCACCCCGCAGTCTTGTGACCCGTATCTTTCCGGTTTTGATCGATATTCAGGCAACGTTAGGTTTGATCTACTGGTTGGTTGGTATTTTTGCCGGTGTCAACTATTTCCTTACTTTCCCTTTCATTTTGCATCCCTTGCTAGGTTTGGTTACCGCTGTCGTTGCGCATATTTTAATGGGAGTGCGTACTCCCTTTGCCCGTCTCGGACGTTGGGCAGGGCCTTCGGCACTTGGGATAATTCTGGTGTTGGTGCTCAGCAATGCGATGATTGCTATTATGGCGTAAATCGTTCGCTGGCAGAGGTGTCTTTCATTGTCAGCGCAATCTTCATAGCGCAGCAAGTGCAGGTAATGAACTGATACGCGAACCGATGGCTTTACACGCACTGTACAATGCGGATCAGCAGCCCGCGCACCCGATGGGCTATGTTCGTCGGTGTTGCGCGGTTGTTACTCCCTATCTCGAATGGTTTAATGAGAGGCTGAAGCTGAGAACTCTGAATAGCCTTACCACCAGGATTTTCCGGATAGCCGCTTATCTCTCACTCCTCACCCTAGCGCTCCCGCCTCACTCAACAGCCAGTCGCTCTCTTCATCTGCTGGGCCGAGGGCGAGCCATGCGGCTTGTTCGGCCAGAGCCTTGTGCGCAGTTTCCAGATTGGTTTCGGTGAAAGACAGACGGTCGCCGGGTAAGAGTTGCGCTGCCAGTGGGAGATCGGCACTGATGACGACGGCGATCACCGGGTAGCCACCGGTCGGTTGGGCGTCGGCCATCAGTAAGATCGGACGACCATCAGGTGGGAGCTGGATCGCTCCCGGTACGACACCGAATGATGGCAACGAGAGCTGGTGATGCGGGAGCGTTGATCCATGCAAGCGATACCCCTGCCGGTTGGCCGCCTGGTCGATAGAAAATGATTGATTGAGCAATTGTTGCCATGCTTCAGGTAGCATATCGTGTTGAGGGCCAGGTAAGACGCGCAGGCACGGCTGAGCGCGATATGGAGGTCGGCGATCAATCGGCCACCAGCGCGGTTTGTAGTAGTGATGGAGAGAAGGCAAACGCACGCTTATCTGGTCGCCGGAGCGTAGCGATCGTCCCTGATAGCCGCCAAACCCACCGGATAGACAAGTGCCAGCACCACCAACTGCCCATTCAGCTTCAAGCTCACCAGCGATTGCCAGATAAGCCCGCCCACCCCACGTACCGCGCCGTCTGTGTACGATCAGCAGGCTGCCTGGCAAGGCAAGCGTGTTCTGCCAGGGTGCCAGTGGACGCCCATTGAGTTGCGCCTGAAGATCGGCGCCGGTCAGGCTGATCAGCATCGTCGCATTGAAACGTATCTGTACCCCACCGGCAGTGAGTTCAAGCGCTGGGGCATGAGCCGGGTTGCCCACCAGTCGATTGGCCGCTGCCAGGGCAAACCGGTCCATCGCTCCACCGACCGGCACGCCGTAACGACGTGTCTTTAGGCGACCGCCATCCTGAATGGTCAATAATGGTCCACTGGCAAGAATATCGATCGTGGCAACAGGCATTTTATCATTCCGGGCACGTCTGCGATGATGTAAGCAGCGTATGAGATGAGGAAGAGGCGAGACGATCCGCTTCGTCTCGCCCGTATTTACCGATCTCAGCGTATCTGCGCTCTTGTTGTCGTCTTCACTTGCTCTGGCGCACTACCTATCACACGGCGGTTATGGGTGACCATTTGTGGCCCTTTACGCCTGCTCTGGTGTGACGCCAGCAGCCAGTTCGAGGAGTCGCAAGATGCGCGGGGCCATTGATGCCGGATCGCGATGTAATCCCTCGATCAGCAACGCATTATCGTACAGTTGTTCAGCCGCCAGCGTCAGCAGTGGATCGCTGGGATTTTCCTTCGCCCGACGTGCTAATGCGGCGATGAGCGGGTGAGCCGGGTTCAGCTCCATAATCCTTGGCCCAAGCTTTACATCCTGACCAAGGATTTGCTGAATCCGTTGCATCTCTCGTCCGAAGGCTGCCTCTTCCGCTACCAGGCGGGCCGGGCTATCACGTAGCACCTGCGAAGCACGCACCTCTTTCAGTCGTTCGCCGAGCACAGCGGCGATGCGCTCGGCCAGAGCGGTAAATTGTTCATCGTCAATGACCGGTGTTGGACGTTCAACTTCACCAGGTAGATCAAGGTTTCCTTCATCAATGTTGCGCAGGCGCAGCCCCTCGTATTCACGCAACCCTGATAGCATAAAGCCGTCCATCAGGTCGGTGAAGAGGATCACCTCAATATCACGCGCTCGCAGAGGATCAAGGTGTGGGCTGTTCAGGGCGGCTTCGCGGCTGGCAGCCATCAGATAGTAAATCTCCTTTTGGCCGCTCACCATACGCTCTTTGTAGGTGGCTAGCGTGATCCACTCTTCACCACTCTTGGTTGTCTGCACCCGCAACAGTTTGAGGAGATCATTTCGATGCTCGTAATCGGTAGCAATACCCTCTTTGATAAAGGGGCCGAATTCCTTCCAGAAGGTGCGATACTTCTCTGGGTCACGTTCGGCCAGATCGTTGAGTTCTTTGTGCAACCGACCGGTAAGCGTCTTGCGTAGTCGTTGCATCACCGGCGAGCCGCCAGCGGTGCCGCTCTGCACACTCTCGCGCGATACATTCAGTGGCAGGTCTTCGCTATCAACCACGCCCTCAACAAAGCGGAAGTAGGTAGGCAGCAGATCCTTCGCTTCTTCAAGGATCAGCACCTTGCGCGAATAGAGCTTGATTTGGCCTTCGATCCGTCGTTCGAGAATGCCACGCTCACGTCGTGAGGGAATGTAGAGAATGGCGTGGAGATCGACCGGTGCATCGGTTGAAATGTGAATGACACTGAGCGGTGGTTCACTATCGAGTGTAAGTTGACGATAATAATCGTTATACTCTTCGGTCGTGACATCACGCGGCGCTTTCCGCCAGATCGCCGTGCGTGCGTTGATCTGACGGCCATCGAGCATGATCGGGAAGGCAACATAATTGGAATGGCGGCGTACAATCTGTTCAATCCGCCAGGGATCCGCAAATTCGGCAGCGTCCTCTTTCAAGTGGATCGTAATCGTCGTACCGCGCCGTTCGCGTGTAGCCGGACCAACGGTAAAGCTATCGCCGCCGCTCGACTCCCACATTGCTGCTGGCGCATCAGGACGATACGACTGGGAAACAACTGTCACCTTGTCGGCCACCATAAAAACTGAGTAGAAACCGACACCGAATTGACCGATAATTTCACTCGCCGTCTGTTTCGCTACCTCACCGGCCTTCTGAACAAACGCACGTGCTGCTGATTGAGCAATGGTGCCCAAATGCTCAACCATTTCCTCAGCCGTCATACCGATACCGGTATCGCTGATCGAGAGCGTGCGTGCCTCTTTGTTGACTTCAATCGTAATTTGGGGCTCAAGATCGGGATCGCGCACATCGCGGTTGGTCAGCATCTCGAATTGTACCCGATTGATGGCGTCGGAAGCGTTTGAGATCAGCTCGCGCAAGAAAATTTCCCGATCAGTGTACAGTGAGTGAGCCAGGATATAGAGTACTTGCTGAACTTCTGCTTTGAAGGTATGCGACTGTCGTCCGGTTTCAGTCAACGGTTCGGTTGTCATAGGTCTCCCTCGTTACAGTTCTTCCTGATAAGAGATAACATACGCCATCTTCCATTTTAATTATCTGGCAGCCATTTGATCGTTAGAGAGTTGTTGGAAAGTTGCGGTTGTTATACTCATTCTGTCAAGCAGCATCGAGTGTCATATAACCAAACTCAGATAGCAACTATCCTATTGTGCACTGCCTTCCACACACTGACGCATGCGGTTGGTGGGATTGGACACAGCTTGATTTGTATGATGATGTTGTTGTTATGGTTTCAGTAGAGAAACAAGCTGTTGCTATAGTTGTTGCGAGAATTTCAGCCTGTTTTGGCAGTTACCCGCAATTTCTGCTCGCGTCGCGTCTGAAAAGAAAAGAGGGTATTGTGGTTCGCGCCAAACACTTCTCGTGGTTGCGTCCAAGGTCACTGATAGGTGCCTGCATATTGGGAGCCGTGCTTGTTTTAGTGCTCTATACTGTGCCGGTATCTTCAAACCAGACGCTCACGACACCGACGTCAATAAAACTGGCGCCTACTGTGTTTGAGACGGTGCGAGGTCAGCACAGTAATACTCCCCTGGAAGCGTTGTCTCGGCTGGAGATAACAGAATGGAATAGTGAGCCGGAAAGTGCTTACAAGGAGTTTTATCCAATCGGAGACGGTTACGAAGGTCTGTTTACCTATAAGCTGCCTGGCGGTGTTACTTCTGCTGATGTCGTCGCGATCCGTGTGCACGTCAATTATCGTGGGCCGGTACGAGCGGTTCAGCGTTGGTGGTGGGAATTGCGTCATTTCCAGAACAACACCTGGGTTGAATTAGGCGATAATACTGGTGCAGAAAGGTGGCGGTGGACAAATCGCGTGATTGATTCGCCGATTCCGCCTGCTTATAGCATCAATGCCAATGGTGAGATACTGATCCGTTATCAAACTGATGGTAATGCAGAGGCGAGTGCTGTTGACTACCTGATGGTAGAGCTTGTGGCAACGACGGCGTCTTCAGGTAGTAGCTCTGTGTTCATCCCCCTCGTACAACACGTATCGTCAAGCACAACGCCTACGCCATTGGCAAGTCCTACAACCGTACAAACTCCTACAACGTCACCTACGCCTGTTACGACACCTGTGCCCCCACCTACGGGTGATGTGTGTGCATTCAACCCAACGAACGGTATTGTCTTTGCCAGCAGTATGGAACGCTCGAATTGGTATCAGCTCGCCAATCGCGGGAATTCTGCCTCAGTCCTTGCACCTTATCTGCCGAATCGAGTCTATAAAACCTACCCAAGCGACTATGTCAGTGCGGTGAATAATCCGGTACGCCGGGGTAACTGGGCACAGCAGTTCCAGAATGTTGCTGGGACCCACGAGCCGTTGTACTCATTTAAGTTTGCTCTCCCACGGAGCGATGTCTACTACTGGCGTTTCTACCGCCAGTACGAGGCTGGCTATCAATTTACCTGCGAATCTAAAGCATTTGTGGTATCTGCCCATAACCCGATCACCTTTACGTTGCCGGCGGGACAGTACCCCGATGGTACCAATGAAGCAAGTTGTTTTCTTCAGATTATGCCGAACTGCTGGTACGACAACTCTGCGAGTACCAGACGCTGTTTTGATCCCGAAAATGTGAACAATCGTGGTGAACCGGTACTGTACTGCTATCACCTCGACCAGCCGACCGGTTATGGTGAGAAACTGCGTCAGAACATTGGTACGCCTACCTACATTGCTGGCGGTCAATGGAACGATTTTCAGATCATGATGAAGCTAAATACGCCCGGTCAGGCTAATGGCGAGGTGAAGTTATGGATCAACGGTGAGTTGAAGTTGTATTACAACACCATTCGCTTCCGTACTATTCCGGAATTACAGCTCAATGCAGCATCGATGCCAGGGTATATCGGTGGTCACTGCACCAGTATCCGCGATCAAAAAATCTGGGACGATCACTACATGATCTCGAAGGTGTATATCACTGATGAGATGTTTAACGCTATGTGCGAGACCAAAACCGAGTGGTTCGATACCGGTGTACCATACTTGTGGGATCTGGAACGACAGTGCTGGCCTGGGGTCAATTGTCCTTCACCGTAAGGTGATGGGCTATGGGATGAAGCACGTGCTCGTTTGAATAACAGTGAGAACTTTTCCTTACGAGTCAGGTCAGAAATTCAGATTTCTGATCAGGCTCTAACGACCATACGACCAGAAAACTAACGTTTCATAATGGCGATGACGAGAGGGGATAGAAGTTCCCCTCTCTGGCAACTGCTGACTCTGCTGCCGCGTCAGGCAGGTGACTTCTCTGCTATCAAGAAAGTGCGCAAAAGTGCGCACACTTCTCTTCCTGCCCCGACGTGTCTTGTTGACCACCGTCGTATCTGACAGGCGTGACTTTCCCGACTGCGACAGAGACCCTCTCTGTCGCAGCGCCGCCATTACTGGTCGGACTCGCCACGGGTAGGGCAGTTACGGTTGCCAGCCGTTTCAGGTTCAGCGCTGCATTGAGGTCTCGGTCATGGTGCTCGCCACATTGCGCACACACCCATTCTCGATCGCTCAACGTCAGCGCCTCGTTCTTCCAGCCACAGAAGGAACAGAGTCGGCTACTTGGATACCAACGATCGGCGATGATGAGATGAGTACCGTAGCGTTTCGCCTTGTATTCCACCTGCGAGCGGAACACACCAAAGCCAACGTCAGAGATGGCGCGGGCGAGTCTCTCGTTCGCGAGCATCCCTTTGACGTTTACATCCTCGATCACGAACGCTTGGTTTTCGCGGCAGAGTCGGGTCGTGAGCTTATGAGTAAAGTCCGCTCGGAGATTGGCAAGGCGGGCATGGAGCCTTGCCAATGTCGCAGCGGACTTCTGCCGGTTGTTCGAGACCGGCAGGCGCGTTCCTTTGGGCAGGCGGGCATGGCGTCCAAACCCCGCCATCTCTTTGGCGGCTTCCAGCTTGCGGCTGAGACGCCGACCGCGAATCTTGAGGCGACGCAGCGCTGCGTTGAGCGGCTTGGGCGCTTCGATGACTTCGCCGCTGGAGATCGTTGCGGCAGCCTTAACGCCCAAGTCGATGCCATTGACCTCATGGGAGGTGCGACGCCGATAGCATTGCGCATCGGGCACTTCGACCTGTATTGCCACAAACCAACGATCCGCCGTGCGCGAGACCGTCGCGCCCAGTATCTTTCCTTTGAAGCGCAGTTCCTCGGTCATGGCGACGTCGCCGATCTTGGGCAGGCAGATCGTCTTGCCGTCCAGACGGAACTTGTCGTTGGCTACGTAAAAGCTGTCGCGGCAGCGGCCCTTTTTCTTGAGCCGTGGTTCGTGCGCTTCTTTGCCCTTCTTGAGGTCGGCGAAAAACCGTTTCCATGCTTTGGCGAGATTCCTAAACGGCTGCGCGTGGGCATCCCGGTGAATGTCTTGCAACCAAGGCCGTCCGTTTTCATCGAGCCACTGCGGGTCGGTGTACTTGATGGCGTTGAACTGCTTTTTGAGCGCCATGGCGTTCGGCTTGCCGCCTGCTGCGTATTGTTTGTTCCATTCATTGAGCGCCCAGTTCCAGACGCGCCGGGCCGTGCCGCAGGCGCGCTTGAAGTAGTCCACCTGCTCAGGAGTCGGGCAAAGAGCGATCGTGTGGGTTCGTTGCATGGTTGGGCCTGTTTGACGCCATGGGCATCCTGTTTCAGCGCTTCATCCACCTTCTTTCGATCGTTCCTCACACCGTATCGCCGAGACGAAAAACAGTGCACGATGGTCATCACGTCTTGCACCATTTCCTGGTCGGGAGACAGCCGTTCCTGGGTGAGCACCAGCACTGCGCAGCCATGGGTTTTGGCGTCATGTTCGAACCACTCAAAGCCGAAGCGGGTGAGGCGGTCCCGGTGCGCGAGGATCAGCATCGTGACTTCCCGTCGCCCGATCGCGTCCATACGGGCCAGAAACCGCTTGCGCGTGACGTTCAGCCCGCCGCCCACTTCCTCGATACACTCGACCCCCGCCAATCCCTTCGCCACCACGACCTCTTCCAGCACGTTGCGCTGATTCGCCAGGTCCGGCTTCTGTGCCGCACGCGATACCCGACAGGAGGCGACCAGCGTGGTTGGCGCATGGTTCGCCTGCCGCAAACCGATGACCGCACGGATCTGCGTCTCAGGGGAGAGACGGCGGTTGCTGTCCGTTCGGGCCACCGGAATCAGCCTTCCTTCGCGTTCCCAACGCTGCAACGTCTTGACCGAGACACCAAGGAGTGTTGCGGCTTTCCCTGTGCGCATGGTGTTTTCCATGAGCACCATGCTACACTATCGCGTACTAGAAGTCAAGCTAGAGTCCGGCTCCTCATCGAACCGAACCGGCTTACGAATAACCGAATTGCTTGCTGCCAGTTCATTCCGAACCCAGGATTCCTTCCAGTCGTGAAGGTTGGGGTGCAGCCTGGGCCTGGCGACCAAAATCGTCGCGGCGGAAGATGATTTTGCCGGCGGCCATGGTGAGCATCACCTGTCCTTTTAACCGCTGCCCGCGCAGTGGTGTATTGCGGCCCTTCGACGCAAAGTGCTCAGGTTCAACAACCCAACTCCGTTCAGGATCGAAGATAACAATATCGGCAGTTGCGCCAGGTCGGAGATTGGCCGGTGAACGGTTAAGGACTTGTGCTGGTCCTTCGGTGAGTTTGGCAATCAAGTTGACGATGTCCATCTCTCCACGGTGAACGAGGGTCAACGTTAAGGCCAGTGCGGTTTCCAGGCCACTGATACCAGGCGGAGCAAGCCCGTATTCGCAATCGCGGTCTACCAGCGCGTGGGGGGCATGATCAATCGCGATGGCGTCAATAACCCCATCGCGTAGCCCTTCAACCAGTGCCTCAACGTGTTCAATGCTGCGCAATGGTGGATCAACCCGTGTCGAACTATCGTATGGCGGCAGAAGAGCGGGATTAAGCCATGACGGCAGGCTCAGATCGGGGTGAGCGCCGGATCGTCCGCTCTCGATTTCAAGCCGTTCTTCGAGCCAACCGAGTAACCAGCGGTCGGTCAGGGTCAGGTGATGGGGTGTCACTTCGGCAGTGACGTGAACGCCCCGCGCCCGTGCTGCCCGAATCAGTGCGACACTACCGGCGGTACTTACCCGACTGATGTGAAGGTGAGCGCCGGTTGCTTCGGCAAGCGCAATATCACGAGCCACGATGGCCTCTTCGGCAGCGGCAGGGATGCCTGGCAAGCCGAGGCGCACGCTGACTGCCCCTTCATGAGCAACGCCGCCAGCCGCCAGATATGGGTCTTGACAACTCACCATGACCGGTAGGCGAAGTGCAGCGGCATACGATAGGGCATTTCGCATCAGGGCAGAATTCGTAATCGTTCGCCCGCCATCACTAAACGCAATACAGCCTGCCTCTGCTAGCTCGCGCATCTCGCTCAAGACTTGACCTTCGTTCCCGAGCGTAAGGGCGCCGATGAGATCGATCCGTACTCTGGCCCACTGTGCAGTCAGTTCACGCAACTGACGAATGGTAGCGGCGTTGTCAGGGGTAGGGCGGGTCGTCGGTCGCGCGCACAGTGTTGTAAAGCCACCAACCGCAGCCGCTGCACTTACACTAGCAATGGTCTCTTTATGTTCTTCGCCCGGTTGACGGAGATGGGTGTGCAGATCGGTAAAGCCAGGTGCTACGACACAACCGCGTGCGTTAATCACTTCAGTATCGGGTGAAACCGGTTCGCGGTCGCTGTGGAGATCGGCCAGATCGTACAAGCGCTCAACTTTGCCGTTGGCAACCAGAATATCGCCGATAGTGGCTACACGATTGGCCGGGTCAATGATCGTGCCATTTTTGATGAGATAGCGCATGAAACCTCCCTTTCAACCGGCCATCCGATAGAGTAACGCCATACGGACGGCAACCCCATTGGTAACCTGCTCTTCGATAACCGATGGGGATGCGGTTGCCACTTCAGGAAAAATCTCAATTCCCTCATTCATCGGGCCAGGATGCATCACGATTGCATGAGCCGGTAAACGGGCTAGGCGTTCGGCAGTCAGGCCGTAGATGCGGGTATACTCGCGTAACGCCGGTAACAATCCGCTCTGCATCCGTTCCTTCTGCAAGCGTAATGCCATCACGACATCTGCATCGGGCAGCAACGGGTCTAGTTCGTGCGCAATTCGTAGCTGGGGCCATGTTGCTGTCCAGAACGCTGCTGGGCCAATGAGCGTTGGCGGGCCACACAGGGTCACGTGGGCACCCAGTCGAGTCAGCCCCCACAGGTTAGAGCGTACTACCCGGCTATGTAAAATATCGCCCACGATCACGACCTTAAGCCCCCTGATCTGACCAAAGCGACTCCGCATCGTGTAGAGATCAAGCAGGGCCTGCGTAGGGTGAGCGTGGCGACCATCACCAGCGTTAATCAACGAGCCGCGAAAGTGACGGGCTACCAGATAGGGGGCACCCGATTGGCTATGGCGCATAACAATAATATCGGCGCCTAGCGCCTGCAACGTTCGCACCGTATCAACAAGCGATTCGCCCTTCTCAACACTGCTTCCGCGAGCGGTGAAAGCCACCACATTCGCCGACAATGCTCGCGCTGCCAGCTCAAAGGAGATGCGGGTACGGGTGCTCTCTTCAAAAAACATATTGACGACCGTCTTCCCACGTAAGGCTGGCACTTGCTTGATCTCGCGCCCCAACACCTCACGCATACTTTCAGCCGTTTCGAGAATCTCTTCAATCTCGGTAGCACTGAAATCATCAAGATCGATCACATGACGACGTTGTTCAATCATTGACGGTACCTCGCTGGATCACAACTTCATCAACCCCGTCGGTTTCACGTAGGCGTACCATTACCCGTTCAGAGAGCGCGGTCGGCACATTCTTACCGACAAAGTCAGCACGAATGGGCAATTCACGGTGACCACGATCAATCAAAACGGCTAACTGAATACGGGCCGGGCGTCCGAGATCGGCAATCGCATCGAGTGCTGCGCGCACGGTGCGACCGGTAAACAGAACATCATCTACCAGTACGACCGTTTTTCCGGTAATATCAAAAGGCACATCGGTCTTACGTACTCGCGGAGCCGGGCCACGCAGCTTGAGATCATCGCGGTAGAGCGTAATATCGAGTTGACCAATCGGCACTCGCGTACCATCAAAATCGGCGATGGCTGCTGCAATCCGTTCGGCCAGCGGTACACCGCGACTCCGAATCCCGACGAGAGCTACGTTACGCAGACCGCCGTTGCGCTCGTCAATTTCATGGGCAATGCGCACGAGGGCGCGTCGGATCTCATCTGCCGATAGGATCTGTTTTTCGTTGCTCATACCTTCCTCCGCAACTAACGGACTGCGCACAAAAAACCCTGCCCACGGGCAAAGGAATGGGCAAGGCGGCATGATCAGCTTGAGGAAGCGGTTGTTCATGAAACATCTCCTTCACAGCCTCACGGGGCTGTATTAAAGGCAGATGGATCGTACCATAGCCCATTCTGAGCGTCAAATAGAGGGGATGGGGAGAGATTACGGATTGATGAAAACACGATGTGAGGTCAGCGTGATCTTGAAAATTCTTTGCGCAGTACTAGTAGTAGAGAACGGTACAGGCAGGTTCAAAACCCAGGGCGTTTCGAGATGTTCAGCTTGAGGTTGCACGCGATGCGTGAACTGTTCAACAACGGAGAGCGACTGACGAACATCACGAACCCGCTGATGACGATCCCCGACCAGCGCCGCTTGCCTAGGATCGCGGGCCATTGGCTCGCGTTGTGCGGTGCATAGCAACCCACTGGTTGGCGCATCAGCGCTCCATTACTCTCCCAGGCCCCCCCTTGTGGGGGGGTAACTTGGCGCGTCGTGTATGATTGACAAGACAACAGGGTGTTGTTGGGCAGACCGGTCGGAACGGGAAGCTGCGCGCCTCTGCGCGTGCTGCGAACGGGTTGGGAACCGCTCGCTCCCGTTCCCTATCTTTATCTCTTCTCCCTCACTACTGCCGGATACAGAAAAACTTTACAAACTCATATACCAAACCCGCCCTTGCGAGGAACATACTGCTTGCTAGCTCACGTTTCACACCTCGGCGATTGCCTGGCGTGAACGGGCTTGTTCGCGCAGAATAAACTTCTGGATTTTACCGGTTGAGGTCTTCGGTAGCGGGCCAAATGTAAACTTTTTCGGTATCTTATACCCGGCCAAAAAGCGCCGACAATGTTGCTGTAACTCCTCCTCGGTCACCGTTACTCCTTCTCGTAGCTCGATAAAAGCGTGAGGAACCTCACCCCATTTCGGGTCGGGTGCGGCGACCACGGCTGCCAGCATCACCGCTGGATGTTTGTAGAGCGCATCTTCAACCTCGATAGACGAAATGTTTTCGCCACCTGAAATGATAATATCCTTTGCGCGGTCGGTAATCTTGATATAGCCATCGGGATGCACCACGGCTAGATCGCCTGAATGGAACCAACCATCACGGAAGGCCGCTTCGGTGGCGGCTGGATTTTTGAGGTATCCTTTCATCACAATGTTGCCGCGGAACATCACTTCACCCATTGTCTGACCATCCCAGGGTACCGGTTGCATCGTAGTCGGATCAAGGACACTGATGGCCTCTTGGGCGTGATAGGTAACTCCTTGCCGACCGTTGAGATGCGCTTGGTCTGCGATCGGCAGTGTGTGCCAGTCAGGTTGTTTGGCGCAAACCGCTGCCGGACCGTAGGTCTCGGTCAGACCGTAGACGTGGGTAATATCAAAACCAATCTCGGCCATTGCCTGCAATACGGCAGCCGGTGGCGGAGCGGCGGCAATCAAGCCACTGACTTTATGGGTACCGCGCCCTTCGCGCCAGTGCGGTGGCGCATTATTTGCAATCATTGAATGCACTATCGGCGCACCACAGTAATGCGTTACGCGGTATGTCTCGATAGCATGCCAGATCGCTGCTGCATCGACTTTACGCAGACAAATATTCGTTCCCGCGTTAGCGGCCATTGTCCAGGGAAAACACCAGCCGTTGCAGTGGAACATAGGAAGAGTCCATAGGTACACGGCGTGGTGAGGCATTCCCCACGACACAATGTTCGAGAGCGCATTGAGGTAGGCACCACGGTGGTGATATACGACACCCTTCGGATTTGCGGTCGTGCCGGAGGTGTAGTTAAGCGTAATCGCTTCCCATTCGTCAGGCGGATAGATGAGATCGAATGAAGGATCACCACTGGCAAGAAACGCTTCATAATCAACGGTTCCCAAACGGTCGCCAGGACCGGTGTACATCGGGTCATCGACGTCGATGACCATGATTGGCCGATCAAGCAGATCAAGCGCAGCTTTAACAACCGGTGCGAATTCGCGGTCGGTAATCAAGACTTTGGCTTCACCGTGGTTGAGAATGAAAGCAATGGTTGCGGCATCGAGACGCACGTTAATGGTGTTAAGAACGGCGCCAGCGCCCGGTACCCCAAAGTGGCATTCATACATCTCAGGTGTATTGCTCAGGATTGCTGCCACTGTATCGCGGTATCCCACGCCGATTGCACGCAGTGCCGAGGCCAATCGCCGGGTTCGCTCGTACACCTGAGACCAGGTATAACGACGCTCGCCGTGGATAATCGCCGGTAGATTGGGATACACCATCGCCGTCCGCTTAAGGAATGAGAGGGGGGTAAGGGGTGTGTAGTTTGCCGCGTTCTTCTCCAGGCCAAGCTCGTACATGTGCATAGTGCGTTCCTTCCTATCGTCGGCAGTATCATGCACGTAGGTTCGTTGCCCTCCTGCTTCCCGGCAGGAAGCGAATGGCGCGAAGTGTGGAATGTTACCCGGTCTTTGTAGACACCGGCTGATCATTCGTGAGACACGGTGAGACGAATACTCTACACCGGTCAATTTCTCGCGCTCACTTCAGATTCCAGGCAACCGCACGGGAGATATTGGACATATTATAATCGGTTTTGCGTTGCTTGATAACGAACGTGCAATCGTCATTAACAAATTTCTATCGCAAGACCGATTGACATCGCACTGAAACGAGCTATACTATCAATACGGCTGCGGGGATGCTCTGGTTTCGACAGGGAGTGAACATCGTAGACTGCAGGTCGTGTCGCCCAGTCACGTAAAAGGGGCAAGGCAACAACTGCCAACACCAACACTCGGGTTCAGCCTCGGCTGGCCCTCGCCGCTTAAGATATAGCGGCGCGCTCGCTACAGCTCCCCCGATGGTTGTAGGTCGAGCGTCATCAGTCGGGTGCTCCGGTAGCGCAAGCCTGGACGCTATCGGCTAAGACATCAGGCTGGCCCAACGGTCGCTCTGCCACTCGTGCGACTGCGGGCGAGATCAAGCGAGGGGCTAAACCTGTAGATGTCTGCGGTCTAGCTCTCTGGACGGGGGTTCGACTCCCCCCATCTCCACCATACGAACGGCGCGGAGCACATTGCTCCGCGCTTCGTTTTTCTGCTGACTGCCTCACCAATCCATCCCGCTATTAGCGATGCAGGTCCTCGCTTCGTTCCGCTATCAGATTGGTGTGACGCTGAACAGATGTTATCCCGCCTGCAAGCAGGAAAGCGCGGGTGTGTTGATCGCCGACTGATGGCTTGCCGTTGACCTGGCACTCCCTCACCTTTCTCTGGCCCTCCTCCGCTGCCATTCGGAGATTGGAGGGACATTCATTACCTGGCAACATTCGTGCTGAAAACGTGGTCTGAACGACGTCTCTTTAGGTAGAGCGAGGATGACGGTCGGTCGATACAACTCACTTCAGCCACCAACGAAAGGATCATACGATGTCTTCGCCATGTACCGGAACGTTCGATGAAAAACTACTCCGTGAGCCGGAGATTGTGAAAAAGTTTCGTCCAATGTGACCGTAGTTGTCACATCTGCCTGTTATGCTGTACGTAGCCGTATCGTATGACGATGGATTGCAGGAGTGAATGATCTAGCGACGTTGGGTCAACCAAACTACAGACATGGTGTAGTCCTTGCTTTGTCTGGACTATATCGCTCGCGCGAAGGAGTAGCTATGGGCACGCAACAACCTGATGGACAACCGTCTCTGCCAGAGCTTCTCGCTCGCTACCGGCCCAGGCGAATGTTTCTACGCTGGCCTGAATTGCCCGTTATTGTCGTGACAGCGCTGTGGATAGTGCTGGGAGGGGTGGCCTTCATAAACATATTCCTTTGCGGGTTGTTCAGTCTCTGGATGATGCTTCGGTTGATCCTTACTGCTCAGGCAAAACAGCGTCTGGTTCGGAGACAATACCACGAAGCGATGCAGTTGGCCCAGATTATCAAATGGCTTAATCCCTTCTCTGTCGAGGCTCACTGGCTTTTAGGGATGAGTGCTCTGGCTCTCAATCGACCGCGAGTCGCAGTCAGATATTTTTGGCAGGTATACCAGATCGATCCCAGAGATGCAGTCATCCATGGAGCCTTGATTGTGGCAGTAATTGAGGCATTAATCGAATCTGAACAATTCCACATGCTTATTCAGCTTAGCGATACGATATGCAAGCCTATGTCAGATGTAGGTGTAGGAACTGTAGAAATGAACGGTGGTATGAAGATGAACGATCAGATTGAGAATTACCTGCAATACGCAATCAATGCTGCTCGCCGTCCGATAGATCGCGTGATCGCTTATTGTGCATTGACCACTCATTTACTTGACCAGGGGCAGCGTGTTAAAGCTGAAACCTGCATTGCTCAGGCGTCACGCCTGGTTCCAGCTTGCCCGGCTGCGATGCGTGGTCAACTTCAGGCTCGCCTCGCTGAATTGTTAAGCAGGTGTGGTAGATATGAGATGGCCTGTGGCGATCTTCAAAATGGTGTAGTACACGAGGCTCATCGCGCTGCTGATGCTGATCAGCCTGCCACCTATGAGTACAGCCCGAAGCCAACGCTGGCGAGGCAAGCAATCCTTGAGCTTGAGCAATCGCCGTCGCAGAAAGTTTTCTGAAAACGTGACTGAGGGGTTAGGAGTTGGTCCTGTTTTTACTGACTTTTGGCGTCAGAGACGAGAAAACGCACGAATATTCAGTCTACGTGAGAGGGATAAGCCGAGGCTTTTCAGAGTTCTCTGCTTTGGCGTACATCTGATGACTGAGCGGTTCAGCGGTAGAGCAACCCCGAAGAACATCACTCATCGGCTACCGCTGACTCTCGATCCACGCGGTTATCTGCGCATACGGGCTACAAGCCCTCGGCCTATGGTAGTGTAGTTCTTATCTGAATACCCGTCTCACAGGGCAACGGATGCAAACTACCGATGGATGGACGGGCGCAGCGCCGCTGCGTCCCAACCGAATCTGCTGCTGCGACAGGATAGGTCGGATAGGTTTTCCGTGACCATCGTCGTGGATTCTTGTAGGAGTGAGGCGTCGCCTCGTCCCTTCTCGTGCATCGTTGTACATCCATTGACGAGGTTCATCCGTCGTGATATGTCGTGATATGATGACCGATTATTTGGATAAGCTCATTGTCGGCAACCATCCGTTTGGCGCACCAGCATACTACCACCCCAGGCTCCGCTTGCGAGGATGGGGAACCCTTCCCGCCTGCTGCGGTCACACGCATCATCGGCGAGTCTAGGGGGCAGAGTACCGTCAGAACGGGACATGCTACTACACGCACGGCGGACAGGTCATTCCACGCCAGGTAGCGGGAAAACGTTGAAAAGTCCTGCCGATTACCGGAAGTACCTTCTCGAAAATGTGATTATGAATTTAGCGGGTTGGCTGTTCAAACACCTGATAATTGAGCGGATTCTGATTGACCCACCGGTTATCTTGCCATACCCAGACCTGATAATCGAGATGCGGCCCACTAGACATACCAGTCGAACCGACATATCCAATGACATCACCAGGTTTGACCCACTGCCCATCACTGACAGCAATACTGGCGAGGTGGGCATAGCCGGTGCGGTAGAGCTGGTTGACAATCCAGACGTGATTACCCGCTGGCCAGCTATTGAGAGTGATCGTTACCTGACCGGCATGAGTGGCATAGACCGGATGGTTCCAGGTTCCTTCAGGATCGGCCTGCCCATCGCCATTTCCGTCAATGGCCAGATCGATAGCTCCCCATATGGATGCCGGTGCGTGTGTACCGACGCCATACCCCTGAGTCATGACCGTATTGGCAGCTCGTAATGGGTTACCGGTCGGTACGAGTGTTGCATCAAGCCCCCGTCCCTGTGGCTCCGCCATGCCGGTCAGGCTCTGAACGTCGCTCATACTGGCGGCTAACGCCTCACCAGCGCTCATCGGTCCGCGCCAGGTACTGAGAATTCGAGATTCAGCCCTGCTCATGTGCTGGAACAGAATGAACCCCAATAACGAGATAACGGCCAGAATAAGAACTGAAAGGTTTCGCATATCAAGTTCTGAAAACAAATACCGTATCGCTTATGAACGCAGGAGCAGGTCTGTTGGTCTCGAATATGGCTGGAACATCTTTACATCCGTGCGTACACGGTAGAGATAAGTTTCAACCCGCCTGTTTGGCGACCGCATGTTGCTATGTCTGCTTCCTCAGAGGTGCATACTCAGTGGACGGCGTGTAGACACAGCGTAACATATGATACAGCGCAGGTCTTCTGCGCAACTTGTTTGCCAAACGCAGGCGTGATGTCTCAATCGGCTTGATGATCTTCCAATCGTCTCATCAAGGGATATTGCCCGCACGCCATTGATCGACTAGACGGGTAACGACGTTGATATAGCCTTGAACATCATTCTCAATAGATGGCGCGTAGATTGGGATGACATCAGTCACCGTCTGCAAACCTCTACCACGAATATATTCAACATCTATTAAACGATACCAATCAGCGATACCGGTCGCCCAATCCGGGTAATCACGGAAGCGGCCATAGCACGTCGGATAACCGGCGCAGATAATATTACCGACATTATGCGTTGTACGGCCATCAGGTTTCAAACCAGCCCAATTTGGATTGGTACCGGCACCGCTTTCGTGAATGAAAAACGCCAGCGCGTAGGCTGGATCGATATTGTATTCAACACCGAGCCGATACCAGATTTCACCGGTACCGGTTGCCGGCGATCCATAACTACGCAAAATCTGATCAATCTGCTCAGGTGAGAGACTGGGTGCGGTACGTAATCGGTAATCACCGCGAGCTGGCAGCGGTCTGGTTGCCGATGCGATATTGCCCGCGATAGTCCGTTCGTTCCCAACCGCATACTGGAGACTCAAGATCGGTGATTGAAAAGTGATGATGAACCATAGCACGATGACGACAATACTGATAACCGAAATTCCCAGCATGATGATGGGATGATTAAACAACCTTGCCATCGATAGCGGCTTGGCCTGGTAATATGTTGATGACGGTAATACCAGTTCATCGGCAAGCTCTGTTGGTACCGGTACAAATGGCAGGGGCCGCTCGCCACGAGGTCTTTCAGCTATTGCCCATGCCGTCGGCGCCGGGTCTGTGCTGGACGATGGTCGACGCGATAAGGCAGCTCTCGGTCCCTCAGAGGAGGCAACGTTCGTTGGGATACCCGCCGGTGTTCCGCGCTGCACAGCAGATGTGGAAGACGTATGTGACCTGGTGGTTCCGCTACCGGCTTGATGTGCATTTGTTGGCTCGCGATCAGGTGTGCAGGGTAGGCGACCACTCGCTGACGTTCCAGGTACAGTATCGGTGCGCTGACCATTGGCCGGCTGGCGAGGTTGATAAGCAGGTGCAGGAGAACGAACTGGCTGACGGGTACGTTCATAAGCCGCTCGAATCTCTGCCGGAATTTGCAGACCGAGCGGTTCTGTTGCCCGAGGATGCTCTGATGGCGCCGGTGTCAGTGCCTTGTCGAGGTCGGCAATGAGATCGGCTAGCGGCTGTGTCGGCAAGTGCACGATCTCCGGGTCTGCGATGGGAAAGAGAGGCTGTCCCAGCCGCCTTGTTCGTTGTTTGCGATTGGAGAACGTGCTCACTTGTCCCGCTCCTGGGCTAGCCGATACCATTCTTCCGGTGTCGGGAGTCGAAACGTGCCATCGCGGTTCAGGTACACCAGTTGTTCCTGGTGAATGGTGACCAGGAGATCCGCCAGACCATCCCGGTCTTCATCTTTTAACGATAATACCACAGGTGTCAGATCTTCGTGTAACCCAAACAGATATGGCCCCTGCCACGTTTGCAGTTGTCTGACATCACCTCCGGGTATGACAATGATGACGACCTGCCGGTCGAGGTTGAGCGCAATAAATCGCGAGGGCTGACCGGATCGTTCGGCAGGTAAGCCGGCGTAGCCGGATAAATGGGTTGTTCGTGGCCGTCCGTAGCGCCAATCGTCAAGGAAGACACGACCAGATTCGGCGATGATACTGATCAGTATCGTCAGTGCAATGATGACCAGGATGTGCATGAAACCTCGTAGCAACTGACCAAAGTTGTAGACTTGTCGCACCGGTGGGATTTCACGACTGGTAACGGCCATTCCAGCCCTCCTTCCTGGCAGGCGCCATCCTGTTTACGCAATGGTGGAATTATCCACCAGATAGTAGCGTCGCACAGTTCTAGAATTAGAACTTTTGTTCTAATTCTAATAGAAACCGTGACACTCGTCAAGCCCATTTTTGATGACGATCGGGCATATTCGCTGCCAAACCCTGTCTTTTGGTAGTACTGTGGTTCGCCGGAGACGGTACAATAACAACCAGCAAATCTCCTGGCAATGTTGCCTCTCTGTCCCCATGAAAGCAGCGACTTTTCCCACTCGATATAGTATGTCTCGATGAGGTGTATATGCGCTATCTTCTTGATCAACGTTCGTATGACGAAATGCTGGCACGCAAGAGCCATCCGCGCGATTGTTATGTGCGTAATCAAGAGTATTGTCATCACCTATACATTGACGGTGTCAAATACACCGTCGCTCGTGCCGTATATGCTTGCTTAAAAGAAGCGCAAGCCAAAAATGATGTCGATGCTCTGCTCCATCTTCAGATGCACGTCAGCGATCTCGAACGCTTGATCGGTGAAGCACGGGCACGGGGTGAAAACGTAGCGACGCTGCGTATGCTTGGCGATCCGCCACCGACCGATGATGAAGCACGCCCGCAACTGAATAATTCGTTTCTGCCTGCACAACCAACAACTCTGGAGGAAACCGGACTAAACCGAACCTTCCTCACCGAGCAATTCCTGCGCATTCTCTACAACAAAGGACGGGCCACCGGTATAGAACTGGCCGCAGCTATGGGATTGTTTTACCGGATCATTGAGCAGATTATTATCGATTTGCGGAACGTTGAACAGATCGATATTGTCGGTCAACGTGGTTTTGGCGACATCAATTACGAATATGTATTGACACCGCGTGGTCAGACCGCAGCGCAAGCGGCAATGGAAAAAGTGCAATATACGGGTGTTTGTCCGGTGCCGCTTGAACAGTGGATCGAGTCGGTGAAGGCACAGACGGTGAAGAATGTGAAGGTTACCCGGCGCAATATCCGGGATGCGTTTGAGGGGTTGGTGATCGATGAGTCTATCTTGAACATGGTGGGGCCGGCGGTAAACTCTGGCTCGTCGGTTATGCTGTTTGGGTATCCTGGCAACGGCAAGACGACGATTGCCGAACGGATCACCTACCTGATGGGTGACGACATCTTTATTCCGTATGCAGTGTATGCCGATGGTGCGATTATCAAGTTGTACGACTCGGTTATCCACGAGCCGCCGCGGCGGCCTTTACCGGAAGATACCGAGTACGACCATCGCTGGATTCGGATCAGTCGTCCGGTGGTGATTGTCGGTGGTGAATTAACCCTCGAACAACTCAATCTGGTATACAACCCGACCTCAAAAGTGTACGAAGCGCCGTTTCAAATGAAAGCAAACTGTGGCATCTTCCTCATCGATGACTTTGGTCGGCAACAAGTACGAGTTTTCGATCTCCTCAATCGCTGGATTGTGCCGTTGGAAAAGCGTTATGACTTTCTTAACACTGTTTCAGGGCAGAAGATACAGATTCCATTCGATCAGCTCATCATGTTCAGTACAAATCTTGATCCGAAAGA
>NZ_JPIM01000043.1 GCF_000735195.1 Chloroflexus sp. MS-G
AAGGTGAAGGCGCCCCCCCCTTCCTCTCCCGCAGCGTGGGAGAGGAAGGGGGCAGGGGGGAAGGTGAAGGCGCCCCCCCTTCCTCTCCCGCAGCGTGGGAGAGGAAGGGGGCAGGGGGGAAGGTGAGGGGAGGGATACATATTTGCTCTCACCCGAATACTGGCGGCATATGTTACACTGAATGTACAAAGACCATAATGCGCAGGCTTTTGATCGCCTGAATTTCTGAATTAGCCTGCGCAGGAGCAAAGATATGACCACGACTCCGGCTAATGAACAATCGGCATCACCTACCGCCGGTACGGTTGTGTACGAACGACCGGTACTTCCGCTGCTTGATAGTGTCTTGTTTCCACAGATGCTGGCTCCGCTCTTGGTAAGTGATGAGCGGGCGATCAATGCAGTTGAACAGGCTGCCGCCAGTGATAGGCTGGTACTGGCGGTGGCCGTGCGTGGCCCGGCGGCTGATACAAACGTTGGACTTGAAGACCTTTACACGGTCGGGGTTGAGGCAGTTGTGCAGCGCCTACGCCGCTTGCCCGATGGCACACTCAGCATTGTGCTCGAGGGGCGCCAGCGTATGCAGATTGTCAGTGCGGTAGCCGAATACCCGGCGCTGCGTGTACTGGCAACACCACTCGCTACGCCGCCGCTCGATGAAGATGACGCGCTGATGGTCGAGGCGCTGAGTCGTACTATTCTGACCACCTTCGAGAAGATCGTGCGTCTATCGCGGAACCTGCCCGATGATGCGTATCTTTCCGCGCTTAACAGTGCCGAACCAGGCGAATTAGCCGATATTATTGCTTCGCTGCTCCCGATTTCTATTGAAGACCGGCAGCGTATTCTCGAGCTAGTTGATATTGAGCAGCGGTTACGTCAGCTTGAGATTCTGCTGGCGAAAGAGCTGGATCTCCTCGAACTAGAAAATCGCATTCACAGTCAGGTGCAACAAGAGGTTGATCGCAGCCAACGCGAACTCTTCCTGCGAGAGCAGTTGCGGGCGATCCAACGCGAACTCGGCCAAGAAGACCCGTCGCGTCGGGAACTTTTCCTCTTGCGTGAACGGGCAGCGGCTGCCGGTTTACCAGCCCATGCGATGGCGCGCTTTGAAGAAGAGTTGGCACGGCTTGAATTGATTTCGCCGATGTCTCCCGAACACGGGATGCTGCGCACCTATCTTGATTGGTTGCTTTCACTACCGTGGAGTAATGCCAGTCCAGAGAATCGCGATCTGCGGGCAGCGGCAGCAGTCCTTGAACGGAACCACTACGGGTTGCGGAAAGTCAAAGATCGTATCCTGGAATACATTGCAGTGCGCCAATTGGCCGGCCCGTCAAAACGAGCGCCCATTCTCTGTTTCGTTGGTCCGCCCGGCGTAGGCAAAACCAGCCTTGGTCAGAGTATTGCCGAAGCCCTCGGACGGCGCTTTGTCCGTTTGAGTCTGGGTGGTGTTCACGACGAAGCCGAAATTCGTGGTCACCGACGCACCTACATCGGTGCGCTACCCGGTCGGATTTTGCAGCGGATGAAGGTCGCCGGTACGATCAACCCAGTCTTTATGCTCGACGAAGTAGACAAACTGGGAAGCGATTTTCGGGGTGATCCGGCAGCAGCGCTACTAGAGGTGCTTGATCCTGAACAAAACAGCACGTTCAGCGATCACTACCTCGATCTTCCCTACGATCTCAGTCAGACCCTCTTCATTACAACGGCGAATGTCGCCGAGGATATTCCCGACCCACTCCTCGACCGAATGGAGCTGGTGGAACTCCCCGGCTACACCGAAGACGAAAAGCTCCATATCGCTCGTCGTTTTCTCATTCCGCGTCAGATGACCGATAGTGGCTTGCCGCCAGCGGCTATTCGGTTTGGTAACCAGACCATCTCCACCATTATTCGCCACTACACATACGAAGCCGGGGTACGCAACCTCGAACGCGAGATTGGTGCTATCTGTCGCAAAATCGCTCGCCGGATTGCCGAAGGGAAGCGCTATCCGCGTCAGGTTACGCCACGGGCGTTGACCAAACTGCTCGGCCCGCCGCGCTTTGAAATCGGCAAAGTTGATCCGGTCGATCAGGTAGGGGTGGCGATTGGTATGGTCTACACCAGCGCCGGTGGCGACATTATGCCGGTTGAAGTGGTATTGATGGACGGCAAGGGCAATCTGCTTCTCACCGGGCAGCTCGGCGAAGTGATGCAGGAATCGGCGCAGGCTGCGCTCTCGTTTGCACGGGCGAACGCCAGTCGGCTGGGGATTGAGATTCGTCATTTCGACAAAATTGATATTCACGTTCACGTTCCTGAAGGTGCGACACCTAAAGATGGCCCATCAGCTGGAGTAACAATTGCCACGGCCCTCGTTTCGGCATTGACCGGGCGGAGCGTGCGCCATGACATAGCCATGACTGGTGAAATTACATTGCGAGGTCGCATCTTGCCGATTGGCGGGGTTAAAGAGAAAGTCCTGGGCGCGTACCGGGCCGGTATCCGCGAGATCATCTTACCGAAGCGCAATGAACACGATTTGGTCGAGATTCCCCAAACATTGCGGCGACACCTGAAGATTCACCTGATCGAGCGGATTGAACAAGCGCTTGATCTGGTGTTGGGGCCGCCACCGCCGAAAGAGCCGCGGCGAGCGCCACGGGTTATTCCGCGTCGTGACGAGGATTGAGGAAAATAAAGCGTCTACTCTATTCACAGTGTTCTCATTCCTCGGCTACCATCGTCAGCTTCGGCGCCGGCGTTCGTTCTGGATCATTTAGAATGGCTGTTACTGCGGTTGCCAGTGCGGTCAGATCGATTCCCCGGTAGCACAATGGCAACTGATGCAGCCGTCGTTGCGCTTTGGCCCAGTTGAGGCGGAGGCCGCGGTGGTTGCCCTGTCGCCACTTCACCAGCGCGGCTGCGGTCTGGATCAACGTCTTGTAAAACTCGGCGTCTGTGCCCTGCGCCGCTCGCCAGCATATTTCCCACTGTTCGTGGGCGTGCCAGTATGCCCCTTGATTGAAAAGCTGAATCCCGACGCTGAACGGATCTTCTGCTACGGAAGGTTGTTCGTCGTGAATGGTCATAATGAGCCTCGACAGGTGTCTTCATCTGAACGTAGGTCGCTTCAACATGTTCGGATGTTGGTCATATTCGCCAATACATATCGTTCACCTGCAACGTTAGCCCAAAAGCACGCGCCACCAGCCTTGTGTGCCAGGAAAGCATTGGTGAAACCGGCGCAAGCTCCCTGTTGTTAGAGGGGTCGAACCTGCCCCAGGCGATACATTGGTTGTTATCTGCTCACGACACGGTCAGCAGCACCTCAAGCGTTTGCCGGGCACAGGCTTCCCACGTAAACAAACGAGCACGAGCCAGACCACGCTGACGCAACGTTTCGCGCAGCGTTGCATTGTCGATCATCTGCATGATTGCGGCAGCAATCGCATTGGTATCGAGGGGATCAACCAGCAACGCCGCTTCACCGGCCACTTCAGGCAGTGACGAACTGGTACTGGTAATGACCGGAGTGCCGCACGCCATTGCCTCGATCACCGGCATGCCAAAGCCTTCGTAGAGCGATGGAAAGATAAAACACAGCGCACCAGCCAGAAGCGCAGGCAGTTCGCTGTCGGCAACGTATCCGATAAAATGGACGTAATGCGTGATTCCTAACTCCTGCGCCCGACGTTCAATTGGAGCACTTAACCAACCACGTTTGCCGACGATCACCAGATCGATCTCATATCCGGCGGCTAGGGTTATTGCCAGTGCCTCGATAACCCGAGTCAGATTTTTGCGTGGTTGCACGGTGCCGATGTAGATGAGATAGGGACGTTGCTGTAAGCCATAACGAGCCTGCACGTCGCTGATCAGATGGTAATCGGCAGGTGGCCTGAATGTCTCACTCAAACCGTGATAGGTAACTGTAATCCGCCCTGGATCAACACCGTACCACGTCACCAGATCGTGTTTCGTTGCTTGCGAGACGGTGAGTACGTGACGGGCCGCACGGACGTTCCAGCGGGTCGTCAGTTCGAGTTCGAGGCGACGGCGGGCGGTATGGGCTTCCGGGAATACGCGGAACCCTACGTCGTGAATGGTAACGACCGTCGGTGGGTGGATGAGAGGGATCACATGGGCTGGTACAAAGAGCACATCAGGGCGAGCGAGCCAGCTTGTCGGACCAAGCCGGAGGTGTGTCCAGAGACGCGGGAGACGAATATCGCGTACTATTGTGCGTGGACGCAAAGGCGGGAGTCGTTCACATCCACCATTGGTATACAAGCGGAAGCTAACATCAGCAGGTGCGATCCGATCAAGAGCCGCAATCACTTCATAACTGTACCGTTCAGTACCGGTACGTTGCTTCATCGTCACCCGACTGGCATCAATATCGATGATCTTCATACTGCTCTGTGGTAGCATGCAGAGGGCAACATTTGTCATCTGGAGTGTACCATGAATTATCCGTTCGTCTATCCTGGTGCAATACACATGCACACGACCTATTCTGATGGCTCGGCGACCTTTCCGCAATTGATAGCGGCTGCCCATGAAGCAGGGCTACGCTGGATCATCGTGACCGATCACGACACACTGGCCGGTCTGCCGTTTGCCGGATGGCACGACGATGTCCTGGTGATCGTCGGTCACGAGATCACACCCGATCATAATCACTTCCTGGCCCTCAATGTGGATACCGTGATCAGCAATGAATTGCCGCCGCAGCAGTTCATCGATGAAGTGTACCATCGCGGAGGCTTCGGCATCATTGCTCACCCCGATGAGCGAGTTCGTAATTCGTTCAAAGACATTTATCGCTGGGATGACTGGACGATTGATGGGCCGAGTCAGCGTGAAGGGCGAGTGGTTGGGTTAGAGCTGTGGAATCTCATGAGCGACTGGAGTGAACATCTCACCGACCGCAACAAGCTGGCACTGATACTAAACCCGCGTCTTGGTCTGAGTGGTCCAACGCTAGCGACGCTGGCCTGGTGGGATCGGCTCAATATGGTTGGCCGACGTACCTTTGGGATTGGCGGAGTCGATGCTCATGGCTTCAAACGTCAGGCGCCGTGGGGTGAGATTGAAGTCTTCCCCTACCCGTGGATGTTTCGCACGCTGACCAATTACCTCTTGCTGCCTGAGCCGCTCAGTCACGAGGCGACAATTGCCACCAATCAGGTCTATGCTGCGTTAACAGCCGGTCGTTGCTATTTCGTCAACCGGCTCGACGGTGATGCGCCATCAATAGTTTTTCGGTTAAGCCGACCGAATGCCCTGGCCGAACTGGGGGATACGCTCAGTCTGACCGATAGCCCACTTCTGGTTGAAGTTGATGTCGGCGCCGATGCCTATGTTCGTCTGATCGTGAATGGCGAGGTCATGACCAGTGGCGTGCGACGGATACGCCAAACAGTTACCGACGATGGTGTCTATCGCGTGGAAGCTTACTGGGGTGGGAAACCTTGGCTCTTTACTAATCCAATCTTCGTGACTCCCTGAGTTTGGTAGACCGGCGTACCCGCTACAAGGCCTTGGAACATGTTCTCCTAGGTGCAAGGGGTAATGCGTGCTCCGAGATGGGCGCTTGCCATCCCTTCACCGCAGAATGCAGGCCTGCACCCTGCCCACACAAACGAGCGGATCAGGCTCTGAAACCCGCTGAATCGCTGGCAACAGGACAGTATGGCAATACGTCTCCTGGACATGCATCGCATTTGCTCATACAATACCGCTGTACAGTCATCATTCTTGTTCTTAGAAACCTGTATCATTTATGGTGATCCCCGTTCTTACGCTGCTCATCGTTGCAGCGACGATCATTGGTATTGCCGTTGGTCGCTGGCCGCTAATTCGCGCCGACCGTACCACAATTGCGCTAATCGGGTCGGCACTTCTGCTTGGCATTGGCGCCATCTCGCTCGAAGAAGCCTACGCTGCGCTCGATCTGGATACCATCCTCTTACTTTTCAGCATGATGGTCATCAACGGCAGTCTCTTTCTCTCCGGCTTCTTCGGCTTTATTACGCAACGAGTCGTACAATTCGCCCGTGGTCCACGCTCATTATTAGCCCTGGTCATTGGGGCGAGCGGCGTATTATCGGCGCTCTTCCTCAACGACACCATCGTGATCATGATGACGCCAATCGTCCTCGAGGTAACTCGCTCGTCACGTCGCAACCCGCTACCCTACCTGATCGGTCTGGCGGTAGCGGCGAATATCGGTTCAACTGCTACCATTACCGGTAATCCACAAAACATCATCATCGGTAACGCTTCTAAAATCCCCTACCTCGATTTCGCCATCGCTCTGACCCCAACTGCCCTCATTGGGCTGGTGATCTGTTGGGTGATTGTCATGCTCGTCTATCGTGACGAATTCCAGGGCGGTACCCTCACTGCTCCTGATGTTCTACGCACACGGATCTACCGTCCGCTCCTTCGCAAAGCAGCGCTGGTCATCAGCTTCATGCTGATCGCATTTCTCATCGGTGTACCGGTACCGCTGGCGGCATTTTTAGCGGCGGCCATCCTGCTTACCACACGGCGCTTACGTCCTGAGCGCGTGTTCAAAATCATCGACTGGAACCTTCTCACCTTCTTTGCCGGACTTTTTGTGGTTACACACGCACTCGATGTTCAAGGTTGGACGGAACGTCTCTTTATTACGCTGCGCCCACTGGCTCAGGCTGGGATGGTACCGTTCGGTATCGTATCGGTCATTCTCTCGAATCTGATCAGTAATGTACCGGCCGTGCTCTTGTTACAGGGATTAGTACCGGCGTTTGCCGATCAACAGCGAGCCTGGCTAACGTTAGCGGCAACAGCAACCCTAGCCGGCAACCTGACGTTGCTCGGTTCGGTCGCCAACCTGATCATGGCCGAACTAGCCGCACGCTGGGGAGTACGGGTAACCTTTAGCGCGTATCTGAAGGTCGGTCTGCCGGTAACCATCTTAACTGTCATCGTGAGTCTGGTACTAGTTTGAAAAAAGGTGGCAGCGGTACCGTGCTCACCAATTGCTGGCGCACGTGGCTGGCGAGAGGTTCCTGGCGCAAGAGTCTGATATTGGTGCGCGCAAAAGATGGTCGTGCTGTCGCATCACTCATACTTGCACGTAAAGAACGAGTATGGTACACTCGGGAAGGATACGCCCTCGTAGCTCAGGGGATAGAGCAGCAGTTTCCTAAACTGCGTGTCGTGCGTTCGAGTCGCACCGGGGGCGCCAGCAGCAAACGTGGGCAGAGCGATGTAGCTCTTTGCCCACGTTTGGTTTTGGCGTAGGTCAACGAGCGATCAAATATAGCATAACCGGCCAGGGTTCGATTACCATCCGCTATCACGCTCAAGAGCATGTCGGTTCGCAGCGAGCCGATCCTACTCAAAGCTTCATTAGTCGTGAAGCGACTGAAGTCATTCAGACAGTTGCGCAAACTGCCGTACAACAGGTGCGCCGGGCGGCAATGATGTGACAGCCTGTCTGGTCAAGGCAACCAACAACAGCAGACAACACCCCCACCACAATGAGCCAAACACTCCATAAGCCAGGCGGGTATATTCTGGTAACAAATCAACGGTAAAAGGAAATATATCGGCTACTGCGTACAGATACAGCCCAATCAAGGCCGGTGTTGAAACAGCCGAGTAAAGGAGGACGGGCCAGTGTTGGTTTGCAGTTGCCATGATCATAAACGGCAACACCCACAACACATATTGCGGTGAGATACCTGCATATACCACATAAAACAACAGGAACACGATCGTTGCCTGCATTGGTAAGGTAATGTGAAACCGACTCATATACCACACCGCCCATCCGTACAGACCAAGAAAACCGTAAGCCGACAGCGAAATCACTTGCAGAGTCATATCAACCGGAAAACGTTCACCGGTAAGCGGGACATAGATTGTGCGGACCGGGACCATCACACCGAGCAGGGCATGTCCACGATAACCAAACAACTCGCGAATCACGGCTGCGGCATCGGCGAGCAGAAATGGGATGAGCAGGAAGAGCACCGGTAGTATGGCGTAGAGGATGAAGTGAATCTGGCGAGACAATGATGGTTGCTGACGGGCAAACATGGGTAGCAGTAAGACCGGAAATGACTTTAGCGCAATGCCAATGCCGAGCGCACCGGCTGCCCGTCGCCAGTGGTGTTCGGTGAAAAGCATCGCCAGTGCTACCCCACAGACAGGGAGAGCATCGAACTGACCGTGCCAGCACGAGATGATGATCGATACCGGATTCAGGGCGTAGAGTGCGGCGGCTAACAACGCACGCTGGGGGAATTGCGTGTGACGCCGGACGTACCTCCAGATAATAGCCACCATCGCAACATCGGCAATGATGATGGGGAGGCGAATTGCCAGTGAAAACGGCAAGACACCTTGCCAGTGAAGCCACAATGCAGTCATTTCAAAGCCGACCCACACCGGCGGGTACGGATATATGCCCGGCGTATGCGTGTATAGACCAAACATCCCCCGTTGATGAATAATCTCCGCTACGTGTTGATAATTATGGATATCGATAATATCACGTGCAGATAAACTTGCGCATAAACGCACGACACCGGCCAGGATCAGTAACCAGGCAATACGCGACATCAGCATCAATCTCCTGTTCGTCTCCGTGCTCTCTGTGGTGAGAACATTACCTTTGCCGACACTCACCACAGAGCACACAGAGTACGATCCATCTACTTTTCGTCTCCGTGCTCTCTGTGGTCTCTCAAGAGCGTGTGATACACAGTCAGACCAATTGTGAGTAACCAGGTTGCGAGTAGCCCATAATGCTTTTGATAAAAATAACGTAAACTGTTGCGGTAATGATGACTGGCAACACGGGCAGCAGACCAGCTTTGCCCGCCAAGATGAACGACAGCGAAGGTAGGGATATACATCACTTTCCAACCAGCTTTCCGCATTCGCAGACACCAGTCGTTATCTTCAAAATAGAGGAAGAAGTGTTCATCGAGCAGACCGACCTGCTCGAATGCGGCCCGCCGCACACACATACACGCCCCTGAAACCCAATCCACTTCCAGAGGTGACCGGACACCCCAATCGTGCAGATCACCACGCCTGAACAGCCGGTAAAGACCACGTTTGGAGAGGTAAGGTAATGTCGGATCGTTACCATATGCGAAGGCTTGGGGTGCCCCGCTAGCCGTTAACAACTGCGGCGATAAGATAGCAGCCTGGGGATATGCTTCAAGCAGCGCAGGCAAACGGACCAATGTCGTAAAAGGAGCCAGTACGTCACTATTCAGAAGGATTACTGCCTGACCGGATGCCAGGCGGAGGCCGAGATTATTACCGGCAGCAAAACCCAGATTCTCTTCACTACAGATAACCTCTACCTGTGGAAACTCCCGCCTGACTGCCGGTACCGTCTCGTCGTGTGAGGCGTTGTCAACCAGAATGATTTGCCAACCGGCCCGATCCGCTTCTGTCGCAAACTGTCTCAGACAGTTAAGTGTTAACTCACGGGTGTTGTAGCTGAGGACAATGACCGAAGTCTTCATCTGCGACCTTTGTGTCTTGACTGGCAATAAACCTGTGGATGATGGTACCACGTTTCGCAGCAGGATAGGTTTCTGGTGGTGGTCAGCAGGTCTCCGATGTTCGATAGCGATTGATCTACTAATGAACGTGACGAACGCACGGTGATCCAAACTGCCTGGGACAGGTGAGAACCTGACTGTGACAGTGGGATATGCACTGTGCGCCAATTGTATTGATAACGTCTCATGCCATACCAAATGTTGCTAAGCAAACCTCTGGATCATTGACACAGATCGTGTCACTCCCATCTGTTCACCGCCTTCCTCGTGTTGACGTATGAGTTTGATGGGATGGTTGTACACGGGTTACCCAGACAAGGTTGAGGAAAGGTGCTATGAACTACTGAAGCCATGCTTCAGCAGTTCAAACGTCCTGATTATATCCAGACAATAACACAAGCCCCATACCCAATCAATGCCCCCAATACCAGAAGTGGAGCGAATATACCACCAGGTGCACCAGTGCTGTAACTGGCAAGGGTAAGGAGCATGCGCATTGTGAGAAAACCCAGAACAGACTGCATGCCGATTTGTCCTAACAAAATATGCTCGGTAAAGCGATGACCACCCCCAATAAATTCTGGATACCAGAAACCAGCCAGATCTACGATTGCCCCGATGACAGCCGTGTAGAAAAGTTTCTGGCGTTGGTTTAAACGATCAACCAGGCTCAGCCCTCCGACCAAAGCTTTATTGAAGAGAACACCAACCAGGCCACAGACAACCCCTAACGCAGCAAACATCGCTAGGGTGTGCAACGGCTGAATTGAATGATCGGGGACAATAAATACTGGTAATTGCCCGGTAAACAGGCGACTAACCACATTCCCAACCACAGCCGCTACAAATGCAGCACTAAAGACCGTCGGACGGAAATCTCGTTGTAGTTCTTCTAACACAAAAATCAGACCGGCCAGCGGCGCGTTAAAAGCGGACGCAAGACCGGCTCCTGCTCCAGCCGCAATTAAGGTCAGACGCTCGCGTGGCCCGCTGTGAAGCATTGCAGCAACACCGGCCAACAGCACCACCGATCTGAACGCTCGGCCCCTCACGACCTAACACTAATCCGCTTCCAAGGGCCAAGACACCCCCGATCAACTTTACCGAAATGATACGCTGCCATCGTAGATCACGTAGACGGTGTAGTACAGCTTCAATGTGAGGAATCCCACTGCCGGCAGCCTCTGGTGCATAGCGCTGCGTGAGCCAGACAGCTAGAGTCGCACTACTGACCACCCATAGTATTGTTAGCAACCATCCAAAGGGCACCTGCTGGAAAGACTCTATCATTACCGTGCGTAATCCATCAGCAACACCAATAAGCCAGCAGAAAAGAGTAGTATAACCACCAGCCAGCAGTCCTACTACCATCGCTAGCGGGAGTAATCGTCGTCGCTGTTGTCGTTGATCGAGGTATTCGGCTAACTCATTGGCCAAAACTTTTGGTTCAGAAACGGGAGCTGTGCTCATACCTTTATCGTTCCGCTGCAGGATCTCGGTTATCGTATGCAAGCAGTCCAATCACCGTGAAGGTGTCACCTCTTCACACACCTGACGCAGTCGTACCATCTGTGCCTGGGCGTCCAGTTTCATCAGCGGGGCAATCGTGAGCGGCCAAATGAGATCAAGACCAGGCACACGTAAGCGGTACTCAATGCGATTGTGGATAAGCGTTTGATCAGGATTTCCCTGCCACGGAAGCCACTGCCAGGCATCAAACCCTTCCCAGAAGCCGTCGAATGCCCAGAGAATCAGGCCCGGTCGTCGTTCAACGACGAGATAACCGGCTTCTAGCAATGGCCCTACACCGGTTAGCCGTAACCGCCAGCGCGCACCGGTCGCGAAGTTCCAGCCGTCGAGCGGTATAAATTGCACGGCTGGCGACATCCAGCGTTTCATCAATGCCTCATCGGTCATAACTGTCTCGACACGATCCATCGCGGCATGAACCACCACAAATTCTTCGAGCAGATGTGGAAAAGCAGCTTCCATCGTCGTATCCTTTCACGAGCCGGTCGGTAGCGACCAGATACCAAAATTGTCGAAGTGAACCTCAACCCCACCTTCTTCGCGGTAGCAGGCCGTTGAAACGCCAACCCGTCCGGCGCCAAAGGTGGTATCACGGAGATCGGCAGCCAGTGCGCCGTTCACGAACAGCCGAATCCGATCACCTTGTCTGATGACACGTAGCCGATTCTGCTCACTGATGCGGGCCAAGCGACGTGGATCACCTTCGGCTAACACAACCGGTTCGCCTTCGGTTGTGATCGCCGAGAGGCGGTAATAGTCAATGAAAAATTCAAACTTGTAGAAGCCAACATTCCGTTGCTCGGCAAAAATCAAACCGCAACTACCATTCTCTCCACCACGGAAGATTTGACAATCGACTTCGCTCATAAAATCAGTGAATGAGCTGAGTTCGTACAGTTCATACGATGTGCCACGTCCAGTCCACAATACCTTAAATACACCATCTTCGATCAGGTCAAGTTCAATCTCTTGAAATTCTCCGGTAAACCAGGCATTCCTGTTATCAACAAATTCATCGTAAAAGACTTGTCGCGCATGAGCGAAGAGTGTACTGACTTCAGCGTCGAGTGCTGCTGCCGTTTGCGTAGGGGCAATCTCTGTCAATGCCTGGGCCGTCTGTGCCTGTGCTATTTGTGCCAGTGCAGCAGCACCAAGAGGTGTCGGCTGACCGATGATTCCACCGATAGCGGTCGCCGATGCTTTCTGGAGTACGAAAGTGGTAGTGCGAGCAGGAGAAGGCGTCAGCACTGTCGCCACCGATGGCGGCGCTGCTTCAGGTGAGCGAAATAATTGGATAAGAAACGCACGACTCCCAATGACAACTAGAGCTAGTAGAGCAACAGCCATAATGATCCAGCGCCATCTGCCTGTCTGAGCGGAGGCGATGCTGGAAGATGGTGCGGGTGGAGTTTCCGATGGTAGCGGTATTTGTGGTGGTTCCGACAAACGGTTACCACAATTGGGGCAAAAACGCCCGGTAGACGCGACTGGCGAACCACATTGTGGGCAAGATCGTTCTGAAGACATAGCTTTTGCGCCTCACGCTGTTCAATTCTTAAACCTGTCGTGCACCGGCAAGACTCACTCCGGCCAGACTCCCGCCAACGATCCGCACCGGCAACCCGATCAGAGACTGGTATTCAGCCGTGATCCGTTGGATATCGCCTTCGGCGTCATTGCGCCCCAATACTACGAGTGTCGCCTGCGTTGCAGCTACCGGCTGGCGTACTCCCAGAATGGTTGATGCGACCAGACGTTCGGCTAAGGCTTGTGCGTGCGGGTCGATCAACCCAAGTGCTGCTTGTTCCCAGTGGCTTTGGGTGAGTAATTCCCCAATCAGATGCACATCCTCCTCGCGTTGTAGTCGGCTTGCCGCAGCGCGCAACAGGGCCATGATGATCCGCGATCGCTGTTGTTCAGCCAGAACAAAGTTGGTCAATGCGGAAGGTGTCATCTGCTCAGATGTCGCGCCGGTTGTAGCGCTCATGTGAGCAGGGAGTCGGTCACGAAGGTAGCGTATAAAATCCGTGAGACGAAGTGAAGCCAGGATTGCTCCCTCTTGACCCTGCGGAAGGTCAACCGCTGTTACTAGCTCAGCGACAAGGCGTTCTGCGAGCGTTAATGCGGAACGCAGGCGAAATGGTGGTTGACGAGGTTCATCACCGACGCGAATCGTCCAGATGGCACAACCTGGCGGCAGATGAACATTCCCGCCGATTAGGGCCAGATGTGGCTGCACGACCAGCACTTCATTGGCCGGTGCGCAAACAGTCGTTAGCGTGCCGATCAATTCCAACCCGCGACTGTCGAGATGATACAAACCCTCGGCGCAGGTAATCGCCAGCTCGCGTGGCGCAAGGTGAACATTGTAGGCGGTCACCAGAGCCTGCGCGACCGCAGCGATAACCGTAGCAGCACTTGCTTCACCGGCGAGTGGATGTAAAAGCAGCCGTGCACCCCCACCAAACCGCACAAACTCTTCGCGCATCAGGGCAACCCAAGCCATTAGTGCTGGCCCCCACCACGAACTGCGCGGTGGACGATGACGATCAATCTCGCTGACGGCATCTGCATATTCGTGCGGCCCCGATGATAGAAACAAGGCAGTGCAAGGAATGGATTCAGTCCGTTGCCACACCCGAATCCGAATAACCGGTTCAGGATCAGGCTGAAGTGCTACCAACACCCCGCCACCGGTTGGCCAGAGTAGCGTATGGATTCCGGTTTCGGCAACTACCCCACCACACAGATCAACCCACCCTGGCGCACGCACTACGGTGATAGAGCGATCACGGTCGAAAAAACCACCTCGCTCGGCACGCACACGTTGCAAAAAACGCTCAAATTCAATCGTCACAAGTAGGGCCCTATGCTACGTGTTCAGCCATAATCGCCGCACCAAGCGTTGCGGTAAGGTCGGGAAAGTGCAACCCTTTCAGGGTAACGGCACAAATTCCTTCGCCCCGGCGCACGAGTCGATCAATCACACGCTGATCACCCGAGTCTGGACCACGCAGTACAATCGTGCTTTCGCCCAACGCAATTCGCACCTCAGCCGGCGCCGCCTGGGGTGTTATCCCCAACAACATCGCATAGCGGCCAGCACTTGCTATGGGATTGGTTACTGCTACAATCACTTCGGCAATACCCCGCGCACCATTACTGTGCCCCCAAAAATCAGCATCAGGCACCCGCAACGAACGATCGGTTACATCACCGCACAAAAATGGGAGATCGGGACTGGGCGGCCATGCCGTCTCCCAAGCCAGGCTGAGACCATCAGGGCGTATGCGACCACCAGCAACGGGTCCATTCATCATCAAGCCACGGTCGGCTGCTGCGGCAACAGCAATCGTCGTATTGACCGGCAACAGGGCAAAATCGATCAGACCAGGACCGACAGCTACGTGTCGCCACCAGCGATGTTCAGGAGCCGGCCGTCGAAACGCCAGCAACTCAAGGTACGTTCCATCAGGAAAGCTAATCAGCGCATTATGGGTCGCGCCATCAGCATGCTCACCGCCTGGCGCCACCACAAATCCGGCTGCGGTATAGGCCGCTACTGCCGACGACAATTGCTCTACCAAAATGACGACGTGATCAAGTGCGTGAATCATGCAAACTCCATTACAGAAGGTATAGTGGCGGTTCCTGTTGGCAAAGATTC
Organism: Chloroflexus sp. MS-G; assembly: GCF_000735195.1. Taxonomy (GTDB): domain Bacteria; phylum Chloroflexota; class Chloroflexia; order Chloroflexales; family Chloroflexaceae; genus Chloroflexus. Next base: position 14,767 of record NZ_JPIM01000043.1, read on the forward strand.
CTATCCTCATTATAATCGACAATACAGAAATCACACCTGACAGCACAAAAGGAGAAGCGGCGATGAGTGAAGAACGCTTTACGGCCCTGGTGGTGGAGGAGGGGGCTGACGGTCGGAAGGTTGAGTTTCGCGAATTGCCTTTAAGCGCCTTACCAGAAGGTGAGGTGTTAGTAAAAGTTGCCTATTCTACTCTCAATTATAAAGATGGTCTGGCGATTACCGGCAAGGGAAAGATCCTGCGCAGCAGCCCGCTGGCGCCGGGGATCGATTTTGCCGGTACCGTTGTCGAGTCGGCAGATCCGCGCTACCGGCCCGGCGACAATGTCGTTCTTACCGGCTGGGGCGTCGGTGAACGGCACTGGGGCGGGTACAGCCAGTACACACGAGTAAAAGGTGAATGGTTAGTACCACTCCCAGAGGGAATGAGTCTGAAACATGCGATGACCATCGGTACCGCCGGATTCACGGCGATGCTCTGCGTGCTGGCCCTTGAGCGGCATGGGTTTATTCCCGGACGCGAAGTGCTTGTCACCGGCGCCGCCGGTGGTGTGGGGAGCGTTGCAGTAGCTTTGCTGGCAAAGGCTGGCCATAAGGTGATTGCGGCAACCGGTCGTCCTCATGAAGAAGCTTATTTGCGTGACCTCGGCGCCAGCGGCATTCTTGATCGAAATGTACTGAGCAGTCCCGGTCGCCCACTCGAAAGTGAACGCTGGGGCGGCGCTATCGATACGGTTGGCGGGGCAGTGTTGTCGGGCGTATTACGGGCAATGGCAATGCGCAGCGCAGTTGCGATCTGCGGCAATGCCGGTGGCGCCGAGTTTACGACCAGCGTGTATCCATTTATTTTGCGCGGTGTGACAATGATCGGGATCGAATCGGTCATGGTACCGCGCGAAGAACGACTCGTTGCCTGGGAACGACTGGCCCGCGATTTGTCGCCAGTATTGCTGGATCGGATGACAACCGTCATTCCATTCGCCGAATTGCCCGCTTATGCCGAACAGATTACTAATGCGCAGACCCGTGGTCGCGTGGTGGTCGATATTCAGAATAGTAAGGAGCGGTAAGAAGGCAGATTTCCTATCCCTGCATCAACCCTCTTCCTTTCTCAAAGCGAGAGAGGAAGAGGGCTAGAGGGGAAGGTGAAGGCTTCGCAATGTTTCAATGGTTAGTCGTGCTTGATACACGCATGAACGTCATGTCGCCACTAATAGCAATCTCCACCCTGCGCCGTTCGTCCGAGAGTGCACGTTACTGACCCGCCTGCATACCCCGACAATCAAGAACATTTTTCCAGACCCACACGAAGAAAACGGCGTCTTCAAAATCGACAACATTCAGGGTAAGCGCTTCTCATTCGTATCGCCTAGCTCAGCCTCGGGTTTCCGCGTACCGGCTGCGGGTATTGTCAAATACTTCAGCCAGCGGGAACAGTGGAAGAGTTTGACTGTTGATGAGCTGATTGAAGGTGGCCCGAATAAATTCTTCAGTGAAGTCTTGTTCGGCCAATCGCACCAGGGAGCCGCCATTAACCTCCTTTCGGGTAAAGTGGATATTGCCTCGTTCTGCGATGCCTGTGTTGCCAACTATATCGAGTTAGTATCCGGTGAGGAAAACAAGCCCGGTGCGGTGTATCGTGTTCTGAATAACGCTCCCGAACCGTTTGATAAGTTCCCCGGTGCCGAGTTTGTGATTATCTCATCGACACCGGTCATTAATGCTCCATTTGTTGCGAACAGCAGTATGTTGACTGCCGATGAGATCAAACGTCTTCAGGATGTGCTAACTTCCGATACTGTTGCCAATAATCCTCGCATCTTTGCGACGAAAGCAGAGATTGATGCAGGCTTCAAGCCATTGTTCCGCAAGACAAAGGACGAACGGTTCCTGGTTGTTGATGACTCGTTCTTCAACCCGATCCGAGAGCTGCGCTGACGGAAACACAACGTATAGCACTGGCGCCAGTTGATCGATTGGCGCCAGTGCTTCATCTGTGAAAAGAGGTGAGGTTCTATGAGCCTGCTTGAACTGCATTCGGTGACAAAGCGCTACGGTGCCGAAACCCTTGCTCTTAACTCGATTACTTTTTCGGTTCAATCCGGCGAGTTCGTTGCGATTATCGGCCCTTCTGGTGCTGGTAAATCGACCCTACTGCGCTGTATCAATCGCCTGATCGATGTTTCAGAGGGAGATATTCTATTCAATGGCGTAAGCGTACCAAAATTACGAGGCAAGGAACTCCGCCATCACCGTACTCAGATCGGAATGATCTTCCAGCATTACAATTTGGTAAACCGCCTTAGTGTGCTCGAAAATGTGTTACACGGGCGATTGGGATACAAAAACACCCTTCAGGGCATTCTTGGTCTCTACAGTGAGCAAGAAAAGCGTGAAGCGGTACGTATTCTCGAAACACTCGGTCTGTACGAGCAGATGTACAAGCGCTGCGATCAGCTTAGCGGTGGTCAGAAGCAACGTGTCGGCATTGCCCGGGCACTGGTGCAACAGCCAAAGATGCTGCTCTGTGATGAGCCAATTGCCTCACTCGATCCGAGTTCAGCCAAGGTCATTATGGATACTCTGCGCGAAATCAACCGCACAATGGGGATTACAGTCTTGGTTAATCTTCATCAGGTTGACGTGGCATTGCACTATGCCGAACGAATCATCGGTATCAATCGCGGCCAAGTCATCTACGACGGCCCGCCACATGCACTGAGCAATGCGCAAATCTACCAGATTTACGGCTCAGAGGCTGGCGAACTGATCCTTGATCTAAAGGAGCGCTATGCAGCCTGATACTTTTTTTCGCCGTCGCCGTCTCCAATCACTGCTCTTTTTCGTCGTTATTCTTAGTGTTACCTACGGCAGCATTGTACTCACGCAGTTCGATGTAGTACGAGGACTCCTTGCCGTACCACAAGCGTTTGCATGGGCGGTAGTAAACTTCATCCCAGACGAACGGGCCTGGTCGCGGCTACCAAATATTCTGAGCAAGCTGCAAGAGACGGTACTGGTTGCGATCGCATCGTCGACTATCGCCGCCGTGCTTGGCCTGGGATTAGCCCTCTTTGGTGCAAACACTACCCGTCCCCATCCGTGGTTTAGCCTGCCGGCCCGTGCGATTGCCAGTGTGTTTCGGAATATAGATGTATCGGTTTGGGCGTTAATCTTGCTCTTCTCGTTTGGGCAAAGTGGGTTTACCGGCTTTTTCGCTCTTTTCTTCGTTACACTTGGCTTCATCACGCGCGTGATGATTGAGACTATCGACGAAGTGGGAGTGGAACCGATTGAAGCACTACGCGCCACCGGAGCAAGTTATGGTGCGATTATCAGTCAGAGCGTTATTCCATCTTGTTTGCCGCAACTGATCAGTTGGCTCCTGTACATGATCGAAACCAATATCCGCAGTGCCACGTTAGTCGGGATTCTGACCGGAACCGGTATTGGATTTTTGTTTGATCTCTACTTTAAGAACTTCAACTACGGGTCGGCCAGCCTAGTGGTATTGGTGACAGTTGCTGCCGTTTTACTCATCGAAACGGTATCGAACGCTATCCGAAGGATAATTCTGTGATGGAAGCATCTCTACCCTCACGCCGAATCCGTTTACGCCCACGCAATCGCGCCAACACCGTATTACAAGTCACTTTGATCACCTTGGTGTTGCTGACTGCGTATGGCCTGGTGACACTCGACACTCGCAACATCGATGTGTTTGCCGCTTTGGGCAATATGTTCAACGACTTTCGGATCGTGTTTCTCGAAGCACGATTAGAACGATTAAGTTGGTTTGAATTGTTTCGGGAGTTGATGATTACTGTCGGTCTGGGGCTACTAACAACCGTTACTGGTGGGATCATTGCTTTTTTCCTCTCCTTATTTGCTGCCCAGAATCTGACGCCGCGGCAGGTTACCGACACTGTGAAAGCCCTAATGGCATTCATCCGTGCTGTTCCGACCGTGCTCTGGGTACTCTTCTTTGCTGTCACAACCGGTCTGGGAAGTGTCGCTGCTATTCTCGGTATGACCTTCCATTCGATCAGCTATCTGGTGAAGGCATACGCCGAGACATTTGAAGAGCTTGATTCCGGTATTCTGGAAGCACTGCGTGCGAGTGGCGCTAACTGGTGGCAGACGGTGTTCCAGGCAGTTGTGCCGTCTACTGCCTCTGCTCTTCTTTCGTGGACGTTTGTGCGCTTCGAGATTAACTTCTCGGTTGCGATTGCGATGGGGGCAACTGCCGGTGCCGGCGGTATCGGGTTTGATATGTTTATGGCAAGCGCCTTCTACCTTGACTTACGCGAGCTGGGTGTGTTCACGTATGCAGTACTGATCTTCGCCATTCTGCTGGAATGGACCGCAACTCGTCTGAAAGAAACGGTCGGGATTAAGCGTCCGGTATAGTATCGATCAGGAGTTCGCATGCTTAGTACCTCTCATATTCTCAGTTGTAGTCCACCGCATCTGGTTTGTGAATTGGCCGAACAGGTGCTGACCAGATACGACCGTGAGGCAATAACATTCATCAGCGGGCCAAGGTATGTGCTGGTGCAATTGCGGGTCGTTGATGGAGTAGCCGAGACGGTTTTTCATGCGGGCGAAATCCTGGCTACCGAAACCAGATTAGAACTTAATGGGCAATTTGGCTTTGGCATGGTTATCGGACGTGATGCCGATCACGCAACTGCGCTAGCTGTGCTCGATGCAGCCCTACGCATGCCGGGCAATCCACACGCTGACCTGTACCCGCGCATTGCTGAATTGGAGCGCACCCTACGAGCCGCCTGCGAACAACGTTTTGCCGCTGCCGCTGCCACCAGAGTCGCGTTTGAGACCTTTTGATGAGCAAGAGTAATCTCTATGAGCCTCGTTGCTGCACCGCAAACACCACTTGAGCGATTCAACGGTCAGACCTTTCGTGTTCTGCTCGATTGTCTGGCTCGTCCTGGCAAGATCGGGCAGTTACCATCGCCACCGTTCACCAGCGTACCATCACCTGCCGATACAACGCCGTCTAATGTCACCGCCATCGCTGCCTGTATGAGTCTTCTTGATCAGACGGTGAGCTTCGTGCATGCCGTTGACAAAAGCTGGTTACCTGCCACACATCCGCTGTCGCGGTGGATCATGGTGCGTAGTAATGCCCGATTGGTCACACCAGCAATGGCCGACTTTGCGCTTCTGCACGATTTTGCCAGTATCGCACTGCTGCCCCAGTTACCCGAAGGTACGCTGCTGTATCCAGAACATAGTTGTACGGTCTTTCTCTGCGTACCGGCGATTGTTGCTGGTGGCAAGACCTTACGGCTGACAGGGCCAGGTATTGCTACGGTGGTAACAGTGGGGTTACCTGACGCTGCGTCGAACGATCTGGCAGGACTAATGGCTCGTCGTGGACTGTTTCCCTTAGGTGTTGATCTCTTTCTCATTGATCGGCAAGGTTTCTGCCTGGGTTTACCACGCACGACAGAAATCTCGTTATGCTAGCGCTGAGACGTGCATCTATTATTTCACAATGCACACATAGGTTGAGGAGATGCTATGGGATATGTTGCCGTGCGAGGTGGTAGTGAAGCGGTAGCGCGTGCCGAAGAGCTGGTAGATTGTCTGCGACTGCTTGGCGGCAGTACTCCCCTTCAACTCCCGCAGATTCGGGATCAGCTACGTCACGCGGTCAGTCGGGCAATGCATGAAGGTGCGTTGTACGCACCGTTACTGGCTGCGCTGGCAGTGAAACAGGCTGAGGGTGATAGCATTGAAGCCGCCTTTCTCCTGAGAGCCTATCGCACGACTTTGCCCCGCGTTATGGCTTCATTGCCGGTTAGCGGACGAGATATGCGCTGTCTGCGCCGTATTTCGGCTTCGTTCAAAGATATACCTGGTGGCCAGATACTAGGACCAACGACTGACTATCTGATCAGGTTGTTGCAGCCGGCATTGATGCATGAAGATGTACGGTCGGTGATTGCGGCTACCGAACGGTATCAAGCGCTCATCGCGGCTGGTGGTCAGCAAGAGGGCGAAATTGGTCGGTTTCCCAAAGTTATTGACTACATGCGACAAGAACAGATGATCGTTGATCTCCCACTGGAACCACCTGCTGAAGACCCATACGATATTACTCGCGAACCACTGATCTTTCCCTGCCCACGCAGTGCCCGTTTACAGGCGCTGGCGCAGGCCGATACCGGCAGTTTGATGAGTCTGGCGTATAGCAGTGTGCGTGGCTATGGCGATGCGCACCCGACTCTGATCGAACTACGGTATGGGTATATCGCGGTGCAAGTCGCTCACCCCCTCACAGGTGAGCCGGTCGTCATCGGTGAGATTGAGGCTACTGAGGCTGAGGTTGCTTCAAAAGCGCATAGTGTCACCAATACTAACGAGCCGCCACGCTTTAATGTCGGATATGGCTTTGCGTTTGGTCAGAGTGAGCTAAAGGTCATGAGCATGGCCATTCTTGATAGTGTCTTAACCCAGGCCCGTGCCGGCAGCCTGGCAGGAGAGTCAGGGCCAGCCGCACAGGAAGAATTTGTGCTGCTCCATACCGACGGTATTGAGGCGAGTGGGTTTGTCGCTCACTTCAAATTACCCCACTATGTCACATTTGCAGCCGACCTTAGCGTCCTTGGCCGTGCCCGTGATCATCACGCCCAGCGCCAAACACGTCTCAACCAGCTCGTTGATCAGGCGATCAAGGAACAATAATGACTGAACTGACAGACCAGTTGTACCATTTTGCGCTTCTTGATGAAGATGCACAGCGGGAAATCCGACGCAAGCTGTTGAAAGCCGTTGCCATTCCCGGTCACCTCGTTCCTTTTGCTAGCCGCGATATGCCTATCGCGCGTGGATGGGGCACTGGTGGACTACAAATTACGCTTTCGCTGATTACGCCGGAAGATACGCTCAAAGTGATCGATCAGGGTGACGACGAAAGTGTAAACGCAGTCAATCTGCGTCGCCTCATTACCCGTACCACCGGTGTTGCGACGACGACTGATACTACCGCAGCAACCATCATTCAAACCCGCCACCGAATACCCGAAGAGCCGATGCGGGCCGATCAAATTCTGGTATTGCAGGTACCAATGGCCGATCCACTCCGCTGGGTGGAACCAAACATTGAGCGCGCAACAATAATGCACAGTGAAGCCGATTACGGCAAGATGTGGGTGTACATGTACGAGAGTATTGTGCGCGCAGGCGATCTTCGTATCGCCAGTCAATATCCGGTCATAGTCAATCGTCGCTATATGATGGACACCACACCCATTCCACGCTGGGATGTACCAAAGCTGCACATGGCCGAGACGCTCTATCTCTTCGGTGCCGGTCGTGAAAAACGGATCTATGCTGTCCCACCTTACACCGCGGTCGAGCCACTTCAGTTCGAGGACTATCCCTTTCGCACGGAATATCGTCCGGGTCAACGTTGTGCCCGTTGTGGTGCCGAGAACACCTTTCTCACCAGTCATTTTGTAGCCGACGCGCATGGCGGTCGGTGGGAAACTACCTGCTCGGATGTATCGTATTGTACAAAACGATGTGCAGCAACGGAGACAACTGCATGAGCGAACAGTGGCTTTTACGAGTCGAGCAGCTTGAGAAACACTTTGGCCCTGGCTGCCCGGTGTGTCGTCAGCTTACCGGCCCGACCACCGGTCGATCACGCTGTCCACGGTGTGGCACCGTCTGGGCTTGCGTCGATGTGAATTTGCAACTTCACGCAGGTGAAGTCCTGGGCATCGTCGGTGAGAGTGGCAGCGGCAAGAGCACCCTGCTCCAAATGATCTATCTTGCCTTGCGCCCCGACAGTGGTCATATCTGGTATCGCGAGAGCGACGGTCAACTGCGTGATCTGACCACCCTTAACCGCTACGAAGCACGTCTGTTCCAGAACACACACCTCGGCATTGTTTATCAACGGCCAGAGCTTGGCCTAAATATGCGCTTTTCAGTTGGTGGAAATGTCGCCGAAAAATTGTTGCTAGCCGAGTGGCGGCACTTTGGGCGCATTCGCGTTCGTACCAGCGAATTGATGAACAAGACCGAATTACTACCCGAACGGATCGACGATGAACCGACAACCTTTAGTGGCGGGATGCTCCAGCGCGTCCAGATTGCCCGAGCATTAGCCAGCCATCCAACCATCCTGTTACTCGACGAGGTCACCAGCGGCCTCGATGTTTCAGTTCAGGCCAGAGTACTCGATTTGCTCCGTCGTATCCAATGGACGGATCGGATCACAATGTTGCTGGTTTCACACGATCTAGGTGTAGTACGTCAACTTGCACGCCGCACTATCGTGATGAAAAACGGCCATATTGTCGAAGCCGGCCTTACCGACCAAATCTTGGAAGACCCTCAGCATCCGTATACCCAGCTCCTGGTCTCGTCGGCATTGTAAACCATTTAACACGTATGAATTATCTTCTTGAAGTCAAAAACCTTTATAAATCATTTACACTGCATCTAATCGATGGACGCACTATTACTCCGGTGTGTGACGTAAGTTTTAGCGTTGCTGCCGGCGAGCATCTCCTGATCCACGGGCGCAGTGGAATGGGGAAAACCAGTATTCTCAAATGTATTTATCGCACCTATGTGCCGACGTCGGGTACAATCTGGTTTCAATCGCACCAGTTTGGGCGAATCGATCTGAGCCGTGCCGATGAACGGATCATCATCGACCTCCGCGAACGTGAAATTGGCTTCTGTTCTCAGTTTTTGCGCGTCCTACCACGAGTCTCTGCCCTTGACACAATCTGCGAACCCCTCTACCGCCAGGGCCTGGATCGTACAGCGGCCCAGGAGATTGGGCGTGAATGGTTACGGCGATTAGGGATTGCTGCCGAATTGTGGCAGGCCAGTCCGATGACCTTTAGCGGCGGTGAACAACAACGGATCAACTTGGGCCGGGCATTTATTGCCCGTCCGCGCCTGCTGCTCCTCGATGAACCAACCGCCAGCCTCGATGAGACCACCAAACAGGTTGTAATCAACATGATCCGGGCTGCACAACGCGAAGGAACGGCTATCATTAGCGTCTCTCATGACCTGACGGGTTTAGGAGTGTATGCAGATCGGCAGTGGACATTCCCATCAAGGTAAATGTTGAGACGTTCTTCGATCAGTGATCTACTTGCTGGAACACGAGGAAGGCTGTGCAATTCTTACTCACTAATGCTACTGTAGTATTACCTGATCGAGTCATTGAAGAGGGCTGGGTTGCGATTGAACGCGGGCACATCAGTGCCATCGGACGCGGTTCACATCCGCTAAGTGCAACGATACCCCAACTCGATCTGGCCGGTGCATATTTGCTCCCTGGCCTGATCGACCTGCACTGTGATGCCATTGAAAAGCTGGTACAACCGCGCCCCGGTGTCGAAATTGAAATCGGTGTTGCACTACACGCCGCCGACCGTCTCTTGCTCGGCTGTGGTGTCACCTGTCAGTTTCATGCCCTTTCGCTGGATGATGCTGAATTTGGAGTACGCAGTGAACGTTTTGTCCATGATTTTCTCCACCATCTGGCAACAGAGCACCACTGCGGGGCACGTCATTTCATTCATGCGCGCGTCGAAATGAGCAGTCAACGTGGCCTTGAAGCGCTGAAATTGATGTTAGGGCATCCCCTCGTACGGCTGGTCTCGATTATGGATCATAGTCCGGGGCAAGGACAATACACGACCGAAGCGGCGTTTCGAGCGTATGTTGCCCAGACGACCGGCCGCAGTACAACAGAGATCGATGAAATCCTGAACCGCAAACGGGCTTCCCAAAAAGACATCCCTGAGCGAATTAAACAAGTTATCGAATGGGCTACTCGACACGGCTTACCGGTCGCCAGCCACGATGACGATACCCCAGAAAAGGTAGCCCAGTGGGTTCAGTATGGCGTGCGGATTGCCGAATTTCCCACTACATTGCGCGCTGCACAGGCTGCGCATGCCGCAGGAATGGCAGTGGGCATGGGAGCGCCCAATGTGTTACGCGGAAAATCGAGCAGCGGCAATGTGAGCGCACTGACCGCGATTGAAGCCGGTGTTGTCGATTGGCTCTGCGCCGACTACTATCCCGCCTCTCTCTTATCGGTAATCTTTCGTCTCGCCGACCGTGGAACGCTCAGCTTACCGGCTGCCGTAGCGCTGATAAGCTACAATCCAGCACGAGCAGTTGGTCTCGATCACCTTATCGGCAGCATTCAGCCCGGTCGTATTGCCGACTTGATCGTCGTGCGCCGCATGCCCGATCCAGTGGTGCAACAGGTCTTTGTGGGAGGGCGACCGGTTTACACCTGGGCCGAGCACATCGAGCCATTACCCTTTACCGGTCACCATCCGTTGCCCAACCATTTGCCGCCACCACACAGCGATTGACCCAAACGACCAGCGGACAAGACCTTCAGGGCCGATAGCAAAGAGGAATGCCAGCGGAATACCGCTCAACCAGCGTCCCCATTCTGGCGGTGGTTGACCATCAATCGATAACATACCAACGTAGCGAATGCTGTAACCGTTGAAAATCCCGCCGATCTCCAGACCCACGACTGTCAGCCAGAAAACAAGCGCAGCGAAACCCCACTTGCGAGAAAGCATGCCGGTTGGCCAGAAGAGTAATTTGAACAGACTGCTCAGAACATACCCGGCGCCGAGAATAATGATCGTTACGTACCCGCTGCTCTGTAAGGTGGAAATGAGCCAGATCACGAATCGCTGGAATCCTTCGTTGTGGCCAAGAAGCCATTCGGTGATCCAGACACTGCGCTCAAACCACCACCAGCCGGCCAGTGGGAGAAACACAACTGCCAATGCACATTTGAGATGCAGCATAGGTATAGAGAGAAAACGTCATAGCAATACAGAACATCCTTTTACAGTATACAGCATTCTCGTCGATCAAGGATTTTTAAAGTCTTCCAGGTATGTTCCTCATACTTAACGTGAGTTCGGGATAAGGAATTGCACTGCTACCCACTGGGACGGCGGCGATGGGATGCGCCTGATGGCGGCGCTGCGGGGTCGGTCATCGAATCAAGCCAAAGTCGAGCAACCCGCTTATGCCGGCACAGGGTCAGTACCGCCATGTCGCTACAAAGCGTACAATGGAATCCCCTGCCAGGTTGGTCACGTGCCTTCATTCCGTCTCGGGGATAAATTCCTGGTATAATGAGATAAAGTACACCTTTATCATAAGCAGCACAATGGAGAAACAATTCCTATGTCTGCCATAACTGACACCCTTGATCGAGTGTTTGATCGCTTACTCTTCCTGCCACCGCAACCACATGCACCAGAAGTCAATATCGCCGAAGAGGTCGGTGAAGAAGAGGTCGTACCGGCCACACCCGGCGAGCGAGCTTTCAGCATCTCACTCTTTATCTCGGCAACCCGTTGTACCCTGCAATATGTACTTTTGCCGATTGTCTTGCCATTGATTGGACTAACAACCGACATCTCGCTTCCCCTGGTCATTCTCCTCGATCTGCTGGCAATCGCCATGCTAGTGCGCAGTTTGCGCTACTTCTGGCAAACACGCCATCCACGTCGGTTTGATATGCTGCCTCTTTCCGGTGTGATCCTCTTCATCATTCTCTTCTCGCTAGGATTCGATCTCTGGCAACTATTGAACTAAACACCGTACACCTTCGTTTATACGGGTGCCTGCTGTAAGCCTGAATTTATGCTCAGGCCCAGTCAGGCATCTATTACTGTAAACATCATTGCAACACTATGCAGCAAAAGCGGTATACTACAACCGATGAACACCAGCACAAAGATATGCAAATGGTATGAACAGTCACGAATCATTGCCGCAAAGCACCTTCCTGCACAACAGCTCAGCGTCAGAAGCTATACGAACGTTTGCAGAATGTATCGCTGAAATTGTTATTATTCTCGCACCTGATTATACTGTTCAATTCATCAACAGCGCAGTTAATACCTTACTTGGCTACGAATCAGCAACCATCCTCAACCGCTCCTTTTATCAACTCATTCATCCAGATGAATACGTAATTGTCCGGCAATACCTGGATCAACTAGCAGTTGGCCAGTGTGGCGCGCAACCGTTGCGGGTGCGCCTGCGCCACGATGATGGAAGCTGGCGTATCTTTGAACTACACATCTGTCATCACCAACACCAGGCGCCGATTACCGGTATTGTACTGAGTGGGTACGACATCACCGCATTAATTGCTGCCGATCATGCGCTGCGGAATAATGAGATCCGTTATCGCCAACTCCTCGAACTGATGCCAATGCTGATCGTGATCAGCAGTTATTCCGAGGGATTGATCCGTTACTGCAATCCAGCCGGTGCCCGCATTTTCGGTGTCTCTGATCCGGCAGAGGTGTTGAATTGTCCACTCACCGAATTCCTTTCGGCGGAAGAGCACACCCTTATGTGGCGTCGGCGGCAAGAGCTGCAAAATGGCGAGACTCTCAAACCCGCTCGTTACCACATTTATGCACGTGATCAGGTGGTACGAGTGGTGGAAGTGCAGGGTATCATTATCGAAAATTCTGGAGAGCTACAGGTGCTCAGCTTCGGGTTCGATGTCAGTGATCGCATCGAGGCCGAACGTCAGCTTAACCTGCGGGCAAAGGTACTGGCCCAGATCAACGAAGCGGTGATTGTGACCGACCGCAGTGGCGCGATTATCTACCTGAATGAAATGGCCGCCAATCTCTATGGAGTACGACCGGAAGAGGTGATCGATCAACCCCTCTCACGTCTCTTTACTGCCGAGCCATTACCCTACCAGTCATACGAACATCCTTCCTGGAATACTACTCTGCATCGAGGTTGGCGTGGCGAATTACTGCATCGTTTGCCCAACGGGCGCACGATGATTGTTGATGTCAGTATCGATCCACTGTATGACGATGAACTAGCGAGCGGCGGCGCATTAATCGTTGTGCGCGATATTACCAGCCGTAAGCAAGCTGAAGAACGATTGCGCCTTCTTGAGTCGGTGATTGTCAATACCAACGATGCTGTTCTCATCCTTGATGCCGAGCCACTCCAGGCGCCAGGGCCTTTTATCCGTTATGCCAACGCTGCCTGTACCCATCTGACCGGCTACGCAACCCAAGAGCTGATTGGCCGCAGCCTGCGAATTTTGCATGGCCCGGCGACCGATCCAACTACGCTGACGATGCTCTGGCAGGCAATGGAACGGCAACAAACGATCCGCCTTGAAATACTCTACTACAGCCGTGCCGGCGAACCGATCTGGGTCGATATGAGCCTGTCACCGGTTACAAATGAGCGCCATCAGACAACCCACTTCATCGCCCTGCACCGTGATATTAGTGCGCAAAAGTTAGCCTCTTTCCTTGAGCATGATCGTTCAGAGATTCTGGCACTCTTGCTTCAGCACAGTCCGGTGAACACGGTTCTGACGAAGCTAGTTGAATTGATCGAACGACAACGCCCGCATTGGCTGGTATGGACGGGAATCGATGGGCATACGTCGGTGTTCAGTAAGCGATTAAGTGAGGCGGCTGAACAGATTGAATTACGCATTCGCCAATTACTTGCCCATGCCCACCATTCGCGACCAATACCGATTGATTTGCGTACTCACTGGACCGATTTGTGCCATTACGGTGTGACTGGCTGCTGGCTCTGGCCCCTTGCCGGTACAAAAGGCGCACTGGCTATCTTCCATACCTAAACTGAATGGATGTCCGAACGTGATCAGGTCCTTTTACGAGTTGTCACTGACCTGCTAAGCTTGATTGCCGATCATAACCGGCTGAACACCCAACTGCGTTATCAAGAAAGGTACGACACACTGACCGGCTTACCTAATCGCCACCTGTTGCAGGAACGAATTGATCTGGCCCTGCATGATGCGCGTGAACATCGGCGTACAGTCGCACTCCTCTTTATCGATCTCGATGGCTTCAAGCAAATCAATGACTCGTTGGGTCATCCAACAGGTGATCGATTCCTGAAGCATGTCAGTCAGGTCTTTGCGACGTGTGTGCGTCCTCAAGATACGCTGGGCCGTATGGGCGGCGACGAGTTTCTGCTGCTAATGCCCGATCTGCCGGATGCACGCCTGGCCGATATGGCTGCTTACCGCCTCCTTGAGGCTCTGCAAACGCCATATCTCCAGGAAGGACAGGAACTACGGCTGACTGCCAGTATCGGCATTAGTCTTTTCCCACGCGATGGGGTTGATAGCATGACACTGCTCAAGAATGCCGAAAGCGCTATGCATCGGGCAAAGGAAACAAAGCGGAACGGTTTTCTGCATTATCGTCCCGAACATAGCCGCCGTGCTCATAACCGACTCGCGTTAGAAGTACAGTTGCGACGTGCTATCGAACGTCACGAACTCAAGGTCTACTATCAGCCTCAATACGACCTGGTCAGTGAACGGATCGTCAGTGTCGAGGCTTTGGTGCGCTGGCATCATCCCCAACGCGGCCCTATCTCGCCTGGTGAATTTATCCCTATTGCCGAGCAAAGTGATCTGATCGTAGACATCGGGTCATGGGTGCTGCGCGAAGCTTGCCGTCAGACAATGGAATGGCATCAGGCTGGCTACCCCCTGTTGCGTATGAGTGTTAACATTTCTGCTCGTCAATTGTTACGACCCGAGTTCATCGCTGAAGTAGCAGCGATCATCCACACGACTGGCTTACCGGCAAACTGCCTTGAGCTGGAGATTACCGAAGGGGTGATGCTTGATGACCCAATGTATGCTGCGCACCAGATCGATCAACTACACCAGATAGGTGTGCGGGTGGTGCTCGATGATTTCGGTACCGGTTATTCATCGCTTGCGTATTTGCGTCAGTTACCACTCGATGCACTTAAGATTGATCAGGCCTTTGTACGGGCTATCGATGAGCAGAACCAGATGGTAACGAACAGCCGAGCTTTACTGCGAGCAATTATCAATCTGGCCCATAGCCTTGGTCTGGCTGTTATCGCCGAAGGTGTAGAAACACCTGAACAACGCATCGCGCTGGCCAGTATGGGATGTGACATTCTACAGGGTTACTTGTTCGCTCCGCCATTACCGGCAGCGGAGGTCTGGCCGACTATTTTACGTCTGCAAGGGGATGATACGTAGGGGCGATTTGCGCCCCTACACCGTAGTATGCTCATGCGGCATACACGCCAATTGCTAGCACTTGACATACCTGCCTGAAAGACACCGTCGCAACCGGAGAACTTACTCACCGAAGCTCCTCTTCACCCTCTACCGGTACCGGAATCTGCGTCAACATCTGTTGGAGAATACCGATGGTTGTCTGGCCGCGCAAACGTGCCTCAGCCGTTAGAATGAGACGATGGTTGAGCGCTGGTATCACCATGGCCTTTACGTCATCGGGAAGCACAAAGCTGCGACCGGCCATTGCTGCGCGCGCCTGAGCCAAATAGGCAAGCGCTAGTGAACCACGCGGACTCGAGCCCAACTCGATGTCAGGGCGCTCACGAGTAGCGCGTGTGATCGTCACCAGATACCGACGTACTGGCGGACTGATAGATACCCCACGAACGGCTGCCTGTAGAGCGCGTACTTCACCTGCATCCACAACTGGTGATGGCAGTGATCCTGTTGCCGCTGTGAGTGATCGCTGCACGATCTCTTCTTCTTCATCAGCATTTGGATAACCCATCGCAACTTTGATCAAAAAGCGGTCAAGCTGTGCTTCGGGTAACGGGAAAGTACCTTCTAGCTCAATCGGATTTTGGGTCGCGATGACCATAAAGGGACGTGGGAGGGGACGTGTTTCACCATCAATCGAGACTGTGCGCTCTTGCATAGCTTCGAGGAGGGCGCTTTGCGTGCGTGGCGTTGCCCGATTGATTTCATCGGTGAGCACGATCTGGGCAAAGATAGGACCGGGACGAAACTGAAACTCACCGATCTTTTGATTAAAGAACGAAAGGCCGGTCACATCAGACGGTAACAGATCAGGGGTAAACTGAATGCGCTGAAACGTACAACCCAGAGCACCGGCCAGGGCACGAGCAAGTGTTGTCTTACCCGTACCGGGCACATCTTCGAGAAGCACGTGACCTTCACACAATAAAGCAGCAAGCAACAGATCAATGATCGCTTCTTTACCAACAATAATTCGACCAATCTGCTCACGAATGGCTGTCGTGATGCGATGTATTTCGGCGATAGCAGTTGCAGAAACTGTTGACACGATAAACACCCTACTCCCGAGAAAACAGAATGGTGACAAACAATGGCATTATAACAAACCCTGCAATGTCCGTTCCTGCTACCGGCTAACGGTTCAGCGGCATTGTAACGTAGTATCCATCAGTGCCACCAGGTCGAGTAGCGAACGGCGGATTCCCGGTCGTAATCAATGCCCGCGAATTCACCGAGTTGGGGTTCAAATTAACGACAACCGCCAGCCGATCTGAGGTAACGGCTGCGGCAACCGCCGGCGAACTTCCAGCCGTTGCCCCCGGTGCCGCCAGCGCAGTCCACAACAGGCGCTGTGAGAAATCAGATTTGACAACCAGCACAAACGGTTCACCACTTTCATAACCCCCCAGCGTTTGCGCAAATAACTGCATCCCACTACGGCCTTGCAAGCAACATGCGGTATCACCCACAATGAGCAGCGTTCCATCTGCTGCAACCGCCAGCCCACGAATTGAGATGGAATTTCCTTTACCATCGCTCAAGCGGGTTAGCAACCACTGCCCCCGTAGCAGCGTGCCGGTTGCAGGATCAAAACGTCCATACCAGGCCAGCGATTTAGCGCCGCTGAGATTAAACGGATTGTTGTAGGAGTCAAATTTGATCAATTCACTCGCGCTCAATACGCGATGAATGTCAGCCGGGTCGTGCGTAAAGATAGAATTCCCGCCATCGGTAAATCCGGCCATGTAGAGCATTCCATCAGCCCCCATTACCAGACGCCGACCTTCGCTATCAGCGGTAAGACCGGCCCCTTTAACAACACTCGCACTAAAGCCGTAGCGTTGCCATGCCAGCTCACCATCGTTCAGCCGATACGCACGAAGGAAGGCAACTTTCAAATCAGAAGCGGCCTGCGTATAGCCGGTAGCAAACACCAATCCACTGGTAGCGTCAATGGCAATATCGTGTACTGCCGTACCAAGTACGTTGATTGAACGCGGTATCCCACCGTTGGCCGGATACACCAGCAACATCCGGTCGGCAGCCATGAGCGCCGCTACCCGGCCATCGTGGGCAATAGCACAACGGACTACATTCCCTGGCGTTGCCGTCCACTGGATTGTCGTCAAATCCGGAGCAACCACACTCAATCCATCTGGACCACATACAACCACGCTACCATCACTGGCTAACGCCGCATGACTCAGCGTAGATGCGACACGAACAATCCGACTGATCGTTCGGCCATCAGCAGCAATCTGCACCAGTGCACCCGATCCACCGTTCGGTAAAACAGTCTCTGGTACACCGGCCAGTACCGGCACATTTCCGGCAATGATTACATTGCCGGTAGAGGTTATACCAACGGCAACAAGTGCATCGTTCTGCTCACTCCCAAGATAACCGGCAACGGTCGGTGGCGGACTTTGCACGATGGGAATCCAGAGTGTCACCGGCCCTGACTGCTGCGCTTGAGCGACAGACACCAACATGATGACGAGTAAAAAGAGATTTGTCATGCGGAAAATCATAGGGATGCAGTCCTGATTATGCTTTGTACATCAGTACTAACCGGCCTATCTTGTTGTCACCGAATAAGCGGTACATAGCTATCACACCCATCAACATATCAAACTGTGTCTGGCAAAACCAGCCTTACTTTGGTATGATGATAGTACTAGTGATGACACCCTCGACTGCTGTCATCGCCGCTGTCAACCGTAATCGTTACGGTCTGGCAAGGACAAAGCGACATAAGGAGAGACAGTATGACACAGACAACCGAATTCGCAACGCGCATTGATATTCCGGCCGAGCATCGGCGCACGCTGATTGCGATGCTGAATCAGCAATTGGCCGATACGTTCGATCTGATGAGTCAGGCCAAGCAGGCCCATTGGAACGTTAAAGGGCCACAGTTTTTAGAGCTACACGAGTTATTTGATGAACTTGCCGGTCGGCTGGCTGGCTTTGTTGACCTGCTAGCCGAGCGTGTTACGGCGCTAGGCGGCACTGCTCTTGGTACAGCCCGTATGGCCGCCGCTGCCTCCCGCCTGCCGGAATATCCGACTGATATTACCGACGGTATGAGCCACGTCACCGCGCTTGCCGACCGCTTTGCGGCGTATGCCCAAACTACCCGTCAGGGGATCGATCTCGCTACCAGCCTGAACGATCAGGCAACGGCTGATTTGATGACCGAGATTGCCCGTGCTGTCGATAAGGATTTGTGGTTCCTTGAAGCGCACTTACAGGGATAACACGGTGTACCGTTGTGTGATTCGTGCCGCGGCGCTCATTGGCGTCGTGGCACTTCTGTGTACAGCGTGTGCCGCCCCAACACCAACACCAACACCTGTCTCCCCTATCGTTGCTGCCACTCCAGTACCGACACCAACGCCATCACCTACTCCCCCGCCACCCCCAACAGCCACACCAGTCGCTCGTCGATTAACCATCTTGGTTGCAGAACCAGATGATGCACAACCAGCAATTGCTGCCGAGCTACAACAGGCAGCTCAGATCGCCACACTTGATATAACTATCGTTCCACGCAATCCTGATGGTTTGTTGTTAAGCCTGGCAACCGATCAGATGCTCGGTCTACCACCACCAGACTTGATCTGGGCCAATCAAGAAGCATTAGTGGGCTTGCTTGCCGATAACGCACTAGCACCACTCAACGTTGATCTACCACTTGATGTCCTGCCCGGTCTGCAAGCGATTGCGCAAACGGACACAACATTGTGGGGGGCGCCAATCACGGCCCAAGACATGCTCTTATTACTTTACCAGCCCGACCGTATACCACCGGCAACAACAACCGAACTCGTAACGCTCACCCAGGCCGCCCGCACACCAGAGCGAGCCGGCTTCGTACAGGGTTGGGGAGCAGCACGCTGGCTGGCGCCGTGGTTGTATGCTGCTGGCGGCGCCTTTACGACCCCTGATGGTACACAACCAACCCTTGACACACCGGCTATGACTGCGACGCTAACCCTGTTGCGTGATCTCTACCGGGCAGCACCCCGTAACGGTGATAGCTATGCACGTGGTCAGCGATTGCTGGCGCAGGGATTGGCTGCCTACGCTATTGACGGTGACTGGGCATGGTCAACCTATCAGACCATAAGTGATACGTTCCAGATTGGGATTGCGCCACTCCCTACCTTCGCCGGTGCGCCGGCACGTCCGCTGATTGGCGGTAGTCTGCTGATGCGCCACCGTGATGGCAAAGCCACAACCGACGACATCACAGCACTCCTTGCTGTGCTTTATCAACCTGAAGTTCAATTACGGCTGAGCGCGGCCCTAGGACGTCTGCCAGCGCTTGGAAGCCTGCTATCCGATCCGAGTATTCAATCCAACCCACGTCGGGCTGTAGCCGCTGCGCACGCGGCTACGGCGCCAGGTCTACCGCCAACACCGGCTGCCCGCTGCGCAGTATTCGGTATCGAATCGTATCTGTACAGTGCAACAACCGGAGACCTACCGCTCAACGATATACCGGCAAAGATGCAGCAAGCAGCACTGGCATGTCTACGTCAGTATATGCAACCTTAACTCGATTGTCTGCGTCATATCGAAAGACGTACAATGTTGAATGCAGAAAGGGAAAGCTATGCATTGCCCGCATTGTCAGACTGAATTACCCGATGATGCCCGCTTCTGCATCGAATGCGGTATGGCGGTGCGCGTGACAACTGGCGAAACCGTCCAACTACCGTCATCACCGGACACAACGATTGCTTGCACAGCTTGTCATAGCATCAATCCGTCTCATGCTCGCTTTTGCGTCTTCTGTGGTGCTGCGATACACCATGGTACCGCACGACCAGCAGTGAGCCTGCCGCGCAGCACTTCATTACCACAGCCACAACAGACACGTGATAGTGGGTTTGAGGTTGGCATCACCCTTCTTCTCATCGGTGCAGCTTTCTTGATTCCGATGATCTTCAGGCTGCCACCAACGATCTGGCCCAACATCTTGATGATGCTTGGTATTGCCCAACTATTGATTCACCTGCGCCGAGGTACTATTTTTCCCAGTATCCGCAATGCCATCTGGTTGTTCGGGTTAGGTGTTCTCTTTTTAATACCGAAGCTTTTACTACCGGGGTTGTTCTTGCTCGTTGGCCTTACCTTGCTGATCGAGAGCTGGAATTGGAGACGAAAAGCACCATTTTGAATTAGCTAAACCTACCTATTGTTCTCTTCATTTCCAGTAAGCAACGACATCAAACTCAAGGAGGTGCTTATTCGAGTTTCGTTTCCGAATAGGGCGGCATTCGATTCGAGAAAATCCGAGTTCTGACAACATCCCAACATACAATTGTTCCGTTGAAACTAATGTCCCATAAAATGTTGAGTTGCCGACGATGTAGTGTATTTCTGCGCCAGACGCTAATAGCTTTGGCAACTCACAAAAATGTTTCCACATATCCTCAAAATACCTGGCGACATATCTGGCAAGTAACGCTCCACTTTTTTGCCGTGAACTTGCAATTGTTTGTAAGACACTCTCAAGATAGGAACTTTTGAAGTGCTGTTCTGGCCGTTCCCAGTCAGCAAGCCGACTCGTAGCGATCCCCCAAGTCCCTCCAATCGCTGTCCAATCCAGTTCACCTGCCTCCCGCCCATTGCTCAGAAACCCCAGCCAGTACATATATGGACGTAATTCACGAATGTATGACATCCGATTGGCATAGGGAGGGGACGTGATCACCAGATCGAATGGCCCAGCGACACATTCTGCAAGGTGACGTGCATCAGCCAGAGAGACAACGGCTTCACCGGTCGGATTATCGGCAGCACTGCTAAGAACGAACTGAACGTGATTGGCAAACACATCTCCTGAGTTGAAAAGCAAAAGGCGTCTGGCATTTTGTTCTCTCCGGAATGACAACGATTGATGGTGGAAAGCGGCATTCGACTCCTCCATTAATGTGCGACAGAAGGCCACTAATAAGAGGTGACGTACTGAAGTATTTGGTTGGGTCACATGCTCAATAGCCGAACGGAGATAACAGAGAAATTCACAAGTCTCTGGACTCCACCAGCGCTCGATATGAAACAGTGGAGGCGCCGGTATTGGTTCAACAGCACGACGTTCCACAAGGTGTAACACCTCATGGCAGGCTGCACGTGTCTCCTCGATCTGTTTCATCGAGTACCGGGCACTTTTGACTTGCGCCAGCCATACCAGGAATGGATTGATGTCTGTAGTCACACAGACATGGCCATGATACGCTGCGGAGAGTGCTGTTGTTCCTGTTCCACAGAATGGGTCTAAAATCCGTTGGAAACCGGAGCAGCCTGTAATAATCTCTTCAACAAGTCTGAGAGAGTAAGCTGGGGTCAATCTGATCCATCCATGTCTCCCACTGTTAGCGTTCAATTTTTGCGTATACTCGGCTCGTTGCTGAAGGTGTTCTCTTCTTGCACGTATACTCATACACTACCTTGTTATGTCAACAAAACTCTTAAAATATCTTCTACTGCCTTACGGAGAGTCGGGCTATTTCGCTCGAAGAAACTCGCAAGGTCATAGCCAATCACGTCTCGCATAAAATCGTAAACTGAAATAAGTGGATCATTTGCACCAACAACACCTGTGAGCAGCATCCATTTCTCACGTCTATATCGATCCGAAATATCTGTATCAATTTGTGTTGAAAGAATAGCAGCACATGGCAAGTAAGCTTGTGTATATGCTGTTGCTGCATTCGCAATATCAGCATTTTGGCGCTTTGCGTCCTTACTCTTATAACCCTGTCGAACCTCAAAGACCGTTCCTTTTAACGTAGCAGCGACTCCTGGATCTACACCGATTTTCTTGGTTGATTCTTGCATCCATGCAAAATTTTCTCTCGTTTCCCCTTATCAGCAATTCGATCAAGAGGAATACGACCATCGAGGTACAGGGTTCGTTTCTTCCCCGATACCAAGAGGACATCATAAGACCATATCACATCTT
The DNA here is from genome assembly GCF_000735195.1 of Chloroflexus sp. MS-G. Classification (GTDB taxonomy): domain Bacteria; phylum Chloroflexota; class Chloroflexia; order Chloroflexales; family Chloroflexaceae; genus Chloroflexus. The sequence continues at coordinate 36,885 of NZ_JPIM01000043.1, forward strand.
CGTCTGAGAGGTCTAAAGTGTCTTTCAGTATTGTTCTAAAAAGTCGTTCGCATCCGATTCCGATCTGTCGATAGAGACTCGTCATTCCACCTGCGGCTCTATGCGCGGTATACATCATTGGATTATCCAGTCCAAACCAGCTATACAACGAGTCAGCTTTGTAAAGGTTTTGAAACTGTTGTAATGTTAAGCCTCCGCTCGGAGCGCCCTGACCAAACCGAGGCTTATATTCCGCACAGGTTTTAATCGGGTCAAGGAGGATTTTGAGGTATAGTTCATCCCCACCTTTCAAGTAATATTTCCTTTCTGGACATATCAACACACTTCCAGTGTTTCAAATCAGTAGAGCGACCATCATGGTCGCTCTGCATTGTTCGCATGGTGCCGGAGACGGGACTCGAACCCGTAAGGGGTTTCCCCCAGCGGTTTTTAAGACCGCAGCGTTTGCCTTTTCGCCACTCCGGCTTTCTGAAAAGACATTCCTGGCCTCTTATTATACCACTATTCAGGAGCAACGTTGCAACGACGGACGTTGCGCGCAGGGTTTTTCAACCCCTCACCCCTGGCCCCTCTCCCGCGCTGCGGAA
>NZ_JPIM01000044.1 GCF_000735195.1 Chloroflexus sp. MS-G
ATCAATGGCAAGACACTCAGACTGATGAGCGCATACGGCAGATTGCTTTGCACCATGGCATTGATGGTGAGACCAATTTGCAGTATGCCGTTGACCACACTCAACAGTGCGAAACTGAGCGCTTGCTGTATCGTATCGGTATCGCTAGTGATTCGGCTCATGACATTACCCGCTTCGTTACGGGCAAAATATCCGAGCGAAAGACGATGAATATGGGCAAATACATCTTCACGGATCTGACGCAAAGCGCGTTGACCAACCCAGTTCATACTGAAGAAGGCTACACCCTGCAACAGTGCACCACCGATAAATACAACCAGCAACAACCCGATCAGGCCGGTCAACCCACCTAGTCGGTCAGCATTTGTGGCTGCCGGGTCAATAGTGGTATACCAACAGGCATCGGCCCGTGGGAAGAGATAACAATCAACTGCCTGTCCGATCAATTCCGGTGCGGTGACCTGCAACTGAGCACTGGCTGTAATGGTGATCAACGTCAGTACGATGGCAGGCCAGTATGGATAAAAGTAGGTCCAGAAGCGTGCAATAGTTGCCAGCACATTCTTCGGCTTCTGTACCTCGGTGTTGAGCATTCGACCGGGGCCACCAAGTCCTCCCATCATAGCGTTGTTGCTCCTTCTCCAGTCTGGCCATTTGGTGATGGTAATGGTGCATCTTCGACTAACTGCGACGTATAGATTTCGGCGTAGATCGGGCTTTGTTCCATCAACTCGGCATGCGTGCCGCTGGCAACCAACCGTCCTTTATCGAGCACGAGGATCAAATCGGCATTCCGCACCGTACTGATCCGCTGTGCAATGACGAAACTAGTGCGTCCTCGCATCAAACGGTCAAGAGCACGTTGGATCAACGCTTCAGTTGCAACATCAACGTTGCTCGTGCTGTCATCGAGAATGAGCAGTCGTGGATTCAGCAATAATGCACGGGCAATCGCGATCCGCTGTTTTTGCCCGCCAGAGAGGGTCATTCCGCGTTCACCCACCCGTGTGTTATAACCGTCGGGAAAACTCGTGATGAAGTCGTGAGCTGCCGCAGCCTTTGCAGCAGCAATAATCTCTTCGTCACTGGCATCAGGGCGGCCAAACGCAATATTCTCGCGGATCGTACCACTAAAGAGATTGGTCTCTTGTAACACAATACCGATCTGACTCCGCAGACTATCAATTGTTACCTCACGGACATCGTACCCATCGATCAACACCGCCCCCTCACTTACATCGTAGAAGCGGGGAATGAGATTGATAATCGAGGTTTTACCACTACCGGTTGCTCCCAGCAAGGCGACGGTTTGTCCTGGCTCAACAACGAAACTTACGTTCTGCAAGACGGGGGCACTGCTGTTGAAATAGCGGAAGGTGACATTGCGAAATTCGACTCGGCCCTGGATGGGTGGCAACGTGATCGCGTCTGGTCGCTCGACAATCTCACTTCGGGCATCGAGCACCTCAAAGATTCGTTCGGCAGAGGCACCAGCCTGAGCCAGCAGCGCAATAATGAAACCGAGCTGACCGAGTGGGAAAAAGACGTATACCAGGTAGAGGCTGAACTTCTGATACTCGCCAAGCGCAAGCGTACCGTTCAAGATTTGCTGACCACCGAAATAGAGGATCGCTACCTGTCCCAATTGTGCTATCAGAAATATAACCGGAAACAGAAAGGCGAAAATGCGATTTACCCGAATCTGTTGCTCCATCAGCGCAGTAGCTGCCCGATCAAACCGTTCCTCTTCGTAAGATTCGCGGGCAAATGCCTTGACAACCTTCATACCTGCAATATTTTCCTGCAAAATGGTATTCAGACGCGAAAGGCGATTCTGTACTTCCAAAAATAAAGGCTGGCTGATCCGACCGAAAATAAAAAAGATTGCCAGAGCAAGCGGTAATAATGGCACAATAACAAGTGTTAATTGCCAGTTTGTAAAGGCTAGCACGATCAACGCGCCGATTAAGAGGAGAAACGATTGGGCAGCCAGTACTAATCCCTGCGCCACAAATGTCCGCACGCGCTCGACATCATCGGTTGCGCGAACCATGAGTTGCCCGGTCTGATTACGGTCGTAGAAACTGAACGACATGCGCTGAATCTTACTGAAAATTGCATTCCGCAGATCAAAGGCTAGACCATGCGAGGTTCGCTCAGCCATGAACGACTGTAAAAACGAAAAGATTCCGCGCATGACGGCAAATACGAGAATGAGCAATGCTGCATTGATCACAATTTCTTCCGCATGAGCCGCATTACGCTGTAACTCCTCAATCGTTAGACCGAGCCGTGCTGCTGCCGCCGCTTGAAACGCTGCCGGCACCTCGGTTAAGATGCGCGTCGCAACAACACTGCGTGTCACAGCATCGATCATGTTCTGAACCAACTGTGGTACGGCCAGTTGCGCCAGCGTGGCTACAACCAGCGAACCGTAAGCAACCAGTACTGTACGCCGCTGGTTACCGAGGTAGCGGATGGCGCGGAGTAAGGCGCCAGAAGTCGGTCGACGCCCTGGCGAGCGAGACATTCCCTGTTGAACCTGCATACGTGACTCTTTGTTCCTATGTGTTCTCAGTACGTCGATCTACCATCGTGTCTGAAACAAACTCTTCGTACTTGCAAACGAAATCCGCTAGCCCTGTGCTGAGGTGAGCGGCAAACCCGTTGGGCTGTTGTTTGACCGGGCCGCCGCAGTCGGTAGCCAACGGTGCTCACCGTCTCCTCTGCCGTTGCCAGCGAATCGTCGGCACGTGAATGTTCAGAAACGTGCTAACTGTTCTCATGCCCATCGTTTCCGCTATGTCTGCATGGCCCGTTCAAGCAGATCGAGAAATACCTGCTGTTCGGCATGGCTTAAACCGGCCAGCAGTTTGGTCATACGGGCCAATCGCTCGGTTTCGAGATCGTGGTGTAGTTGTCGGCCACGACTGCTCAGCGAGAGGAGAATGATCCGGTTATCATCAGGGTGTGGCCGCCGCTCGATCAGACCGGTTTGTACCAACCGTCGGGTCAATGCCGTGAGCGATGGTGGTTTGACGTTAAGCGCCTCTGCCAGTTCGCGCATCGACACTTCCCGATCAGGTGCGAGGAGACTGAGCAGTCGTAAGTGCGATATTGATAAGCCCCACTCGCTGAGCTGATCAAAGAGAGAGCTGCGCGGCTGTTTTGCCCGCATACAATCGAGCAGCTTGATCAGGCGTTGGGCATTGCGAATTGTCGGATCGTCCATGGGCATAGACAGTTAGTTAGATAAACTAATTGTATGATACGCCTAGAATGATGGACTTGTCAAATGAGAATCGGGTTCAGATATGTCATGCGCCGATCCAGTTATAATGGAAACACAATGCAATCGCTTCGTATCGGCTTTGATGCTCGCTATGCCAGCGACCACTTTCCCGGTATTGGTCGCTATATAACATCACTCTTACCCGAACTGAGCCGTCTCACCGGTCAGCATCGGCTGTTTGTGTTCACCAATATCGGGCAAACACTACCGACGTTGACCGATGCGCATGTCGAAATTGTTTCGGTACGTAGTTCACCCTTTGCCTTGACGCAACAACTCGAACTCCCGTTCCTTGCCGGTCGGTTACACCTTGATCTTCTCCATTCACCCTACCTTGTCAAACCATACCTGCTCCCTTGCCCTTCGGTAGTAACGATCTATGATCTATTGCCGTTACGGTATCCGCAGACCCTCAGTCCAAACGGACGACGTTTCTACCGGCTGGCATTGCGTCTTGCCGCCCGGAGTGCTCGTCAATTGATTACGATCTCGTCGGTCTCACGGGATGATCTGGCCTTCCATTTGCGCATCCCCCGTGAGCGGATTGCTGTTACTCCGCTGGCTGCCGCTCCTGCCTTTACTCCGCAGCCGCCTGATGTCATTACCGATATGCGACGGCGGTACGGTGTCCCGCGCCATTATGTGTTGTTCGTTGGCTCAAATAAGCCACACAAAAACGTCGACCGTCTGTTACGGGCCTGGCAGCGCGTGTTGCCTGAATTGCCATCCTCACTGTCTGATACTATCCTGGTGGTTGCCGGCAAGTTCGATCCGCGTTACCCGTTGCCGACCGTGATGGCTGCCGGGTACGGCTTGCAGGAGCGGGTCAAAGTGCTCTCTCATGTGAGTGATGACGATCTACCGGCACTTTACAGCGGCGCCCTGCTCTTTGTCTTTCCTTCATCATACGAGGGTTTTGGCTTACCACCGCTTGAGGCAATGGCGTGTGGTGTACCGGTTGTTTGTGCCTATGCGGGCAGTCTGCCAGAAGTGGTTGGCGAAGCGGCGCTCACGGTTGATCCGCACAGCATGCACGAAATTGCCGATGGTATCTTGCGCGTCCTACGTTCACCTGCCCTGTACCAGTTTCTCCGTCAGCGTGGTCAACAGCGTGCGACCCTCTTTTCGTGGCGCGCAACGGCCCAGGCAACTCTGGCTGTATACGAGCGAGTGGCGGCGACAGTATAGTCATTACGGCTCTGGTTGGCTCAGCAGGGTAGCACTTACCCATCCCTCCGTCCCGGCCTTCACCCGCTGCGGTGCGCAATCGTTGGCGGTAGCGACAACGCGCAGCCGGTACCAGCGATTATTGCCGGCGAGCGTCTCTTCGGCTAATAACTCGACCTGATCGCCAACGCAGACCTGTCCGATGACTGTCTCTGCTGCGATGCGTGGTTCACTGCGGATATTGCCGCCATTGATGACCCGTGCGCGACCAATAATTGGCGGCGGCGTTGCAGTCGGGGAAGGTATTGGGGTCGGTGTCAGTGTGGACTGTTGGGTAGCTGTTCGCTGAGCTGTCGCTCGCGCTTCGCGCGTCTGTAGTGCGATCTGGGTTGGTCGCATAACCTCACGACTGATTTCAATTTGACGCAGGATAAACGGGGCAGCACTTATCAGGCCAAGGATCAAGAGGCCGCCAACCAGCGCGGTAACGAGCGTGCGTAATGGCCCACGGCGACGTCGGCGACCGCTGAACAGCCGTTCCCAATCACGCGGATCAACTTTTGGTGGCACGGTTCACCCTCTCTACAACCAGCGACACAGCACCGGCTGACGCTCGCCGGTCGGCACAAAGCCGAACCAGCGGTAGAGTCGCTGGGCATGATGGTTGTACGCCTGTGTATTCAGAGTGAGCAACTCGGCGCCAGTTTCTGCCGCATAGGTTACGAACTCGGCCAGCAACCGCACACCAATGCCACGTCCTCGTTGTTCTGGATCAACGGCGATTCGCACTAGATGCACAAGCCTGCCGCCAAAATGGCTGGTTGCGTAACTGTACCCTACGACCTGTCCGTTAAGTTCAGCCATCACAAAGAATGAACCATCGGCAATTGCTGGCGCGAGGATACCTTCGTCTTTGACCCATTGTGGTTCAAAACAGCGCGTATCGAGTCGCAACACTTCAGCTAAATCAACGGCACGGGCAGGGCGAACTTGCACATCAGGATTACCGTTGGCCGGTATTTCCCAGCCACGCTTTTCATAAACAACGACATCGGTCTGATGATAGTAGCCAGCCGCTGTAAGGAGCGGACGAAGCCACTGATCGGACTGTTCATCACCCGCATAGTAGATATGTGTGACCGCGTGATCGCGAGCCAGGTTGTCGAGTGCTGACGCTAACTGTTTGAGGGCATCTTTAGGATGCACTCGCTCGTTGATGGCCAGAGCGCGTAACCACGTTACGTGATTGAACGGCTTCCCCAAGACAGCCACTGCCAGGATGTCAGCGCCAAATTGTAGTACTGTCGCCCGCCCTTCCTCGACAGCGGTGTACAGTTCGCTGCCATTTGTAGCCAGAAAGCGACGACCGGCAGCACGAAACAAATGACTCACTGCCGTGACATCGGCAGGTTGGCTGGAACGGGTAGTAGTCGCGTTGAGGTCGACCGGTTTGCGAAATGGCCACATAGCTGTGTTACCATACCTGTAGAGTCTAATGTCGTATTGTACCAGAGAAATCCTATGATGAGACGACTGCGGCACTACGTTTCTACCCAATGGCAACGATTCTTCGGGCTTAACATCTCGCCTGTCACCCCAATGCTCTTTGTTGGCGGTCAGTTCAGTGCCCGGCAGTGGCCGGCGATCCATCAGTTAGGTGTGCGGGCTGTGCTCTCGCTCCAGGCCGAGCGTGCCGATCCGTTTGTCGAACCATTCCCCATGCGCAGTTTACGGCTGTTGGTGCCCGATTTCCATCCGCCAACACTGAACCAACTCGACGAAGGCGTGCACTTTATCGCGCAGGCTATTAGTGATAGGTTACCGGTCTTCGTCCATTGCCATGCCGGGGTTGGACGAGCACCACTGATGACGGCGGCGTACCTCATGGCTCGTTACGGTATCGGCTCTCGTGCTGCGTTGACCAGGCTGCACCTCGCACGCCCCATTATCCGCCCCAACCGACGACAGTTACAGCGATTGCACGAATACGAACAGCTTCTGCTCCAACGTCGGCAGTCTGGTCTGCCTACGCTGCTCTCCGGCGATACAGGCCACTGGCCGCCAGTTCCAGACACCCCGATACCGTGAAGAGATCGACAAGGGCGCGAATTGAGAGCCGTGGTCGCGCACAGAGATAGACAGGGCGCCAGAAGTCGGCGAATTTGGCTTTGAAGCGGTAGAGGCCATGAGCGTTGTACACCGCTGTCATCTGGCGTCCTACCAGTGTGACCAGCCGTTCGAGTGGACGTAAATCTTGTTCAAGATGGTAAAAAGGTACTTCATTGAGGCTGAATGTCCGACATCCTTCAGCGTAAAGGTGCTGCCCGGCGGTGGTAAAGAGTGCTTCCATAATCCCAGAGGGAGCAGTGACTCGCCGCAACATCAATTCGGTAACGGCAGTTGTCGGGGTCGGTTGCGTCAGCAGGAGTGCCCCCTGCCATTCATCGGCTGTGTCAACAAATACAAACAGCCGGGTTTCTGGTTCAAAGACAGTGCGAAAAAGGTAACGCAGTTGTGGACGCGCTCCGTAACGTGCTTCCCGCGCCAGCCAGCGTAGGCGAGCAACTGCGGCGGGATTCCATGGTACTTCGATCACGCTGCCAAAACGGAGTGCAGCCCGTGTCATTTTGCGGATCGAACGACGGGAGAGACTGTCACTCGTTAGATCAATAATCCCTTCAATCCCCACCCGAATCGTTTCCCAACCTGCTGCAGCTAACGTACTGGCTACACTAGAGGGGCAGCCGCGCAAGAGGAGACCCGAGTTGGCAAAGTATTCACGTTGCAGGTGCGTTAGCGTGAAGGTTGCGGGAAGCGTAGCGTATGCCAGCCAGGTCAGCCCTGAAAGCGGCAGTTTGATCGCCTGCCAGCGTGGTCTGGTCAGATGGGTACGTGTCCAACTGAGCGGTAATTCATCGATATTCGCCAGGGCAGTGACCTCCATAGTCCATTGATCCAGGCGACTGTTACCAGGACGACGGCGAAAATAGCCATCCTTCCCTTTCAATTCAGCGTTGGCCGGGCGTCGAACCTGCCGTACTGGCTAACAGCAGGTGAGGTACTATGTTGAGCACAACTACCTCTCTACTAGTAGTTTGCTCTCAGTTGTGTATCACGTCAAGCCATCGCCTGGAGTGCTGCTTCAATCCGCGCAACGACCATATCAATTGCGATCGGATTACGTCCACCCCCAGGGAAAATGACATCGGCGTATCGCTTTGTCGGTTCAACGAATTCGAGGTGCATTGGACGCACGGTGTTCAGATATTGTTCGATCACTGAATCAACCGAACGCCCACGTTCAGCAATGTCGCGCCGCAGCCGTCTGATAAAACGCAGATCGGCATCGGTGTCAACAAACAACTTAATCTGCATGCGTCGTCGCAATACCGGCTCATAGAAGATCAAAATCCCTTCTACTAGAATAACCGGTCGCGGTTCGAGCCGTTCGGTCTGCGGTAAGCGAACATAGGTTGTATAGTCGTAGGTTGGTAGATCAACCGGCTGCCCGGCACAGAGCGCATCGAGATGCGCGACCAACAGATCGTTATCGAGCGCATCAGGATGATCGAAGTTAAATTTGGCCCGTTCTTCGAGCGGTAAATGGCTCAGGTCCTTGTAGTAGCGGTCGTGGTCGATATGGGCAATACGGTCAGCGCCGACCCGCTGCAAGATCGCTTGGGCAACACTCGTCTTGCCACTGGCGCTGCCACCGGCAATGCCAATGATGATCGAAGATGTGTTCATAGCACCATCCTGAATAAGCCTGAGATATGTTGCGTATCCTTCCCCCATCATAGGCGGAAAGGAAATTGACAAGAAGTGAGGTCTATCAGCCGTCCTCTACGTTGTAGAGAGCATGTTTCAGAAGAAATATGCGCACCGAACGTCAGCGGTGGAACACCTTTTCAGGTCATTAAAAACGAAGGAAACCGGCAAGGAGACATGTGTTCCGTTGCCGGTGAATCTGCCAGATACTCCACCGTGCACCGTCGTAGAATTACACGGTTTGCGACTCTGACTTCGGTGGCTCACCAAGAAGCTTGTTCGTCAGGTATGTCGCCAGCCAGGCTGCTGCCAGGCTGAGCACCAGGCTGAGCAAGCCGTGGACCAACTTTCGCCGCAACTCTTCTTCGGTCATGGAATTAATCCCTCCGTCGCATCAAAATGGTCACAAAGTAGAGCAATTGCGCAATCGCCTGCGCTGCTGCGGCTACATACGTCAACGCTGCGGCATTAAGCACCGCATTAACACCTTCAGCCTCTTGCACCGTCACAAGACCGGCTCGTTGCAGCATCTCGCGTGCACGGGCACTGGCGTTAAACTCAACTGGCAGCGTGACCAGGGTAAAGGCAACTGCCGCGCTAAATAGTATCACACCGACCACTGCCAGTTGAAAGCCGAAACCACGGCCACCAGCTGCGCCTAGCAGCATCCCAATGAAGAAGAGCCAGGTACCGAGTTGCGAACCGATGTTGGCAAAACCAACGATACCCGAACGCACGCGCAGCCATGCGTAGCCCTCTTTGTCTTGTGCGGCGTGACCAAGCTCGTGCGCAACAATAGCCATCGCGGCGACTGAAGGCTGTAACGACCCTTCCGAAAGCCGGATCACCTTGCTCGCAGGATCGTAGTGGTCGGTTAACATGCCGGGAATGGTCTCTACGCCAACGTGATCAAGGCCCTCGTTGCGCATCAGCACTCGGGCAACATCGAACCCGTTCAGCCGCCGCATGTTGGCGACCTGTGACCATTTATTAAATGCTGACTGAACCTGAAATTGGGCCCAGAGGGCGAAAAGCATCGCCGGCACCGCAAACAGCAAGTAGGTTGGATCGAAGAAGAATGGCATAGACGCCTCCTTGTATGCAAGAATGAAACTCTATTCTGTGCACAGTATACCACTCACAGATGATTACGGAACGTTGATAGAATGTTGGATTTTTGCAAAAACTCATCGCTTGCCCAACGAGCATGAAGTCAGCAACGTTTCCCATCCATCAGCCAGGGAGGAAATAGGGATACGTCGGAGAGGCAGAGATTCACACTACTGTTTTAACCGTCGTTTTCCGCTTCCTGTGGGCAAAAAAAGAGAGCTGCGGGAAAGGTAACGGGCGTCTTCCGCCACGGCGTGCGCTAGCGGTCATCGACTACTCACCGAAAGCGAGTCGATGGCCTGCGCTTGCAGGCAAGCAGCGCAGGCCACAGATCGCAGTGAACGTGCGCACGGTATTCACCGGCGGAATCAAACACGACCGAACATCAGCAAGATCGAAACTGGCTACAGATGATGCTCACCGGTCAGTACCTGCCGAATGAGACCACGGAGCACCATTCCCCGCTCACGTAGCAACCTCCGCAACTCCGGACCACTGCGGGGGAGGAGGAGCGCAGCAGCACCAGCACCGCCGGCCAGTCCTAGCAACAAACCTGACAAGAAACGTCGGCCATTTGTGCGGTGGGGAACGAGATCGTTTATTATCGTATCAAGATCGTCCATAGCTCATCACTTTACGGATAAATACCGCGCGTCGTTACAGCATCGGCAACCCGCTGCACCGCCAGCATATACGATGCCGTGCGTAGATCGACCTGGCGTTCAGCCGATACGCGCAGAACCTGTTGCAACGCATTTGTCATAACCCGACGCAATTGCGCGTTCACTTCACGTTCGCTCCAAAAGAATTCTTGTAGACCCTGCACCCACTCAAAATAGCTGACCGTGACTCCACCGGCATTGGCGAGAATATCTGGGATCACGACGCACCCACGATCATACAGAATCGCATCGGCAGCCCTGGTTGTAGGCCCATTCGCAGCTTCAGCGATGATATGTGCCTTGATTCGCCAGGCATTATGAGCAGTAATAACCCCACTCAACGCTGCCGGAACCAGGACCTCGCATTCCACTTCCAGCAATTCTTCGTTGGTCAGGGTATCGGCGTTCACGGCGCCAACAACACTCCCCGTGTACGCTTTATGCGCCAACACTGCTTCAACATCAAGGCCGTGAGGATTGTAGACTCCGCCGCGACTGTCACTCAGGGCTACAACCTTCATCCCCAACGCTACTGCTTCGCGGGCAACGGTCGAGCCAACATTGCCACAACCCTGAATTGCCAGCCGCATATCCGAAATATTCAGCCCCAGATGATGGGCTGCCGCCGTCAACACATATGTCAACCCTCGACCGGTAGCTTCGCGTCGACCTTCAGACCCGCCGATATTGATTGGCTTGCCGGTGACAACCGCCGGAACGGTATGGCCCTGATGCATCGAAATGGTATCCATAATCCAGGCCATCACCTGCGGATTGGTTCCCACGTCAGGGGCAGGAATATCGCGTTCGGGGCCGATAACGACACTGATCTCAGTTGCAAAACGGCGGGTCAGGCGCTCAATTTCGCCTGGCGAAAGCTGTTTGGGGTCAACGATAACTGCCCCCTTCGCGCCGCCGTAAGGCAAGCCGGCTAACGCACACTTCCAGGTCATCAGCATAGCAAGGGCACGGGTTTCATCGAGGGTAACTGACGGATGGTAGCGAATACCACCCTTCGTTGGACCGCGAGCCAGATTGTGCTGAACACGAAAGCCCTGAAAGACTTCAATGCGTCCGTCGTCACGCTTCACCGGAAAGTTTACCGTCAGCTCACGTTGTGGAATGCGTAGGATACCACGCAGACTTGCCGGAAGATCAAGCAGATCAGCCGCCTGATCAAAGTGCTGTTGCACGATGCTCAACAAATCGGCGCTCTCAAAAGGTGCAGCAGCAGATCGTTCTACATCTGTCATGACCATGACATTCTTCTCCTCAACAATGAGTAAAAAACGGCCCCCATTGGCCGTCCGCGACAACGGTGGCGCGGCAGCCCGTATTGTACCACAGGGTGATAGGCAAATAAAGATGTGCGTTATAATTTTTATTCATCGGATGGAATAAATTCGTTCACGCTGGATACTGAATGTGCAAAAGCTGTAATCAGGCGAATGGCGTGTTCAACATCGCTGAGAGCGATCATCTCGTTGGGTGAGTGCATATAGCGGTTTGGAATGGAGATCACCGCACTTGCAATCCCACTACGCACATGATGAATAGCATCGGCATCAGTACCGGTATGGCGTGGTGAAATCTGCACACTGTACGGGATCGATTCACGTTCAGCCAGATCGACCAGACGGCGAAATACCCGACCGCTGTTTGCCGAACCGCGCGATAACACCGGGCCGCCACCCAGTTTTACGGTATTCCACTGTCGTTGATCGGCATTCGGATGATCCGTTGCGAAGGTTACATCAACCACAATCGCTACTTGGGGATCGAAGCTGAAGGCTGCGGTGGTAGCGCCGCCAAAGGTAATCTCTTCCTGGGTTGTGGCAACAGCGGCTATGCAGGCGTTGGGCCGGTTTTGGCTTAACGAGCGCAGAGCCTCAAGCACTGTAAAGGCACCGATCCGGTTATCTATCGAGCGACTCACAATCCGACCGCCCGGCAACTCATACACCGGAGCATCGATGACCCCTACGTCGCCAACCTGTACCAATTCACTCGCTTCACTCTTGCTCGATACACCGATATCGATCCACATCTGTTCAATCTTTGTAGCCTGCTGACGTTCATCGGCTTGTAACAGATGGATTGGCTTCTTGCCAATGACCCCAATAACTTCGCCGTGCCGACCCAATAAGCGCACTCGTTGACCAACCAGTACCTGGGGGTCCCATCCGCCAATCGGGCTGAAGAAGAGAAAGCCCTGATCGTCGATGTGACTGATCATGATCCCGATCTCATCGATATGACCTGCCAGCAGAATCCGTGGGCCACTACCTTCCAGCACGGCAAAGCTGTTTCCCAGTACATCACTGTACACCTGATCGGCAAATGTTCGTGCTTCACTGCGCCAGACTCGTGCAGCCCGGTCTTCATCGCCCGATGGGCCGGGGGTAGCGAGGAGTCGTTTCAGAAATGAGAGTTGTGTGGTTTCCATAACATACTTTGTTCGGTGCGCATATCACAGTTTGACCAGCCAACACATCATAGCAAAACGTGATGGCTTTGATCAAATTGTGACTTAGAGCATAAACCATGATTGCGGTGAGCACCGACTCATGTTGAATGCGTTTGGGAATGCGGGCGTCTTACCTGTATCGCGTCGAACGTATGGCATGACGCACCGACGTACCACCTACAACGGACATATCGCGGCTTGGTGGTTTTGTTATTGTAAACCATTTTTCTTCCACTTGACACGATGTCAGTTACTGTGCTACACTAGCCGAGCGCGAGGGAGTTCAAAATATGCGCTCTATCAATCATCGTAGGCACTAAATATAGTAGTTTTTCTTTCCTGCGCCTTGTCGTCGTGAACCTTGTCGGTTAAAAATTATTTACAACACTCTTAGCGCATCAACCGTCCATGTAGCATGAGGAGCTTTCAATCCATGATGAAACACGAGCTTGCCCCTGCCAATCTGACCGACATTGCCCGAACCGTCCTTCAGAAGCGCTATCTACTCAAGAACGAGCATGGCGACGTCATTGAAACGCCCGAAGCGATGTTCTGGCGGGTAGCCGAGACGATCGCTGCCGTTGATGCTCGCTACGGTGCATCATCAGAACAGGTTGAAGAGCGAGCCGAGCGATTTTACCATCTGATGACCCAGGGCTATTTTGAACCCAACAGCCCAACTCTGATGAATGCCGGGCGGCCACTAGGTCAGCTCAGTGCATGCTTCGTGTTGCCAATTGACGACAATCTGACCAGCATTTACGAGACTCTGAAGCATCAGGCTCTGATCCATCAGAGCGGCGGTGGCACGGGCTTTAGCTTCTCGCGCCTGCGTCCGCGCAATGATGTGGTGCGCAGTACAATGGGCGTTGCCAGTGGTCCGGTCAGTTTTATGGATGTCTACAACCACTCGACCGAGGCCATCAAACAAGGTGGAACCCGCCGTGGCGCGAATATGGGGATCTTGCGCTGCGATCATCCCGATATTCTTGAGTTCATTACCTGCAAACTCGATACCACAAAAATCACGAATTTCAACATTTCTGTTGCCGTTACCGATGCGTTTATGCGCGCTGTTGAGCGCGATGAAACGTATGATCTCATCAATCCTCGCACCAGTACGGTGCATATTGCGTCACGCGATGGCCTGAAACATCCCCTGACCGGTGAGGTGCTGGTTCCGCCCGGTCAGCCAACACGCCTGCGTGCCCGGATGGTCTTCGATCTCATCGTTCAGTGTGCCCATGCTACCGGCGAACCCGGTCTGTTCTTCATCGACCGGGCCAACGAGTACAACCCGGTTCCGCACCTCGGCGAGTACGAGGCCACCAATCCTTGTGGGGAACAGCCACTCCTGGCGTATGATGTCTGTAATCTTGGCTCGATCAATCTGGGCAAATTTGTCACTCCAGAACGAACGATTGATTGGAATCATCTGCGTGAGGTAGTTCACGAAAGCACGCGCTTTCTCGATAATGTGATCGATGCCAACCACTATCCGCTCGAACAGATCACCCAACTGAGCCAGCGCATCCGGCGCATCGGGCTCGGGGTGATGGGATGGGCCGATATGCTAGTGCGGTTGGAGATTCCGTACAATTCGCACGAAGCAATCGATCTGGCGCGGAAGGTGATGCACTTCATCGACGAAGAGAGCAAGGTCGCTTCCGAGCAGTTGGCCCGTGAGCGTGGCCCGTTCCCGGAATGGGAGTATAGCATCTGGGGTCCTGATGCGACCTGTGCCCGCCGTCCTGATGGGTCGCGGATTCGTCCGCAACGACTGCTGCGGAATTGTAATGTGACCACCGTTGCCCCGACCGGGACGATCAGTATCATTGCAGGGTGCTCGTCTGGGATCGAGCCACTCTTTGCCATCGCCTTTTGGCGGTATCAGGCCGATACCCGGATGCTCGATATCAATCAAGATTTTGTCGCTCAGGCGAAACGTGAGGGCTGGTACAGCCCGGAACTGATGGAGCGGATTGCCGATACCGGCCACATTCATCACCCTGAAGTCCCGGCCCATGTGCAGCGGGTGTGGGTCACTGCCCACGATATTGCACCGGAATGGCATGTGCGGATGCAGGCTGCCTTCCAGGAGTATACCGATAGTGCGATCTCGAAGACGATCAACTTCCCCCACGAAGCGACCCCCGATCAGGTGCGCGAAGCCTACGAATTGGCGTTTCGGCTTGGATGTAAAGGGATTACCGTCTATCGCGATGGATCACGTGCAAATCAGGTTCTGTCGACCGGTTCGACCGCAAAGAGCACCAGTACAGTGCAGGCGCCTGCTCCACTACCGGCAGAGATTACACCGCGACCGGTACCGGCAGAGGGTCTTCCCAGTCACTCATACCCGGTCGTTACTCCGCTTGGCAAGCTCCGTCTGTTTGTCACCGAGTTAGATGGGAAGCCATTTGAAGTGTTTGCAATTATCGGGCGCGCCGGGAGTGATGTCACTGCGTTTACCGAGGCTATTGGACGGTTGATTTCGCTGGCGTTACGCTGTGGTGTACCGGTGAAGCTCATCGCCGAGCAGCTTCGCGGTATCGGTGGTTCACGTTCGGCAGGGTTCGGTCCTGATCGGGTCCGTTCCGTTCCCGATGCTATCGGGAAGGTCTTGCTCGATCACTATGTGAAGAATGGCAACGGGAATGGCAATGGTCATGGCTACGACGATAATACCGGTAACGGTGAAACGACACCAGACGATACGGTGAGAGTAAGCGAACCGACGCCATCGCAGGCGGTCAACTCTCTGCACGCTGACCTCCATCACGCTTCGTCAGAGGCTGCTGAGATCTGCCCCGAATGTCAGAATGCGGCGATGTTCAACGAGGAAGGATGTCGGAAGTGTCATGCCTGCGGGTATAGTGAATGCTAGCGTCGCTGTCATAGCGTGCTGAAGGTTCTCACATTTGCCTGCATACTACCTGGCCCGTATCAGGGCACGTGAATAATGAGCGTCATCCAACGCTTCAGGATGCCTCTGAATCATACAGTTGTCCTGAGATCGCGGGTCACCGGTCCGCGTCGGGTGGTCAATAGCCGAAAATCGGCGTGTAGTGCATGAGCACACTATGACCTTCATAGGTGGGGGGTAGGGGCGTGGAACCTGCCCCTCCTGTATGGTGACAGAACGTTATTAGGGATGCGGCATTACAGCGGGCAGCTTGGGAACCTGCCCCTCTCAGATTGCATCATCGGCGAGGAAACGGCAGTTTTGTGCTTCGGCCACTGCTGGTATGGAAGGTTGGGTATCTCTACACGCAATGCGGATAGCTGAGGAGTCGCTTTATCTCTCTACTGGGGCGGGTGAAAACATGTTGAAAGCCCTACTGCTCTTCATTCAACGTTGCCAGCATCTCTTGTGTGTCGATAAGATGATTGTTGAAGATAATACGTGCCACATCGAGCAACTGAAAGATCATCGGGTCGCGAACCCGGTAGTATACGGTTGTGCCTTCTTTACGCGAATCGACGATGTTTTTGTTGCGCAGAACAGCCAGTTGTTGTGACACGTTAGACTGTTCGATGGCGAGTGCCTGTTGTAATTCTTGCACACTGCGTTCACCCGCCCGCAATTGATCGAGAATGGCCAGGCGGGTAGGATGAGCGAGGGCTTTGAAGAATTCGGCTTTAAAGCGATGAAGTGGCATAAAAGTATCTTTTAATATTCTAATATTCGTATAGATTATACAACAATGTATGATAAACAGCAATAACCCTTTAAGCGCGACAAGGGGTTTTCAGGTTTTGGTTAGGTTTTCCGGTCAACGTTGTTTACCCTCGCATAATGCTCCCGATCCGAGCGTTTGCACCGGCGATTCGGGCCGTTGGCCTGCCCCTGTGGGAGCAGCCATGGCGGATGAGCCTGCCTCAGAAGCAAGCCATCTTCCTGCTTGTGAAGAACGTGTTTTCCTTGCCGCTCCTGCCGTGCATTGACGCGAGAAGCGAGAAAAGAGGAAAGCGGATTGGGAGCGGGGGATAGCCTCCTTCATCGCACCATCTCCTTGGGGTTCGTGTAGAGCAGTGGTGAACGGCCAGTGAGGGTATCCCCCGGCGCAGGTGCTTCACACTCCCCTGCCGCTCCGCTGGTGGGAGCGGCAGGGGCTTGGGGAAAGGTGAGGGGGGCTGCTGTAGCCTCCTTCATCGCACCATCTCCTTGAAGTTTGCGTAGAGTAGTGGTAAACGGTCGGTCGGCAGGGGTGTCCCCCGGCGCCGGCTTCTGGGCATGTTTCGCTTTTCTCGCCCTTCTCGCCCTTCTCCCTCAACACATCTCTCCCAGGTCGGGTGAACTGTTGAACAACCATCGCTACCCAGTACCTTGACAGAGAATAGTGAGCGTGATAGAATTTCGATAATATTAGAATATTATCATATATTCATCAAAGGGGCAAACATGAAACTCGCTTCTCGCCGTTTTCCTCTCATTTCCCTGCTAGAGCGTGAATTTGCCGGTTACTCGGTCTATCATTTCCGCTCTGACGTATTGGCCGGCTTAACCACCGGTGCCGTGGCCTTACCGCTGGCTTTAGCATTCGGTGTTGCTTCAGGGGCTGATGCCCCTGCGGGTTTGGTGACTGCAATTATTGCGGGTCTTATTATTGGCGGACTCGGTGGTGCGGCCTATCAGATCAGTGGCCCCACCGGTGCGATGTCGGCTATCTTGATTGCCATTTCCGCACGCTATGGTCTGGAGGCAGTGTGGGTGGCTACGCTCCTTGCCGGTCTCATGCTGATCTTGCTCGGTATCTTTCGGCTTGGCCGGTATATCTCTTTCATTCCCTCACCAGTCATTGCCGGTTTTACCAGTGGGATTGCGCTGATTATCGCGATTGGTCAACTTGATAATGTGTTGGGGATCAGAACCCCAGCAGCCGAGAATGCGCTGGAAAAACTCCTCCACTATTTCACCCATCCGCTTATGCCCGATTGGCGGACACTGGTGATTGCCGGAATCGTGATTGTAGTGATGATTCTGTTGCCACGGGTGAGTAAGGCGGTACCAGCTTCACTGATTGGAATCATTGTGGCAACGATTGTAAGTGTTGTATTGGGATGGAATGTTCCCATTATTGGCGATATTCCGCGTACCATCCTGCTAGAGAATCGGCTAACGTGGGATAAAATCCCTTGGGATCATTTGAACGACCTCCTTGCGCCGGCTGTTTCAATTGCCGCCCTCGGTGCGATCGAAAGTCTCCTGTGTGGTGCAGTTGGCTCGACGATGAGTGGGAAGCCGTTCGATAGCAACCAAGAGCTGGTGGCCCAGGGTATTGGCAATCTGCTGATCCCGTTTTTCGGTGGAGTGCCAGCGACTGCTGCCATTGCTCGGACCAGTGTTGCAATCAAGAGTGGGGCGGTTACACGTCTCACCAGTATTGTCCATGCATTGTTACTGCTCCTCAGTGCACTGGTATTGGGGCCGATCATTCGCTACGTACCTCTGGCTGCGCTTGGTGGGGTATTACTGGTCACAGCCTGGCGGATGAATGAATGGGAGACGATTCACTTTTTCGTGAATGCCCGTCTTCGCCACGCTCTGATTGGTTTTTTCATTACGATGGTGGCAACTGCGGCACTCGATCTCACGCAAGCAATTCTCATCGGGGTTGCGATTTCGGCAGTTATTTATCTGCGGCAATCGGCAACCAGTACGACGGTCACCAGTTCTCCGATCAATCCGCAACAGTTACAGGTACAGGGTTCACCCATTACTGCCACTTGTCCGAGCATCCATGTCTACTACCTTACCGGTCCAGTTTTTTTCGGAAGTGTGACGACTGTACTTGAAGCTTTTGAAACTGCCGGTGATTATCACACGATTATCATCAGTATGCGCGGTGTACCACTGGTTGATGCGATGGGTATTCAGGCGCTCCATCAAATTGTTGAAGAACACCATGCCCGTGGTGGTGAGGTCATCTTTACCGCTTTACAACCGGCTGTACTTGATATGTTCAAACGTACCGGTTTATTTGATCTGGTCGGTGCACGGAATATTTACTGGAGTTCAGCCCATGCGATTATTGAGTTGCACGAGAAACGTCTAGTCGCCAGTTGTCCACGCTGCCATAACCATGGTGAGAGTTGTCAGGTCTTGCAGATGGCTCGTCAACGTCTCGTACCGCAACTGAATAACCTTTCATCACTCCCAACCGAATCGTCGTCTAAAATTTCCTCATAGCTAGGTCAATCATCACGCATCGGTACATGTAGGAGTGAAAACCCATCCGTCGCGTCTGATTTCCAGATGGGGAGGAAAACAAGGAAGGATTTTTCAACCTACCTGCTAGCGGTGATGAGAGAGGGGACGCGACCACGTGTAAGCTGGTGCCCCTCACCTTCTACCCAACCCCCCTTCCGCTCTCACACGAAGAGCAGAAGGGGGTAGCAGTGTCCGGACCTCCTCTCTCCTTCTCACTTCCGATTGACCATAACCCTCCTGATCGCTACAATACAACCGCAGTGTAACGAGGAGCGTTTAAGGAGTGGAGCATGAACATTCGCGAGGCGATAGCCACCGTAGTTGCACGACGCGATTTAACTCAGGCAGAAGCGGCCAGCGTGATGGAAGAGATTATGAGTGGGGCTGCAACACCGGCGCAGATCGGTGCGTTTCTGACTGCCTTACATATGAAAGGTGAGACGGACGCCGAAATTGCCGGGATGGCTGCCGTGATGCGCGAAAAGGCAACTCACGTCTATTTCGATGGTCCGGTGATCGATACCTGTGGAACCGGCGGCGATGGCGCGCACACGTTCAATATCAGTACGACAGCAGCGTTTGTTGCGGCCGGTGCGGGCTTAACCGTGGCAAAGCACGGTAATCGGGCTATGTCAAGCGTATGTGGCAGCGCTGACGTGCTGGAAGGTCTGGGAGTACAGATCGAACTCGATGCCGAGGGGGTGGCGCGCTGTTTGCGCGAAGCCGGGATTGGTTTTATGTTCGCTCCGAAGTTTCATCCGGCAATGCGCTTTGCCGGGCCGGTTCGCCGTGAGATAGGGATTCGTACTGTGTTTAATATCCTCGGCCCGTTAACCAATCCGGCTCGCGCTCGCTATCAGGTGTTGGGTGTTGCTAGCGCTGCGTTAGCTGAAAAACTGGCGTATGCACTTAGTCGGCTGGAGACGATTCATGCTCTGGTTGTACACGGTGACGGCGGAGTCGATGAATTGACGCTGTCAGGCCCCAACCTGATCTTTGAAGTACGGGCCGGTCAAACTCCGCGTCAGATGATCGTAACTCCAGAAGATGTTGGTTTGGCCCGTGCACCGCAGGATGCACTGCGCGGTGGTGATGTTGCCTACAATGTTGCCATCATTCGTGCCATCCTGAGCGGTGAAGACCAGGGACCGCGGCGTGATGTCGTGCTATTAAACGCGGCTGCGGCGATGGTAGCTGGCGATCTGGCTCCTGATTTGAAAACTGGTGTGGCAATGGCCCGTCACAGTATCGATAGTGGACGCGCTTTAGAACGACTCAACCGGATGATCGCTGTTAGTCGCGGTGATGTAGCGTAATACGCAAGCATGGCCCAGGATATTCGTCTTTCTCGATTACGGCGACGACGGTTCGCTTTCTGGCGTCTACTTGTCGCTAACCTGCTCGACGACCTACGCATTCTCCGTGAAGCGTGGTTCCCGGTAACGGCGTTACTACTCGTGCTGGCCAGTGGTGCGCTCTATTTGCAATGGTTTTACTTGCCACCTCTCTGCAACTGTCGTCCCGATATTGCAGTTGCGCTCTTTGAAACGCTGAAACTGCTGATTTTTCAGACTGATCTTGAGTTACCCCCCGATCGCATTGGCCGTGTCCTCTTCTTCCTGATACCCTTGCTTGGACTATTCTTTTTGTTGCAGAGCGCGGTTGATGTTGGACGCTTGCTGGTCGATAAACGGTCGCGCCCCGAACGCTGGCAAGAGGCGTTGGCCGCTACGTACCGTGGTCATATGATTGTGTGTGGTTTGGGGCGAGTTGGCTATCGTGCCGTGCTCCAACTGCTCGATTGTCGGCGCGAGGTTGTGGCGATTGAGCTTAATCCTAACTGTGAGTTTTTGCCAACCCTGTATCAGTTGGGCGTACCGGTTGTGCAGGGTGACGCCCGTGATCCGGTTGTTCTGACTCGGGCGGGCTTGCGTCGTGCTCAGGGTTTGATTGCGACCATTGACGACGATTTGAAAAATCTGGAGATTGCTCTGGCAGCCCGCCGTATCCGTCCTGAATTACCAACCGTCCAGCGTATCTTTAGTCGCGCCCTTGATGCTCGCATTGAGCGATCCTTTGGTCGTAATTCGGCATTCAGTCCGGCAGCGTTGGCCGCACCAACGTTTGCTGCCGCGCTATTGAGTTCTCAGGTCCGCTATGTGCTTGATTTACCTGCCGGATTATTGGGCATCGCCTTCGTTACCGTAAGTAACGATAGCCCACTTATCGGATCGGTCGCCGATCTAGAGGCTCGTTTTGGTGTGCGTCGCATCCCTGGGCCTCATGCGAACCTGCCTATCTTGCCTAGTGAAGAGATTGCTCTGGTTGGCCCATTACCGGCACTTGAGGCGGTACAGTGGGCTAATCAACCACGTCCCAAGCGCAGCGATGCCAGCCTGATAGTTTGTGGTCTGGGAAAGGTGGGTACGCAGGTGGTGCGGTTACTCAACCGCTACGAGCCACGACCGTCGCTGAGCGTGATTTGTACGGTAGAGACTCCGCCGCGCTATGTGGAAGCCTTGACGGCGCAGGGAATACGGGTCTTGCGCGGTGATGCTCGTGATCCTACCATCCTCCGTGAAGCCGGTATTGAACAGGCAACGGCACTGGCCGCTCTCTATAGTGATGATCTGCTCAATTTACAGATCGGGTTAACTGTACGCAGTATGTATCCTGATGTTCACCTGGTGCTGCGCGTGTTTAGCGATGTGCTGGCAGACCGCCTGGCCGACTTGTTTGGCATTCGTACTGCTTTCAGCACCTCAGCTCTGGCCGCCCCCAGCCTGGTTGCCGCCGCTCTGCTCCCCGATGTTGAAGCGGCCTTTGACGTCGGTGATCAGTTACTGGTTGTGCGCCGTCAGGTTATTACCGACCGGCGGGTCGGGCAAACAGTTGCCGAACTCCGTGCTGCGGGTCAGTTACCGTTGAGCCTGCGACGTGGTGATCATTTTCAGTGGTTGCCATCAGATGATATGGTGATCGAGCACGATGATGAGGTTGAGTTGCTGACATTTTTGATATAACGTCAGCTCAGATATGCCGTAGTGGGCAGAGAGTGTCTCTGAAAGTCCATTGGGCGAAGGGTACTTGCGCGTTCCCTGGGTGCGCGGGCCTCTGGCCCGCATCTTAACGGTCTCTTATCGAACCTTGTTTGGAATGAGCGATGACGATCAGCGCGTAAAAACGACTCGTCCTCCCACCATTGTTAACATAACCCTTGCTGTAGCAATCTGGTCGGGCGGAAGTGTAGTAATATCGCGATCCAGGAGGATCAGGTCGGCGAGATAACCGGGAGCTAGCCGCCCCAGTTCGTGTTCACGATAACCGGCATACGCTGCCCAGGTCGTATAACCGGCCAACGCCTCAGTAACCGTGAGACGCTGATCGGGAAAAGGACTATCGGGCGGGCTGAAATCGAGTTTTCCTCTCGTACAAGCCGCCTGTATCCCTCGCAACGGATCTGGATCGGCAACCGGCCAATCACTTCCCAACGCCATTTTGGCTCCGGCCTGCAAGAGATCACGCCAGGGAAAGCCATAACGATGGCGCTGTGTTCCGACTAAGCGCCACCACGGATTGTGCTGATCCATGCCGAACTCGACGTGCAACGGCTGCACAGAGGCAATGACACGCAGTTGTGCAAAACGCGGGAGATCAGCCGGATCAACAATTTCGGCATGTTCAATCCGGTGCCGTGAATCGCGATGACCGTTGATGTGGCGAGCGTGCGTAAAGGCATCGAGTGTCTGGCGCACACCGCCATCACCAATTGCATGGACACAAACCTGGAGACCAGCAGCATCGGCATGGGTTATCAGGTTAGCGAATTCGCTTGGATCGTAGACCGCAGCGCCACAATCGCTGCTGTCATCAGCATACGGTGCCAGCATCAGAGCCGTTTTCGCTTCAACCACACCATCAACGAACAGCTTTACCGCATCGGTCTGCACCAACGGATGTTGATGTTGTCGGGCATCAATTGCCCACTCGGTAATCCGTTGTGGGGCAGTTCCTGGTGTTATCGACAGTGGTAACCGAATACGGAGCGTCAACAGTCCATCAGCCGCCAACTCGCGATAGCGCATCCGCTGCACTTCATCACCATCCATGTTGTGCACGCCAGTCAAGCCAAGTGCGGCTAATTCGCGGAGCGCATGCAACAACGACGACCGAATTTCGGCTTCAGTTGGTGGTGGAATACAGCGTCGCACCAGGTCTATCGCCGGTGCTTCACGCAGTTCACCGCTGGCTAGACCATCATCTCCGATCACGACCGTACTACAGGGATTACCGGTGTCTGTGCCGATCAGGATACCGGCTATCTGCAATGCTCTGGTATTGACCCAGGCCGTACGACCATCAAACGCCGTTAACAGTACCGGTCGGTCGGCAACGACGGCATCGAGCATGTGACGGGTCGGTGACTGACCGGCAGCGAACAGGCGATAGCGCCAGCCACGTCCGATCAGCCATGGGAGATGCGGGTTGGCAGCAGCATATCGGGCCAGAAGGTGCTGGACATCAGCAATACTGTTGGCCTGCTCCAACCGCAGAACGTTCAGCACCCGAGCACCGTTCTGCAAATGAAAGTGACAGTCGTTGAATCCGGGAAGCGCCAGCATCCCGGCGCCATCGATGATCTGCGCGTTCGGCGGTTGCCATCGTGAAGCATCCTGATCAGAACCGATCCAGGTAATACGATCACCCTGAATGAGCAGGGCCTGAGGACTTCCCTGACCGGGCAGCATAATGTTGCGTAGAACAATCATACCTATCGTACCAGGCTAAGTAATACGCTCAGTGTTATCAGACTGGCAAACGACGACACCACGACGGTACTGACCACCAGTTGTGGCCGAGTATCAAACTCAATCGCCAGGATTGTGGTATTCACTGCTGTTGGCATACCGGCCATCATCACCCCAACCCCGAGTGCAACTCCCTCCATACCGAGCAGACGGGCCAGACCGAAAGCCAAGATCGGTGATATTACCAACCGGATTGTCGTGGCAATTGCCACCATTCCTGGTCGAACAAGAGGTGCTCCGGCACCCAGTTGTACGCCAAGAATGAGGAGCATGACCGGCAACGCCGCTTCACTCAAGAGCGCTACGCCCTCAAACAGACTGTGAACAAGCCCTGTCGCTGTTGCCGGCTGGAACCCCACACTCCGTAAAGCCAGTGCACCGGTCACAGCATAGATTTGTGGCATACGGATCAGGCGGTAACAGATTGATTGCCATGCCTGTCGGCCTCCTTCTGCCGCACCCGCTGCTGCCACTCCCACACCTAACGTTTGAGCCATGATCGATTGCATGATAAAGTAGAACACCCCTAATGTAAAACCGGTTTCCCCAAAAGCAAAACGTGAGGCTGGCAGACCATAATTGCCCGAATTCATAAACATACTGGTCAGCAACAACGCCGTCACGTCCTTTCCGCGTAACCCCAGCCCCAGTGCACTGATCCAGACGGTTAACGCCATCAACCCCAACACTCCCACCGCGAAGAAGAGCATGCGTCCGGCATCCGGGCCACTCAAATCGGCGCGCACCAGGGCGACAAAGATGAGCGCCGGGCTAAGACCGTAAATCATCAGCCGGTTGAGTGTCATCAGATCAAGCGGAAAGGCGCGCCGTAGTGCGAATCCTGCACTTGCTACCACCGCAATCGGCAAGAGAACTTCGATTAAAACCGTGACCATGAACACTCCGGCTAGCAATACTTTACAAGTCAAATATCATAGCATAGATTCGGTTTGCACTTGAACAGGTAGGGCGAATATCCAGGAGGTCTTCAACATTCTCGGCCCTAGATGGCGCAGACTAACAAACCTTATACACGTGCTAACGGCGATCCCCGATCTGTGCGGTTTCCCCTGGGAGTGTAGGTTAGCGGCCCGCGCTCTGGGGGAGTAGTGATGGAATGTGTGTCCCTCTCGAAAGCATGCCGTGCGGAGGTTGAGAATCCACCTCTCCAGAGACAACGATGGATTATCGGCGAGAGGACGGGGGTTGACCGTGGATCACCGGATTGGCACGGGAAGCTGCGCACCGCTGCACGAGCTGCGGATAGGCTCGGAAACTCGCCATGCCTCTCATCACTGCTGTCGGGTCGGATGAGAAGGTTGAACAGACCTGTCAGCACCACAAATCGGTAGCAGTGGTGGCCGGACTGTGTTAACATGGAATAATCTCACCGTACCCGCCCAGAGCGGCAGTACACCTGGTCAGCGCACCTTACTCTTCCGAGTGACGGTGAATCCAGGCCAGGTGACTGGCAGCCTAACGAATACGGTCGAGATTGTCAGTAGTTCGGTCACTATTGAAACGCAATTACTCGAAGCACCAGTTTCAATCAGTGCACCGCGATTGTGGGTACCGCTGGTTTTGCGCTAATCGTGACGGGGATGCGTTATCAGACGCATCCCCTCAACAGTGGAGTCAACGATGAACTGCTGGCACTGCAATCGTCCCGCTCACGGCACCTGTATCTTTTGTGGGCGGGCTATTTGTCGCGATCACGCGCAAGAGATGCCCCATATTGTGGCGCTCTTTGCAGACCGCAAAGGTGGTCATAAAGCTATCGTCACTGCCCGTGCGCTCTTTTGCGGCCTGTGTGAACCGCGTGAAGACCCGATTGAATTACCTGAGTTGCGATAGTTCGGCAGGTGTTTCAGTTTTTACCGTTGTTAATCCAGGAATGATAGGTGTCGCGGGTTCGTTGCGTCTCCTTGCCGAGGGAATGGGCTGTTCCAAAGACATTCGGCGACTTTCGCGTCGTCGCGTGCATAGAGTATGAGGCTTGTGCTGTTCACCGCGCTCAGAGAGTGTCTGAGTAATGTTCCCCTTACCCGAGATCGCGGGCCTCTGACCCGCGTCTGCGGTGGCCATGGCAGAACCCGCATCCGTCTCTAAAATACGTTATTGGGGCGAGTGTGGAACCCGCCCCTCCCGCTTGTTCCTAAACGCACGTAAAGAACGTTGAAAAGCCCTGGCTCCATCTTCACGAGCAAGGAAGAGGGATACTAGCAGTGGCAAGAGCATATTCCGTTCCTCGCTCAGGCATGATCGTTCTGATCGCTTGAACTCTGTTCCATTCTCATCCTCTATAACCCAGCAGACGTGAGCGGAAGCGCAATAACCGCATTCCATTCAGTGTCACTAACAACGAGGCGCCAACATCGGCCAACACGGCCATCCACATCGTGCCAAGGCCGGCCAGAACCAGACCGATGAAGAGGAGTTTAATGCCAATGCTGAATGTAACATTCACGGCGATCGTGCGCATTGTCTGGCGGCTGAGTTCAATGGCAAACGGTAACTGACGGAGATCACCACTGAGTAGAGTTATATCGGCAGTCTCCATCGCTTGCGTCGTACCACCAGCTTGAGCACCAATCGCAATGCCCACATCGGCAGTCGCCAGTGCTGGTGCATCGTTGATCCCGTCACCAACCATTGCGACTGCACTGTCAGGTTGGCGTAATGAACTGACTGCCGCGGCCTTGGCTTCAGGGAGTAATCCAGCTCGCACTTCATCCACCTTCAGGTCGTCAGCGATGCGCTGTGCAGTGGCCGGATCGTCGCCGGTGAGCATCACGACCCGTAAACCCAGAGCGCGTAGGGCAGCCACGGCGTTCCGACTCTCTTCACGGATCGTGTCGGCCACAGTAATGGTGCCGCGATATTCACCATCAACTCCAACCATGAGTGGTGTATATCCAGACTGGCTGTCACGTTGCGCTGCCAGGCAATGTTGTTCGTCGTGAGTCAATGTCTGATCGAATACCCGATGACTTCCGATCAGCACCTTGTTCCCATTCACAACTCCCACCACTCCTTGACCGGTCAAGGCCCGCACGTTTTCGGCCATCGGGAGATCGAGACCGCGCAGGGTTGCAGCCTGGACGATGGCATGCGCCAGTGGATGTTCTGAACGCCGCTCAACGGCTCCTGCCAGCATCAATAGCTCATCGCAGGTCTGACAATGCCCGACCGGTACGACATCATTGGCCAAACATCCCAAGACCCGTAGCCCCACCACCGCCGGTTTGCCGGTGGTCAGCGTGCCAGTTTTATCAATGGCAATGGTACGCACACGTGCCAGCGTTTCGATGTATGCCCCACCCTTGATTAACACACCGTTGCGGGCAGCCGTGCTTAAGGCGCTCACAATACTCACCGGTGTGCTGATAACCAGCGCACACGGGCATGCAACAACGAGGAGAGCCAGACCACGGTAGAGCCAGCCAAATGTTTCGGGATCGGGGTTTAAAAAGGGTTGACCAAACAAGAGTGGTGGAATACTGGCCACCAGCACGGCTAGCATGACCACTGCGGGCGTGTAGATACGTGCAAAGCGATCAACAACCCGCTGCACCGGTGCCCGACGCTCTTGCGCTTCCTGAACAAGATGTATCATCCGCGCCACCATACTCTCGGCAGCGGGTCGGTCAACGATCAGCTCAAGACTCCCGTCACCATTGATGGTTCCCGCAAAGAGTGGATCACCGGACCCACGCTCAGTGAACCGACTTTCACCAGTAATCGCGGCCTGATTCACCAGCGAATGACCGGCGACAATTGTACCGTCCACCGGTATTCGCTCTCCTGGTTTGATGAGAATGCGGTCGCCAACCCGCAACTCGGCGACCGGTACGATCTCTTCACCAGCAGGCCCAAGACGTGTTGCCGTCGGTGGAGTCAATTCAAGCAGGCTGCGGATTGCATGACGGGCACGATCGGCTGTATACTCCTCTAACGCCTCGCCAATTGCGTAGAGCACCATCACCAGCCCGGCTTCAACATACGTTCCGATAATGACAGCGCCAATAGCGGCGATCGTCATCAAAGCATCGATATTCAGCTCACGATTTGTACGGAACGTGCGCCAGGCGTTTTGAGCAATTTTTGGCCCCACCAGGCCAAGGGCAACGAGTGCCAGCCCATCAATCCAGAGTGCATCCCAACCAAGCAATTCATGCAGGATGATACCCGGTAGAACGAGCACAAGACCAACCAGCGCGAACAGATGTTGACGACGGCGGCGGATAAAGTCGAACAGGGTTGGTGGATTCTCTTCAGCCACTGTCGTTGCTGACTGAATTTCGTAGCCTAAATCTCGTACCCGGCTGATGATAGCTGTCGGGTCTGCATCACCGGTGACGTGCAATTGAGCGGTGGTGAAATTCACTTCACAGGTCTGTACCCCTGGAAGCCGCGCTACACCGCGTTCAATAGCACGTGCACAATCAGGACAATCCATGCCGTTAATTGTAAACTGCTGTTTGTTCATCGTGATCTTCCCTCAGCAGAATGAGTATGTGCGTTTCATGCCCTCACTTTACCCCATTCAAGCATAAAGTCAAGAGGTTTACCTGAAAATGAAACTATGTCTTATTTCCATTTCTCAGTAGTAAAAACACTATCTTATTTTGAGACATTATCTTCATAGCCGGTATCCTTTTCTGATCAACGAGCGTATGCCGCTAACGCATTCACCCAGCATCTGGAGCGGCTGCCAAACTTTGCCCCTACCGATGCGGTAACGGGCATATTCTGCAAGACGACCGAAGTGAAGGTACAAGCCTACCTGCTACAGGTAGGGCGTCATCTCTCCAACTGACTCCTGCTTTCTCTGCCCTATCTCCTCACATCACCTCTACCGGGTAGCGGATGTGATCTTCACTGATCACTCGTGACTCTGTGATATACTTGCGTGTGCAACCATATTGCTATCCGCCAGAAGAGGCGAGGGATACAATGACACATCCAACAATCCGTATCGGAGTACTGACGAGCGGTGGTGATGCGCCTGGGATGAACGCTGCGGTGCGTGCTGTAGTACGTACTGGCATCAGTCGTGGGTGTGAAGTCTTTGCGATCTATGAGGGCTATCAGGGCCTGATTGAAGGGGGCAAGTTCATCCGGCGTATGGATTGGAGTTCGGTGGGGGGGATTATTCATCGCGGTGGCACAATTATTGGTACCGCACGGAGTAGTGCCTTTCGCACTCGCGAGGGTCGGCGTCGGGCGGCGGCTAATTTACTGACCCATGGCATTGACCGCCTGGTTGTCATTGGTGGTGATGGTAGTCTGACCGGAGCTGATCTCTTTCGCCGTGAATGGCCAGAGTTGCTGGCCGAATTGGTTGCGGCAGGTGAAATCAGTGCCGAACAGGCGGCGGCTCATCCTAACCTGCTGATTGCCGGAATTGTTGGCAGTATCGACAATGACTTTTGCGGTACTGATATGACGATCGGCGCCGATACTGCACTTCATCGCATTACCGAGGCGATTGATGCGATCAGTTCAACGGCTGCCAGCCATCAGCGCACCTTCGTCATCGAGGTGATGGGCCGTAATTGTGGGTATCTGGCATTGATGGGGGCAATTGCTGGTGGCGCAGACTGGGTATTTATCCCGGAAATGCCTCCCCAGATGGACGATTGGGAGCAGCATATGTGTGATGTGCTGCGAATCGGACGTGAGCAAGGTCGGCGCGATAGTATTGTTGTGGTCGCTGAGGGTGCTCGTGACCGCCATGGCAAGCCTATCACTGCGTCGTATATCAAGAAGGTGCTGGAAGAGCGACTAGGGGAAGATACCAGAGTCACTATTCTCGGCCACGTTCAGCGTGGTGGTGCACCAAGTGCATTTGATCGCTGGATGAGTTCATTGTTGGGCGCAACGGCTGTCGAAGAGCTGTTAACTGCTAGTCCCGATGCGGAACCGAAATTGATCGGTTTGCGTGAGAATCGGGTGGTGCGCTTGCCACTGCTAACCTGCGTTAAGGATACGCATCAAGTTGCCGAAGCTATCGCGCAGCACGATTACGAGCGAGCGCTGGCAATGCGGGGCAATAGTTTTGCAGAAGCGTATCGGACGCTGGGGACCCTCATTCAATCACAGCCCTCGCCACCTGACCGCCTGAAGCGCGGTTATCGCTTTGCAGTGGTGCATAGTGGTGGGCCAGCGCCCGGTATGAATACGGCAGTACGGGCGGCAGTACGCATTGGAATCGACCGTGGTCACACCATGCTCGGCGTTCGTAATGGATTCCAGGGCCTGATCGATGGTGAGATCGTTGAGATGGATTGGATGAGCGTCAGTGGTTGGGCAACGATGGGGGGGGCCGAACTGGGTACCAATCGCAAGATTCCGCATGGCAGCGAGCTGTACCAGATTGCGCGTAACATTGAGCGTTTTGGGATAGATGGCATCCTCATGATCGGTGGCTTGAGTGGGTATCAGGCAGCGTACAAACTCTACAGCGAGCGCCAGATCTTTCCGGCGTTTCATATTCCGATTATCTGCCTGCCGGCAACCATTGACAACAACCTGCCCGGTTCTGAACTGAGTTTAGGCGCAGATACAGCACTGAATAGTATTGTCCAGGCCATTGACCGTATCAAACAATCGGCCGTGGCATCACGCCGCTGTTTTATCGTTGAGGTTATGGGTCGCGATTGCGGTTATCTGGCTCTGATGAGCGGATTGGCAACCGGCGCCGAGCGGGTCTATCTTCCCGAAGAAGGGATTAGTCTGCGCAAACTACAGGCCGATTTGGAAGAGATGATGTATTGGTTTCGGGCTGGGAAACGGTTAAGTCTGATCGTGCGTAACGAAAAGGCGAATCCGGTCTACACAACATCGTTCATCTGTTCACTCTTTGAAGAGGAGGGGAATAAGTTGTTCGAGGTACGGCAGGCGATCCTCGGTCATTTGCAGCAAGGCGGTGATCCATCGCCATTTGACCGTATTCAGGCAACGCGGTTAGCGGTGCGCTGTATCGAATTTCTGATCGAGCACGCTGATCGCCGTGAGCCGGTCGGTGCGTTCATCGGTTATCGCGGCGGGAAAGTTCAATTTCATCAGCTCGACGATATGCCTCGCTTGATGGACCCCACCCATGCCCGACCGCGTGAGCAGTGGTGGCTGGCGTTGCGTCAGATGGCCGATTTACTGACGACACCGCCCGTAAAAAGTGAATCGACAACGTAAATCTGTCGGGGCACGGGTCGCTGAACCGCCAACACAACTGTCGCGTTGACTGGCAAAACACAGCGAGTCTCCAAAGTTATTGGACGTGGAATGAGGTCATAGTTCTGCTGCGCTGCTCACGTTCTCAGTGAGATCGCTGGGACCCCAGCAGGAAATTGGCCCCCAATGTAATTGCCTGTAGACAACATAATGTAAGCGTAGCAACCTCAGATATCTATTCGCCAGACTACTGCCGCCAACCTGGCCATTTCGCGTTGACGGGCAGCTAGTCGCTCTGGCGTCCATTCCTCTTCCTGCGCCAGTTGTTGGGTTAAGCGAAAGCGACTTTCTTGATAGATCACACGCTTTTGTGCGAATGATTTGTTTCCTGCCTCTCTATTCCGGCTGCTCTCAATAATCGTCATGTTCCCTAAACGGTAGACAAATTCCTCTAGATCGCGGTCACTAAAAGCCTCCCATCCGGCTTCAGGCGACTGAGGCAAGATATGTTCAATGGTATAGGCAGGAGAATCGTAATCAAACTCAACGCCGCCTACCTGTTGTTCTAGTTTGCTGAGAATGTAACGTACAATTCGTGCATTTCTGCTCTGGGTCGTTTTGATCGACTTTTCACTAAAATCGGCCTTAAACGCGGCATCACTTCGATAGATAGGGCGTAGCGTCTGCACGGCGAGCGTGTAATTGTTGATTATTCCTTCATGTATTTTCTTCGCTACTTCGTGATATAGCCGTTCAGACTCACCGGTGTGGAGCGAACCAATGACATTGTACCGAAACGATATAACAACGGTTGCCCGTAACAGTCTGGCAAAATCATCGTCGGCTAAGCGGCGTTTGGCTGCCATAAGCATCGGGTATGGCTGGCGAACCGAAAAAAGCCGTAGTTCTTGAGCATAGACCTTCCAATCTGATGGCCAACTTGAACCTTCGGGTTGGTTGAGTGCTAGATACGTATCAACATCCTCGTCCATTTCACGCAGCAGCCCGAACACGGCTTCACGGTTTTGGATTCGATTCCGAATTGCTTTGAACAGCTCGGATTGGCGGGCAAAACTGTGTCGGCTATTCCAGTGCATCCGAAGAAAATCCGGCAGACTCTCGCTCCCTAACCGGCTAACCAGCGTATCCCACCGACGTTCCAGCTTTTTTAGCTCCACTTCCGATTGTGAATGGCGAGCCAGGACTGCAAAGAGATAGTTCTTAAGCAGATCGGTGGCCGACAAACGAACTCCACGGGCATTGAGCGTCTCGAAGACACGGTAGGCGTTTAGTTCATCAGACACGGTGATAACGGTGAAGAAGAGCTTATCACTCATCGTCTCGATAAACTGCGCTAACGCCCGACCCTGATCGCGTTGCGTGCTGGTATACTCATTGAGACGACGCTCAAACCATTCAAATGCCTTTCGCATAGTGTTGGTTGAAGCCGGAAATCCGCGCTGCGGGAGTGGATCGGTCAATGTGACCAGATACTGACGGTAATACGGATCATTCTGGCGGTTCAGCGAGAGTTTATTTTGCGTGATGAGGGTCACCGGATCGAGGTAACCGATGTAGCTTGTCCGTAGCTGTCCCAGCCGCATCTGATTGGCTTCGGCGGCAATACCGTTATCGATCAGGCGTTTGAGCAGGCGCATTGCCGCCAGAACAATCAGACTCAACGTGGTGAGGCGCTGTTGACCGTCGATAACCTCAAATACCCGGTTATCAACTGTTTGGAGAACTAGATACCCCATGTAGTGCGCAGGTTCACCATCGGCAGAAAGTGTGCCCTGAATATCGAGCCATAAATCCTCCCACTCTTCTTCATTCCAGGCGTAATCGCGCTGAAACGGTGGAATCCGGTAGATCAGCCCATTGCCCATCAACTGGCGGTAGGTTCGGTTGTCCGTACTAAAACTGGTGACACTCATACGCACCTCAACCGTTGTGCTATCAGCATTGCAACCTCTCAGGTTGCCTGTATGCCGGTTGTTACATCCGCTCAGGCGCCTTGATCCCCAGCAACGCTAATCCATTCTGCAATGCAGTCGCCGTTGCCGCAACCAATTGGATGCGTGCGGCTCGTAATGCCGGTGGCTCAGCACGCAAGACCGGACATTGCTCGAAGAAGATACCGAATTCGCGGGCGGTGGCATAGCACCAGTCGGCGATCACGAATGGCGCATAGCGTGCAGCGGCCTCGCGGACTGCTTCGGGTAAGCGGGCCAGATGGCGAATGAGACGTTGTTCACTCGGATGGGTCAGAAGGGTCAGATCGGGCGTCTCTGATCCCACGCCCTCTTCGGCTGCCCGGCGCAAAATTGAACGGCAGCGAGCGTGCGAATATTGTAGATAGGCGGCGCTGTTCCCCTCAATCGAGAGCATCCGATCCCAATCGAGGGTGATATTTCGGCGCGGGTCTTGATAGAGATCGTTGTAGATTACGGCGCCGATGCCAACCGCTTCGGCAATTGCTGCTCGTTCTTCAGGCGATAGGTCAGGACTTTTCGCATCAACCAGGGCGCGTGCTCGTGCTACAGCCTCATCAAGTAGAGCTTCAAGATAGACCATGTTGCCTTTTTTGGTCGAAAGTGGCTGACCATCGGGAGTGGTAATAACTCCGAACGGAACATGAACCAGCTCTACATTGTGCGCATAGCCCATCGCCCGCACAATAGCGAAGAGTTGTCTGAAGTGCAATTCCTGTCGTGCGTCTACCACATAGATAATGTGCGAGGGGTTGAACTCCTGAATCCGAAACTTGATCGTGGCGATGTCGCGTGTCATGTAGACGGTACCACCATCGCTACGCTGGATGATAAACCGAGGGAGTTTGTCAAGTTCGGCTACAACGGCGCCATCGACATCGCGGAATGCGGCTTCCGAGCGTAAGGCTTCTTCAATGACACCGGGCAGCATCGGCTCGTAGAAACTCTCGCCGTAGGCATAATCAAAACGAATACCTAGCCGGTCGTAGTTACGCTGTGCAGCCCGTAATGTCAGATCAACACACCATTGCCAGAGCGCACGCGCCGTCGGATCACCCTGTTCGAGTGCCAGCGACCAGCGCCGGGCCTCCTCCTCAAGGGCCGGATCGTCCTTCATCTCGGCATTGTAGCGCGTATAGAGTGCCTCAAGCTCGGCCATGGCCGCTTCGCCTTCGCTCTGCGGACGTCCGTAGCGCTGCATCGCAGCTAAAATAATGCCAAACTGAGTACCCCAATCGCCAAGATGGTTATCGCCGATCACCCGATAGCCAAGGGCGCGAAAGATATGCACGAGCGATTGCCCGATGATCGTCGAGCGAATATGACCTACATGCATCCGCTTGGCAATGTTGGGCGAAGAGTAATCAATCACGACCGTTCGACCGGCACCATCCGTCAATGTCCCGTATGCCGTACCGCTTGCCATAATCTCTTCGAGCACGGTAGCAGCCAGACGTTGCGGGTGCAAGGAAAAGTTGAGGAACGGGCCGCTGGCAGACACTTCACCAATCAGCGAATCTGGTGGGAGAGTCAACGTTGCAGCCAGATCGGCAGCCAAACGATTCGGATCAATACCAAGCGCCTTTGCTGCTTTGAACGTAACAAAAGTACGATCAGCAGGAATATTGGGTTTTGGGGTTGTAATTTCGATCAAATCAGCCGGTACCTTACCGGTAGCCAGAATAGCATCTTTGATTTCAGCAATAAACCGTTCGAGCGCATAGCGCATAGACATCTCCTCAGGGCGTGCCTGAAAATCTCTCTTGACTTCCGCATATTGCCGTGTGTCTCCCGCTCCTATCGGTAAGAGAGAGAACGAGAGGTGTCGTCCGGCTACCAGCGCTGTGTTTTCCAGACACACTCTCTATCTTTTCTTCTGTTCCTTAGTATACCGCATATCGAAGAGGCGGCGGGGCAAACCAACTTCACGTTTACATATCGTGATACATATTCCTCAAACCCATCTCCTTCTTTCGCTACGTTCGCCAACGTTCTCGTCTGGTACAGGCAAGTGTTGAATGGAGGTCATGCTTTCTCTTCTCACTCTCTCAGCTCCTTGCAAGGGTGACCAGAACGTTATGTACTGCACCCGTTTGGGTAGTATCAGAACGCCACGGTAAGCGGGTTTAGAACTCGCTCCTACCGATACGATAGATAGTGTTGGACAACGGAGCTTTTCAACGTTTTCTCTTTTCGCCGCAACCGAAGTGAGGGACACGCATGAGGAATGTCATCCATGCACCAAGACGATTCCCGACCCACCAGGTACCTGGGAACGTAGGCCTCCGGCCCACGTCCTTCAGTGTGGAGCCGGAATCCATCGCTCGCCCGACGCGCACGCTCGCTGGAGAGGGCGCCCAATCAGCCTCGGCGCCGCCTTCCGCTGCCGGTGTGAGAGCACTCGTAGATTAGGGCAAAGGGGGCGTGCTTAATGTCCTGCCTCAGCCATCCCCCTTCCTCTCCCCTTGTGGGAGAGGAAGGGGGATGGGGGGGAAGGTGAGGGGGGAGGCGACATCGTAGTACGGATACCGAACCCGTTGGAAACTCCTGGTCGGACAGCAAGGCAGCTTGCACCTATGGTCGATGAATATTTGACAGCATACAAGACGTAGCAAATAATTTAGGCGAACGTTCGCTTTTTCCTCTTGACAACTCAACCTACAGGGTGTATGATAAAGGCGAACGTTCGCCTAGAGAGATCGATACGCCTATGACAGCCACCAAAGTCACGCTCAAAGATGTAGCGGCGCGTGCCGGGGTTAGTTACCAGACTGTCTCCAAGGTGCTGAACGGCGATATGCA
Organism: Chloroflexus sp. MS-G; assembly: GCF_000735195.1. GTDB lineage: Bacteria > Chloroflexota > Chloroflexia > Chloroflexales > Chloroflexaceae > Chloroflexus. Next base: position 35,458 of record NZ_JPIM01000044.1, read on the forward strand.
AGTTGCGCCCGAAACGATGGAGCGGATTCAGGCAGCGGTACGGGAATTGGGCTATCGACCTAATCGTATCGCCCGCAACATGCGAGCCGGGCGGAGTTTTATGATCGGGTATTCGTGGACGCAAACCGAACCCGGTCAAGTCAATCACATTCTCGATCAGTTTCTGAGCAGCATGGTGCGCGAGGCAAGCGCAGTTGGTTACTATGTCTTGCCCTTCCCCTTTCAGGAGGGTAGCGCGCAGGTGGATGCGTACCGTGATTTAATTCGGAGCGGAAACGTTGACGGATTTGTGCTCTCGAGCGTTAACTACAACGATCCACGGATTCAATTTTTGCTAAAACAGAAATTCCCCTTCGTGGCTTTTGGTCGTTCCAACCCCGACTGGGATTTTACCTGGGTTGATATTGATGGTGCAGCAGGAACAAGGCAGGCTATTGAGTACCTCATCGGGCGTGGACACCGGCGAATTGCGATTCTTGCCTGGCCGGAAGACTCACGAGTCGGGAATGACCGCCTGCAAGGGTATCTGGATGCGATGCAGGCTGCTCAGATTGGTATCGAGCCTGGGTACGTGTTGCGCGGTGAAGGAACTTTTGACGTTGGGCGGGCGATGACCTTGCACTTGCTTGATCTGCCATCCGAACAGCGGCCAACCGCGATTATGGCCCTGAACGATACGATGGCTATTGGGGCGATGGCCGCTGCCCGCGAACGTGGCCTGGGGATCGGAACCGACCTGGCGATTATCGGCTTTGATGATGCACCGATGGCCCAATACCTTTTCCCGCCGCTGACGAGTGTGCGCCAGCCAATTGCCGAGGCCGGTCATAAATGCGTTGAGTTGCTGGTGGCGTTAGTGGAAGGGCAACCGGTAGCGCAGAAACATGTTCTTCTCCAACCTTCGCTGATCATTCGCGCTTCTGCCTGATACAGTACGCCAATGTTCGTTCCCGATCATCGTCTGGCGATGATTGGGTGGTTGGTTGTTGTTTCAAAAAGGAGGGTAAGAAAT
>NZ_JPIM01000045.1 GCF_000735195.1 Chloroflexus sp. MS-G
AGCATTCAGCTAATCGGAGATGGTGTTTATCGGTTGTACGGCGACGAACGAGTATTCGGATAGGCTCCTAATCTCGCCGCTGATACCCAGTTGCGCATGATTGGGGCGGGTTTCAATCCCGCCCTGAGCACGTAACGTTCAGTCTCCTACGGCAGTGTGGTAGTATCGGCCGTCGCTGCCTCATCCCACGATTCCACATTTCCCGCCCAATCTCGAGCACGGATACGGAAAGCAAATTGTTTTCCTTCGTGGGGGCCAAACCAGGCGCTCAGATCGGTTGTCCCTAGCTTCCAGTCTGTCCAGCCACCGTTTGGCAGCAAACGAACTTGTATGTCGTAGCTGGCAATCCCTGTCATATCGTCGGTACCACCCCATTGAATCTGGAAGCCGTTGTCAACGTGCGTGATCGAGACAATTTGTGTGTCTGGTGGTGTGGTATCACTACGCGGCTCCCAGGCAATCGCGTCATAACGTACCGCCATACCTCGATCTCCGGTAAGATCACTCAGCGACACGCTCGGTACCGTGTTGGAGTTTCCACCAAAGTAATACGTTCCGAGTGAAGCCCACTGACCGGTGGCTGCACGTTGGTCAAGAATTATCTCAGTGGTTGTACCCTCATGACTGATGCGATAGCGAGCACTGGTTGTTGCCGGGTTCCCACAAGCTGGAATATATGCCTTCACTTCATAGAAACCGGGACTCAGCGTAGGTGCATTCCAAATGGCAGCGGTCGTTGCCTGCGCGGGATCAGTCGTTGAGTAGGTCCATTGATGCTGGCCGTTCAGCCCGCACGGTTCTTTATACCAATCTTTACCAACCGGGTTAAATGTTGGATCGGTGTTATCTACCGTTATTGCGCCTTCTGGCGCGGTCACCTGTACTTGTTGTGCATCATCAACCACTTGACCGGAACCGACTTCAACCGCTCCGGCAGGGCCGGGATCGTCACCAAGCCAGAGGAAGGTAACGTAGACATAATCACTGTTGGTCATGCCGAGATCATCCCAAAAGGTACCATCGGCGATGTCAATGCCGTTTGGGAGCGTGATCCGTCTTCCCCATTCATCGCGGCCCCCGTTGTATTTGTGGTAATAGGCAGCCTCAGCCATCGGCATACCAACCGGTAAATCACTATAACGCCGATTAGGATTCCAGTAGTCGTCGCGGGTGTTCCACGGTCCTACATCCCAAACCGGAACCACAACTGAACGCCCGTTGTAGGTAATACGTACCTTGAATTGGTCAGTGCCCTTCGGTGAGAGTACGCACCAGCAGGGTAGGGCTACGAAGCGATCACGGGGTTGAATAATATGGCCGTTGGCAGTGCGGTGACCAACCAGGCCTTCGCGGGTGGCAAAGATGCGGTAGGTTGGTGCGAGAGTTTGCTGCTGAGGTGGTGAAGTCGTTGGGGCAGCCTGAACAGGTGCGAAGATCGTTACGAGTACGATAAGTACCACAATCATCAAGCTGCGGCGAACGATCCTTCCAATCATACAGTTGTCTCCTTTGTGTTGACGGCATACGGCTGAAAGCCGGGCAGACGCGAGGCAGCCGTCGTTGCGTTGTCTGTCATTCACGAGCATCGATTGCGTGATTAGTGCTCGTGAACAATGCGATAGATGCGTCTGCACAGGCGTTGCACGATGCAAAGAAGGCAGGATGGGGGAATAATTCACGTTGACCACTTGGTCAGCTTGCGTGCAACGCCTGCCTGTTGCAGCCGGAGCCATTGCTCCGGCGTATCACGTTATCGTCCGCCCTGAACGGTGAGGTTAGCGAGGCTAGGAATGGCGGCGATCCAGACCGATCCCGGTGCAAGCGGGATTTCGTTGCCATCTGCATCGATCAGATACAGTTGCGCGTAACCGGCAGATTTACGCCAGGTTGCTTCAATCATGCGTCCGTCGCGGAAGATGCGCGCCGGTCCTTCACCGATCACATCTTGCTCAATCCGTCCCTTTGGATCATTTGGAATCGGTCGTTCGGGTACTTCCAGGATTACAACATTCTTGAACTGTAATTGCGTACCCGTTGCAGCATCAACGTGAGGCCGATTCCCGCGTAGATAGCGATAGCTGTTCGAGGTTGGATCGTAACTCCAACCTACAGCGGATTCACGGTAAATGAAGAAGTAGCGCAATTCTTGTTGAGCAGGCCGTTCCTCGATTGGGGCTTCGGCTGAATAGAGGAACCCAATTTCTGACAGACCGTCAACTGATCGCTCGTTGGCGGCAGCAAATGCAGCGATGTTGGCGCTATTGGTGTAGAGATTGTGCGGTGCACTCCGATCACGGGTTCGGTAAAAGTAGCGGCTAGCATTGCCACGGAGCGCATCCATATTGATAAGCTCAATCGAAGTTTCGGCCAGCAAGAGACCTTCTGGCGAGCCACCAGCATGAACGTAGACGGCGCGCAGTCCTTTTGCCCATTCGACATAGTATGGACGAGCACTGCGTACCGGGCCAATTACCGACATCTCAGGTGAGATACCGGGGATAAAGACAGCCATGTAGCGGGTGATACCGAATTCGGCCAGCGCCTCAAAGACGATTGCGGCACCATCCATACCGGTTTGGGGATAGGCATTCGGATGGTTGTCATACATAACGGCAAAAGGACGAGTAGTGACCGATCCCCGTGGTACGGCCAGTGGCGCATTCAACGGCTCAGGTGTAGCAGTTGGTTCAGGGACAGCCGTTGGTTCAGGTGTAGCTGTCGGTTCAGGGGTCGCAGTTGATTCGGGTGTAGCAGTTGGTTCGGGGGTAGCCGCAGGCAGGAGAGTTGGTACGCCTGTAGAAAGTATCTCAGTGGTTTCGATAGATACCGTGGTAGCTGTAGGTTCGTTTGCTACAGCCGATCCACACGCACCGATCAACAAAACTGCTAGCAGCAAGGCCAGCACAGTATATCTGCGTATCATAGATTCTCTTTCCTGGTGCACCGCAGGTCATGGCGGATAGCACGAGCGCCATATTATAACATGACTTTTCAAACCTGCAAGTTATTTCGTAGGATGGCCAGGGGTTTTCAACGTTCTCACCGTGCTCGGTAGAGGTAACGTGAGGAGCGGAATGAAGCTTGAGATAATATGGAGCAATTCCCATTCCGACCGTGCGTTGCCCAACCCGGTCGTTTATCTCGCCGATGATGCCCGTCCCCGCCTTGTCGGCGCGGGTTCCCAACCCGCCCACTGAGGCAAGGGAGAGTGCATCGTCGGGACGGAAAGAGCGATCCGTTTACATACCAGTGGGGTTTGAAGAGAACCTATCCCTCTTGACCACTTCTGTTTTCTACATTTCTGATCTTCTACATAAGCTCGAAACGCGGTACAATACAACAGATTTCACGTCCTAAACGGAGAGTCGATCATGACAAATGCATCCCACATTGTGCTACCAGAGTGGATAACCCTGGCAACAACGATGATCGACACCCAGCAATTTTCTGATTTGCAAGCTACTGCTCTGGCTACGCTACGAATGGTTTTGCCGCATTATGATGTCGATCTCCAGTGGTCATTTCAAGGGCATCCACAGGATGTGCACGATGGTGTTGTTCATCCGATCGCGGCTGAGGAAGTCTACGGCTGGTTAACGATCCGTCCAGGTTCGTTGACTACTGAAGAGTTAGCGATACTGAACGTTATCGAGCGTCTGATCATTGCCGCTTATGATCGGGTACGACAGCGCATGGATCGGCAAGATTGGCGACGGCGACTACAGGTTGAGTTTGATGCTTTGCGCGACTGTCATGATCCTGAACTGATTTGCCGTCAATTCGGACAGTTAATGTCTCAAATCGCGGGATGGCCATTGCATGTTGGGGTAGCGATCCCATTTCAACGTAGTGTATGGATTGAACAAATAGCCCACTACGATCCGCAAGCAGGAAACCATAGTTTGTCTGGTCGGCAATTCTGGACGGCTGAGACCGATCTTAGTAGCGTTGTGATGAAACTGAGTATGCCGATCAGTTCAACAAGATACCTGCACGACTGTGCCCACTATCAGGTTCGACCACACACCATCTGGAAGGATTTTGCTCCGACGTACTGGTCAGGGGTTCCCATTCGTTTTGAAGGTGAAACGATTGGTATGGTCTACACATACACAATGACACCATCAACCGTTGGCGAACTGCAACAGCAGATTGTCAATGAAGGATTGTACCTGATCAGTCAGTTGTTACGACCGATTCTCTTGCACCGCGAAGCGGAGCGTGCTAGTCGTCAACAGCGGATGTGGCAAGAGTTGATTTCTGCCGGTGTGCAGATTTTTGATCCTGATCGGGCATTACAAATGATGTTGGAAATCAGTTGTCAGTTGTTGGATGTGCAGGCAGGTAGTCTGTTTATCGTCGATGAACAGCAGCGCGAGGTGGTTCTTCGTTATGTGGCCGGTCAACATATGCGGCAATTGGTTGGGATGCGTCTGCCAATGAGCCATGGCATCCTTGGTCAATCGTTGGCGCTCGGCAAACCGGTTATTGTTAATGATGCAGTTGGCGACCCGCGACGCAGTCACTGGCTAGATCAGATGACTGGCCTGATGTGTCACAATCTGATCAGCGTGCCGTTTACCTCACCGAGTGGTGTGCGTGCCTGTTTGCAATATGTCAATCGCCAAGAAACAGCACCGTTTATCGATGCTGATATTGATCGCATCAATGCGATTATGGCAAGTATGAGCCTGGTCATTGACCATGCCCAGCGGCTTACGCAGGTAGAAACAGGGATCATCCAACATGCCCGTGATCTTGATCGGCGCAACGCTGACTTGCAGTCGGTGTTAGCTCTCAGTCGTGATCTGTTGCTCGAACGAGCGCCCGATCAGCTTTTTCACCTGATTATCAATGCGATCTGTGAGCGGATACGGTTTCAGGCGGCAGCCCTGTTTGTTCATCGGCGCGAGCGGAGTCTGCATCCGGCGTTGGAGTGTGTTGTTGCTACCGATCGTCTCGCTGCTGAATTTCCAATCGGTTTGCGTCTGGCAGCTAACCGACTTGATATACTGGCTCACGAGTGGTCGCTAGGCGAGAGCTGTTTTCTTCTCAACCGGCGAAGGGCCAGTTTTGCGGCTTTGTTTGACCTACCAGCACCGGTGCTAGAACAACTCGTCGATTTTGGGGCGACGCAGTGGAATGCTGATGATTTGCTGGTCGTGCTTCTGCGAGCACCTGATCAGCGGGTCCAGGCAGTGTTGTTCCTCGATCAACCGCTCAATGGTCAACGTCCGTCATCTGATGATATTCAGGCGCTGATTGTCTATGCCGGTATTGCCGGTGCGGCCATCGAAATTGCGCTCTTGCGGCACCGTCAGCAACGTAGTTTAGAGCGTCTGACAGCACTGAATGGCCTCGGGATGGTGATCAACTCGCAATCGTTACCTGAGCCGCAGGTGTTGGCGATGACAGTGCGCGGCATGCTTGAGATGGTCGATGGCGCATGGGCGCAGGTTGTGTTGTTTGATCCGGTTCAAGATACATTGCGCTTTGAGCAGTCGGTTGGCGTCACGATGCTTTCGCAGGATGCGGTGTTGACTCTCGCTCGTCGGGCACTGACTCAGCGGCGTCCGGTTTTTCGTTCGGCGACAACCGTTGCTCTGCCGCTCCGTGGTACCCAACAGCCAATTGGTGTGATCGTGATCGGCGGCGAGCAAGCTCTCGATTCTACCGATATCGAGATGTTGATGCTCTACGTCACCCAGACAGCTATCGCTATCGAGAGCATGCGTTTGCTCGAGGTGGTACGGCGTGCACGCGATAATCTATCGCGGGTGATGGCGACGATTGAGGATGCTCTTATTCTCTATAATGCTGATGGAACAGTTGTCGTGACCAATGAAACCTTTTATCGTCTTGCCCAAACGAACGCATGGTCACCGCCATTGTTTCAGGCGAATACGATCCATATCGAACAGTTACTCACTCAATGGGCAGATCAACGCCGTCTGGAAGCTGATGCCATCGCTACGCTGTGCCGCTCACTTTCTACTGCTGGCGCGCAAGGTGAATTACGGGGAAGTGATGGAGTATTTTCCTGGAAGATAACCTCGGCTGGTGATCTCATCTCTGGTCGTATTCCGGCTTTTTTGTTGACAATTCGTGATGTGACCGAGGCAAAACGGGTCGAGCAGTTGCGTGAAGACCTGACACATACCCTGGTACACGATTTTAAGAACCCGCTCACTGTTATTAAACTTTCCTTTGAGCGGCTGGAACAGGAACTGGGCGATCTCCTTACTGAACGCCAGAAAAAGGCAATTTTCATTGGGCAAAACAGCACAAATCGGTTGATTAACCAGGTGCACCTGATGCTCGATATTGGGCGGCTCGAGAGTGGTCAAATGCCACTTGAGCTAGGGCCGTTGCCGGTTGCCAGTCTCATTGAGCAGGTTACCGAGCGATTATCGATCCAGGCCCAAGAGAAGCACGTCCAGATCGTGCACCGGATTGACCCGCAGGTGCGCTGGTTGTTCGCCGATGCTGATATTATCGCCCGTGTGCTGCAAAATTTGCTCGATAATGCACTCAAATACAGTGCGTCTGGCGATCTGATTTCGCTTGAAATTCAGGTAAAACCTGAACAACAAGAACCACAGCTTGTGACTGTATCTGATGAGGTGACGGTTTTGATTCCGGGTGATCGAGTTGCCCATATCGTTGTACGCGATCAGGGGCCGGGTATTCCGCCTGAAGCTCAGGATGCTCTCTTTACCCGCTTCAGTCAGGCCAGGAGTAAACGAAGCGAAGGGAGTGGCCTGGGATTATTTTTCTGTCGGCTGGCAGTTGAGGCGCATCGAGGAGTGATCTGGGTTGAAAGTTCGCCTGGTCAGGGCAGCGCATTTCATTTTACGCTGCCGCTGGCCGAAATCTACTCTGATGCAGGCTAACGGTCAGTCCCTAAGCAGGCGCTGACGGGTCTCTTCAATAAAACGCTGAATGCGATCAGGGTCGGGTTTATCTGTTGGCAATATCAGAATGAAATGACTGAATATTTCCGAACGTTCGCGGAGCAGGTCTTGCCAGCCGGCCTCTGGTCGTTCACGTCGTAGTGCTTCCAGATGAATGTGTGCGAATGTCTGAAGCGGCTCGGCGGTATCAGGTGTGAGATGCGCAGCAGGGCCGGCAAGGTAGTAATTCGGTGTTGTTTGGCCGAGTGGTGTATCTACCGGTACCAGATGACCGACAATAACCTCATTGAGTTCGAGGCGCAGTGAGGCATGGCTGTCGGCCAATGGCACGGCGTCATCGTTTAGTAAGTCGCGCAGACTGGCACCGGCATTCGGATGGAGTTTCTCAACGCGGTACGGTCGTAACCTGACATCAACCCAGGTCGGTAAGAGTTGACGTTCAAGAGGGGAAAGAGCGCTCTCGTTCGCTTGATCCGCCAGGCGTTCGACAAGGGTTTTTCCGTCAGGTTGGCGGTAATCAAAGGCAAACCACACCATAAACCGGTCGGCGCCGTAACTTTCGCGCTGGTTTAGTTCGGCCAGTTGCGCAAACTGGTAACGTTGTTGCCAATAACGATCAAAGGCAGTTTGCAGGTCAGAAGCGTCGGCCGCAGTTGCCATCGCCAGGATACGTTGTAAGAGCTGATCTTGCGCATTCCGTAAGCGCAGTTGCTGACTGCGCCACTCCTCTTCAATCCGTAAATGGCAATCTTTATACTTGCGGCCACTCCCGCAGTAGCAAGGATCATTACGCCCTAACTTTCGCGTCTTCACTTGATTCATTTGCGAATCACTCCTTACGCTATTCGAGACTAAAAGCCAGCCGTATGCCCAGAAACTGATTACGCATAGTGGGTTGCAAGCGGAAACGGCAGGCACAGCGTGCATACCCTTGTGGATTGGCGTAACATCCGCCGCGCAGAATACGTCGTCCGGGGGCAGTTGGGTCTTCGCGTCCATCATCTGGCCGATACGGGTATGGTCGGTCGAGCGAGGCAGTCCATTCCCAAACATTACCGGCCATATCCTCGATCCCATACGGACTGCGCCCACTAGGATAGGCGCCTGGAGGATTAGGTGCAAACCTGCCGCTCTCGCGTGTATTGGCGTAGTTGGGATGAAACGTCTCGCCCCACGGGAAGCGACGGCCATCACTTCCACGGGCAGCATGCTCCCATTCAGCCTCAGTCGGCAGGCGGAAACGAATGGTGGACGGTGGTGTGACCGGTTGGCCGCTCGGATCGATCAGGCGAACAGAGCAATCTGGTTGTTGATTGAGCCAGGTGCAGAAGGCTTGCGCTTCATACCAGTTGACATCGGTGACCGGTAGTTCCAGTAATTCGGCTGGTGGTGTTGGGCCGTGCCAATGTGGTGGTGGCGGTACGGCGCCAGCCGCCACCGCCTGTGCGTAGAGCGCATTGCTGACCGGTATTTGGGCGATGGCAAATGTTGGGAGCAATAGCTCGTGCTGCGGCGTCTCTTCACGGTAGCTTTCGCGAGTACCACCATAGCGACGGGCAAGGTCGTTCAATTCCTGGATCGGCGTGCCCATACGAAAGCTGCGTGCCGGAATGCGGATCATTATCGGTAGGTTACAGTTGTTCATTGTTGGTATATCCGATTGAGTCGATCCAGCTCTCGCTGGTAGATCGTCTCGGCAAAATGTTCAATGGCGCTCACGTTTTGTAGCGCTTCGTAACCACGTTGCAGAAACGAGTGTATCTGCCCAATACCGACTAGGCATGCGACAACATGCAAACGACGGAGCGCCAGCCCCAGGATATGCGAGCGTGAAAGACGAAAGACATTGTAGAGTGTCGTTCTGACTAACGTCAGTTGTCGTAAACGCTCATCATACTTATCGGCGATTCGGTAGAAGTGTTCATAGGTCATTTCGTCGAAATCGGTCCCGACATTCGCCTGCCACATCCGTCGGGCCAGGTCCTCATCGAGTTGATTTGTGAGGTCGAGTAATTCTAACACCTCTTCCAAATCGCGCAGTTGAACACCGGGTAGCCAACCGATGAAATGTTGCAAGCGCCGCCCTTCCTGGTCGCGTTGGCTAAAATCACGCGGGCCATAGATATCGTTGAAGAAAAATTCGCCTAACGGTTCGTATGCCGGCACTTCGGCCAGATCACGGTAATCGCGCCGTAGTCGGTTTGATTGAAAGATTTGGAGGGCGAGACGATACTGACGGAGCGTACTCATGGCAAGCGTTCGATTTGGGCAAGAGCACGTTGTCCCCATTCACTGGTGGGTTCGCGGCTAATCAGTGTCTGGTAGGCGTTACGGGCCGCAGTAAAGTCAGCCTGATCTTCTGCGATCAGTCCACTATAGAAAATCGCTTCACTGTAGTCTGGGTTGAGGGTAATCGCTTTTTGGATGGCCTGTAATGCGCTTTCGGTGCGTCCTTGCGCGTAATAGGCTCGACCTAGCCAGTAATGGGCTTCAGGAAAGTTGTTCTGCAGCGCGATAGCCCGATTGAGGTCACGTATCGCCAGATCGAGATCACCATCACGGATGGCGAGAAGCGCCCGTCGATAGAAGCTCTCGGCGATGCGATCATTGGCGCCGATAGCGGCATCGAAGGCGGCGCGTGCTTCAGCGAAACGTCCGGCCTCTTGCAGTAATTTGCCTCGGAAGAGATGAGCTTCAGCGTAGTTGCTTTTTTGCCGGATAGCCTGTTCTACCGTTTGTAGTGCCTCTTCACTACGACCGAGAGCGTACTGAGTTTGGGCCAATCCTAATAGAGCCTCCGGATATTGTGGTTGTAGTTGCAGGGCGCGTTGATACGCAGCCAATGCGCGGGTAAGATTTCCACTGCGCAAGAGTGCTTCACCAAGCCAGAATTGGGCTGCGGCATCGTCGCTGCCGCCCGGTAGCGCCACGGCTGTTTCAAAGTAGGCGCGGGCAACACCCCAATTTCCTCTGCTGCTGGCGATTTCGCCTAGCCCGATATGTGCGGCAATTGATTGCGGATCAATGGCGATGGCCTGCTGATACGATTGCTCGGCGGCGGTCAGGTCGTTGCGGCGGCGCGCAACCTCGGCTAACGTCAGCAGGGCATTGACCTGGGCGGTGATCGCTTCGGGATCGGTGCGGTTAGCGACCAGATTCAACGTGCGCTGCGCGGTTTGCGTTGCGGCTTCAAGCCTATTCCCAACCAGATAAGCGCGGGCTAAAAGCTGGTGGGCTGTTGCCGAATTGGGATCGAGCGCCAGTGCACGTTCCAGAGCCTGGATGGCAACTGGTGCTGCATTCCCCCCGATGGCAGCCTGACCGATGGCAAGTAAGCGGTCGCGATCGTTGATGCCTTGTCCGAGGGCAATCCGATATTGCTCGAGTGCCCGCTGTGGTTGATTAAGAGGTCCCTCGTACAATTCGGCTAGCCGCAAACGCGCATCAAGATTGCGCTCATCAAAGACCAGGGCATCGCGGAGCATACGTTCAGCAGATTGGATGTCGCCTAAGCGAATGTAGGTCTCACCTAACTCAAAGGCGGCAACCGTTGAGCGGGGATCAAGCGTGAGAGCATCACGGTAGACTTCAGCAGCTTCTTCGGCATAGCCAGCATCGTTGTAGAGGCGAGCCAGTTCAATGGCTGCCTCTGCATATTCTACTGCCAGCGGAACCAGGAGCCGTTCGGCCTCGGCAAAACCACTGGCGCCACTAAGCCGGAGGGCGCGGGCCAGATGTACAACGGTGTATGGTGTCTTTTGCCATTCTACCAGCGCCCGCCAGTGCTGGATGGCTGTTGGCCAATCACGTTCCCGTTCGGCCACACGCGCCAGCATCAAATGAGCTGGAAAGAACTGATTGTTCCGTTCGAGTGCTTGCCGTAACCACTCTTTTGCGCTAGCCTGATCGTTACGGACGAGGGCAACCATGCCGATACCGGCGTAGCCGTCGGGTAGTTGCGGAGCAAGGTCAATAACTCGCCGGTAACTCTGGATGGCTTCGTCATACTGCTCGTTGATCCGGAATGCAAAACCGAGCGCCAGCAGCGTCAGGACATCATCAGGTTGTTGTTCGCGCAATCGTTGTAAGGTTGTAATACTCGGGTTAGCATTTCCCCCCGTACCAAAAAGGGCGGCTATCATTTGATCGATCGGCCCTGGTTTGGTACGCCCTTCAACCGTCTGTACAGCCGCTTCAACCAGCGCTAATACCAGTTTCTGGCGTCGCAATATCTCTTCGCTCCGCTCGGCCTGACCGGTTGCCATCAGACCGTTACCGGGAAAGATTGCGGCGTCGCCAGTGGCTCGTTGGCGCCACAGATTGATAGCTCGTGTGCTGTGTTCGGTTGCGATACGCAGTTGATCGCGCACTTGGCGCAGATCGTTTGCCGAGGGGAGCGGATTTGCCGCTTCGAGTGCCCAGTAGAGTGGACCGGTCAATGGTAGGTGTGTTTCGAGATTGGTTAAAGCGCGTTCTTCAAAAAATACGGCAGTCAGGCGTGATTCATACGCTGCCAGGAAGGTGTATGGGACCCGTCTGCCAGTCGCTGTCTTTGCTGACTCAAATCGTGCCAGCGCGGCCTGCGCGTCGGTGATCCGCCCACTTTCGCGATAGGCAGTGGCGAGCAGCAACTCAAGTTCCGGGTTAGTTGGTAACAGGTTACGTGCTTGTTCGAGATCAGACACTGCATCGCGGGTACGCTGTTCACGTAATGCCCACAACGCAAGGTTGACCCGCAATTGACCAAGGTCACGGCCATCGAGGAGGTCGATAGCTTCGGCAAAGTAGCGCAGTGCATCGGCACTGCGGGCATCCCACAGGATCGCGCCAAGATTATTGGTCAAGAGGGCGCGGTCACTGTTGGCAAGACTGAGGGCTGCCTGATATTCAGTTGCAGCCCCGCTGTACCACCCCCTCGCCCACAAGAGATTACCCCGCAGGATATGCAACAAAAGTGGATTCATCTGGGGCGTGTTCTCGACCAGGCGTTGGAGTTGATCGACTGCCAGGTCTGCTTCGCCATGGTGATAGGCGGCTAACGCCAGCAGATACGGTACTAATGTGGTCTGACCATTGATCGGGTCGGTACTGATGACAAACTGGTTTGGCAGCGCAAAGCGCATCGTAAAACCGTACCAGCTCTGACTCACATCAATGTTGTGAGGGGTGTAGATAATCTCGGGGCGCAAACTTAGGCTGTCGAGCCGTCCACCGGCAATGACCGAACCGCTCACAAGGAGGTCGGCGTTTAATCGTTGCACGAGCGCGAGCGCTTCAGTACTGTTGGCCGGTCGAGTGTCGGTCATGATGACGTGGATCAGATTGCCCCCCTGGAGCTGTAGTTGTCGCGTGAGCGCATTGGCAATCTGACTACCGGTACGACCGTCCTGGTCGGTGAATGGGGTGATCACAATCACGAAACGCGGATCGGTAGGCCGAAAGATAGGAAAGAGTGCGAAGCCAAGTGCAATGGCCGCCAGTGCAATGGCCGCCAGTGCAAGCAATATCCAACGTCGGCGGGATGGTTGCTGTGGGGCAGTTTTGTCTGATACTTGCTCTACAGCCGATGGTTCTTTGTCCTTCCGTTGCCATGGCCATCGCATAGATCCGCTCCTTACCACTGTCGGTCATACCAGCTCCTATTGTAAGCAGTTTGGAGGATATTTCAAGCTGTAATGGTGAGGACGACTCACTGATGAACAGATAGAATAACTTACAATAACTTACAGCTTCCGGCAAAGATTTCTGTGGTTCGTCGTGTAGAGCTTTTCAACGTTTTCATCCTGGTGCGATGGACGTAAGCGGAGAGAGGAGGGATTAGAGATGGTATAGATACCAACCCGTCTGCCGTGGTCGGCCCGCTGCCAATGCCCGCTGGTGCATTGGCGAGGCATGTGTCACCCACTCTACAGGGGTGATGGTACACTGATGCGCCAACCGATAGGTCTTACGTGCTCACGTTCAAACGCGGGCCGCCGGCCCGCGTTCCTCGGAAACAGCGTTCAGACGCGCTCTGAGAACGCATCGCTGGTTGGTTACAGTTCCTGCACGGTAACTTTGGTCATCCTGTCACCCTGCTGAATCGCATACACGACATCCATACCATTTACTACCCGACCAAACACGGTATGGCGTCCATTTAGATGTGGCTGCGGAGTATGGGTGATGAAAAACTGGCTGCCATTAGTGTTTGGGCCAGCATTTGCCATCGAGATAACACCAGCTTCGTGCGTGAGTGGATTACCGATAACTTCATCACGAAAACGATAGCCAGGGCCGCCGCTTCCGCGTCCGGTTGGGTCGCCACCTTGAATCACGAAGTCTTTGATGACGCGGTGGAAGGTCAGGCCATCGTAGAAGCCTTCTCGTACCAGAAAAACGAAGTTGTTAACGGTCAAGGGGGCATGCTGGGGGTAGAGATCAAGTTCAATCGTACCGCGGGTGGTTTCCATCGTTACCCGGTACGTTTTGCTAACGTCAATCTGCATTGGCGGTGGACTATTCCATTGTTTTGCCACGAGCGTACTCCTGGAGCTTATCTCACGAACATTGTGACAGCATTATACCATCAACCGCTTCCGCCGCCAGAGGAATGGCGATACTCTAAAACATCGAAAAGCCCTGCCATGGCTACGAAGTGGTCTGACCTAACCGCCGTGTAGCGTAGGTTAGCTCCTTAGCAGTGATACCAGGCTGTTGCTGTTGCATCAGGTTGTTAGCCTCTGCTATGGCCAGCGCTGCCAGTTTGGGTTCGGCCAATTCGTGTAGTCGCGTCGCAAGTTGACGCAATAGATGAGCTGCGGTCTTGTAATCGCCCTGCTGTCGGGCTTGTTCGGCTCGTTGGCGGAGGATGGCAATGGAAGCACGGTTAATGATCGGCAGGAGTGTCGGTGGTGGGTTGACAGCGTCGGGACGGTAGTAAGCGATCACGTCGTGATCGATGGTTGACTGACCGCTCATAATTCGGAGTCGGGCTAGGCGTCGTCGTTGATCGGCTGCGCCGGGGGCAACGAGGAAGGCGCACACCAGTTGAGCAGCTTCTCCCCGTTGCAGATCACCGAGATGAACTGTCAATCGCCGACCGTGTTCGGTACTGAGGGGTGTTAAGGTGGTAAGGCTTGGTGTGAGTCGTACGATCCACCGCAGCGCGACAGTTTGGGGCAGCGTGAGTTGGAGAGTTATTGCCTGAGCAGTGATCTGGCGGATGCTATCGAGTTCAGTCGCGATGGTCGCCGGGATTTCAGTAGCTTCATGCACAAAACTGGCTCGACCTCCGCTAAGGTCGGCCAGTTGTACCAGGAGATGTTCTTCAAACGCACCACCGAGACCGATCGTACTAAGCGTTATGCCGCGAGCGGCTGCTTCGCGTGCCAGTGAGATGCACAGGGTTGTATCACTGGTGAAGCCATCGGTGAGTAGGATAATGCGACGGATAATGTCTTCATCCGTCGTAACAAACTGTGCCAGTGCGAGTTGTAAACCCTGCGCGAGATTGGTAGTTTCACCAAGACGGAGTGCCGGTAAGCGCATGAGTGCAGCAACTAACTCGGTTCGGCGGGTGGCAGGGATACTCGGAGCAAGGACAATCGCATCACTGGCGCAGGCAATCAGAGCAAGCCGGTCGTTATGGTCAAGTCGTTCAATCAGGCTATGAAGTGCATGCGTCGTGTATGTGATCGGGCTTGGGTAGAGAGTTCGCTGTTCGACCGAGAGCGGGTTACTCAATTGCCAGACCGGTACACCGTCAACCAGTACTTCGTGAGCACCGCTCTGCCGCACAAGATCACGAAATTGCTGTTCATTAACGATTGGTATGCGCATTGAACGGCTAGCATCGGCTACAATCGCGAGATGAAGTGGCAATCCACCATAACCGGTTGCAGCAACAGTGAGGTGCAGGTAGGCGATCTGCGGTTGCTTTAGGACCGGTAAGACAATCGGTTCGGGTGTGCAGCGTATTTGTAGCAGCATAGGCTGCGATCCTTCCCTGTCACCGAGTAAATGGTTTCAGTTTCTGGCGCTATCGAAGGGAGTGTCGGCAATGATTGTCACTCGTTCAACGAGTGCATCGTCTTATGAGTGTCTTACAAATCTACTCAGAATGTATTATGGGCAAACGAGGCGCATTTTACCCAAACAGTCCCCGTGGAACAGCTTTGACACGCCTGACCTGTTTTATACGTTTTCTAAGCGAATAAGAGCCTATCAGAATAATTGTCTCACAGCACAGCGGATGAAACCTGATAGATGTACGGGCGCAGCGCCGCTGCGCCCCAATTGATTCTGCGACAGGGTATTCCGGATAGGCTCTAAGAACGTCTCACGCACCGGATACCGCTCCTCATTGCTCTTTATCCTCGCTATTGTAGAGGATGAAAGGATGATACAACATAACGTGCAAACACATTATTGTCTACAATCGGCTGGTATTGGCGGATCGCTAAACGTGATTTCGAGGACAGACCCATTATTGTATGTTGTCACTCGTCGCGTGCGGGTAATTGAGACAAGTGCATTCGTTTTTTCATCAGGAATACACGAATCGACTTTGGTTTCTTCCTCAGTTTTAAGAATGCCACCGCGTGTGATACCAACCACAAACTCTTGCGCAATAGCCAGTGTTGCCGGTCTAAACAATCCCACCCCGATGATGCTCAGGATAAGGAATACCAGGACAAATATCCAGATGGTACAACCGCTACGTCGACGTTTGGGTGGTTTCTGTGGTTGTTGTTGGGCAGGTGGTGCAGGTGGTTTAGCTGGTTGTTGCGATGCCATACGTTGCTCAATCGTTTGTCAGATCAATTATTCCGATACCGGTTCAAGATCAACGAGATGCGCGCCGGCAGCTACACTTGCGCCAACCTGATAAGGGAGACGCCGTACAATGCCAGCGTATGGTGCGACCACAGTATGTTCCATTTTCATTGCTTCCAATACTAACAGTGGTTGCCCTTCACGAACCCGTTCGCCTACTGCAACGTGAATGCGTACAATTGTGCCGGGCATTGGGGCGTTAAAGCTGGCCGCATCCTGATCGTTGCTCCGCAGAACGCTATCGGCCGTAAGTGACGCCGGACGTGTCAGGTGATACGATTCACCTCGCCATGCAATAAGCCAACCATCTTCAACGCGGGCGAAGAAGAATTGCTGGCGTTGACCGTCGATCGCTAACGCCAGTTCGTGGTGCCCGCGCCGCACCAGTGATACCTGAGCGATCCAGGAATCTCCGCTTATTTGCCAGCCATTGGTAGATGGTGTCACGCGCAGGTGGTGATCGCCATGCGCGACAAACGTGAGTGGAATAGTATCACCACCTAACCGCCAAACGGCGGCGAAGGGGTCACGCGGTGGTGGGGGGTCGGTAACGCTGAGTACGGCTGCGGCAACCAGAACGGCGCACGGTGGTGGGCCGGGTGGCGGCACCAGACCTTCATGTTCGCTGAGGAAGCCGGTATGGGTATGACCGGCAGCGAAGGCTGGATGTTCGGCAATGGCCTGTAGCAGTGGTAGGTTGGTTGTTGGGCCAAGGACTGCCATCTCGCGCAATGCTCGACGCAGGCGGGCGACTGCCTGTTGCCGGTTAGTGCCGGATACGATAATCTTCGCCAAGAGTGGGTCGTAATGGACGGTCACCTCATCACCACTTACTAGACCGGCATCAACCCGTACACCTGGCCCTTGTGGCGGCACAAACAGCGCTACCTTTCCGATTGATGGCAGGTAGGTACGGGGGTCTTCGGCATAGAGACGAACTTCTATCGCGTGACCGCGCACATCAATATCTTCTTGTCGGAAAGGAAGCGGTTCTCCGGCGGCGATAGCAATCTGCAAGTGAACCAGATCGTATCCGCATACCAGTTCGGTGACCGGGTGTTCAACTTGCAGACGGGTATTCATTTCCAGAAAGTAAAATTCACCGTCGGGTGTGAGAATGAATTCAACGGTGCCGGCATTGACATAACCGGCTGCCCGAGCAACAGCGACTGCGGCATTGCCCATTGCCTGACGTAACGCTGGCGTTAAGGCAGGGGATGGTGCTTCCTCAACCACTTTTTGATGGCGGCGCTGAATCGAGCAGTCGCGTTCACCTAAATAAACAACGTTGCCATACATGTCAGCCAGTACCTGTATCTCAACGTGACGTGGGCGGAGCACCAGCCGCTCGATAATCAAGCGGTCATCGCCAAAGGCCGATCGCGCTTCTCGGCGGGCACCTTCGATGGCCGCAGGGACATCGGCCAGATCACCAACCGCACGCATTCCCTTCCCACCACCACCAGCGCTGGCCTTAATCAGCAATGGTGGTCCAATTCGTCGGGCTTCAGCAATCAGCCGTTCGTCGCTCTGGTCGTCGCCGTCGTAGCCCGGCACAACCGGCACACCGGCAGCCTGGGCCAGGGCACGGGCTTCAGCCTTCCCTCCCATCGCAGCAATTGCCGCCGGTGGCGGCCCGATGAAGGTCAATCCTGCTGCTGCACACTGCTCAGCCAGTTTTACACTCTCACTGAGGAACCC
Organism: Chloroflexus sp. MS-G; assembly: GCF_000735195.1. Classification (GTDB taxonomy): domain Bacteria; phylum Chloroflexota; class Chloroflexia; order Chloroflexales; family Chloroflexaceae; genus Chloroflexus. Next base: position 17,433 of record NZ_JPIM01000045.1, read on the forward strand.
ATAGCCGGGATGGATCGCCTGGGCATTCAGTTTGAGTGCTGCCTCAACAATTGCTTCAGCGCGTAGATAACTCTGCGTTGCCGACGGTGGCCCGATCTCGATAGCTACATCAGCCATACGTACATGCAGTGCTCCAGCGTCAGCGGCAGAATACACAACCGCTGGGCTGATGCCTAATTCGCGGCATGCACGGATAATACGCACGGCAATCTCGCCGCGGTTAGCAATCAGGATACGGTTGAACATGGGCGTAGCTTGGGTAAGACGACTTCTCCGTAGGCTTTAATCCATTCAACTTGATTGCGACCGACATTATGCACATAAATCTCGTCGAAGCCGAGATCGATGAATTGCTGGAGATGGGCACGGTGTTGCTCGAGGTCTGAAGAGATCAAGACGCGACCTCGAAAATCTTCCGGTCGCACGAGCTTTGCCATGGCTGCAAAATCTTCTGGCGAGCGAATATCCTGTTTAGGAAAATTCATGCCACCGTTGGGCCACTGCGTGAGCGCGTTGTGCAGTGCCTCTTCATCGGTTGGCGCCCATGAAACGTGCAATTGGAGTAGTTTTGGCATCTGATCAGGGTCTTTGCCAGCTTCTCGGGCGCCAGCAGCGAAGTCGGCCAGAATGCGACGTAGTTTATCAGGGACGGCTCCCGGCGTTATCAGACCATCACAGGTGCGTCCGGCCCAACGCAGTGTTTGTGGCCCGGTAGCAGCAATGTAGATCGGTACCGGCTGCTCAGGCAGTGTCCACAGGCGGACTTTATTCATGCGGAAATACCGGCCTCGATACCGCGTCTCTTTACCGCTAAGGAGCTTCTGAATGATCTCGGTTGCCTCTTGCAACATCTCAAAACGAGTCAGTGGTTCTGGCCATTCACCGCCAACCACATTTTCGTTCAGCAGTTCGCCACTGCCTAACCCTAACCAAAAGCGGCCGGGGAACATGGCCGCCAGGGTTGCAGCGGCCTGAGCGATAACTGCCGGGTGGGTGCGGAAGGACGGGCAGGTCACACCTGGCCCAAAACGATGATTGGTGACGACACCGAGCGCACCCATCCAGCTATACACAAACGCATTGTGTCCCTGCGCCGGTACCCAGGGTTGGAAGTGATCGGCTGCCATGACGCCGCGAAAACCGTACTGCTCGGCTAATCGACAGTGTTCGAGAAGTTCGTTTGGGTGAAACTGTTCTAATGCTGCTGATATACCAATCGTTGCCACGGGCTTTATCCTGTATGACGTGATGAGGTTTCTGGTTTAGTATACCATGGTGCGCCATTTTGTTGGTACAACTGCCAGACTGCCGTGCATGATAGTGGGGTCTGATTGAAAGGTATTACCTGCTCGCCAGTCAGAATATGCTATCATAACTCGAGTGCAATCTGTTCAGATCATGGCAGTGCTGTTGGTTAGATGATCAGGTAATGATGTTCCTATGGCCGCTGTTGAATTGCACGCATGGTATCGCCAATATCGCAAACTAAAAGAAGAGGCTGCTGACGCGATCCTCCTCTTTCGGTTTGGTGATTTTTATGAGACCTTTGATGATGATGCAAAGTTGATTGCTGAGTTGCTTGACATAACATTAACCCGGAAAGAATACGCGGTTGATAAGCGCTTGCCGAAGGAACAGCAGAAACTGTATGCACCAATGGCCGGTATGCCGTATCACGCGGTGGATCGCTACGTGAGCGAGCTGATTGCGCGTGGTTATCGCGTTGCGATTGCCGAGCAGTTGAGTGAGACAGAGGCGATGCGCAACGATACCCGGCCTCGTTCGGTGTATGCGGCTGGTCTGACCCCAGTTGAGAGCAGCGGTAAGATGGTGCAACGGGCGATCGTGCGGGTGATTACGCCGGGAACGGTGATTGATCCGGCACTGTTGCCTGACCGCAATAATAACTATCTTGCTGCGGTGATTGTTGAGCAAGGGAAGGTTGGTCTAGCGTATGCCGATCTGTCTACCGGTGAGTTTGCCGCTGCTGAGTTTGCTGATGCGCGTGCACAGATTCAATTGCAGGCCGAGTTGGCCCGTCTGAACCCTGCCGAAGTGTTAGTTCCTGACGATGATGCGTTGCGTCTCTCCGGTCTATCACCGGTACAGGCCCGACTCAGTCAGGATTTGGCGCCGCTCACAAAAGATGAGCGCGAAGCGTTGTTGCCTCACGAACGGGTAGCCCGTCGCCTTGAAGGTGTAAGCACAGCCAGTTGGACGCAAGGCCATGTGACCGAATGGCCGGTATGGCGTTGGGAGCTGACGACCGCAGCAGAGGCGTTGTGTGAACATTTGGGTGTCGCGTCGCTGGTGGTGTGTGGCCTTGATACCCGTCCTCTCGCTGCGCGTGCGGCCGGTGCCCTCTTACAGTATGCCCAGGTGACGCAACGCCAGCGGGTGAGTCAGTTGCGTCATTTGCGCGTGTATCATACCGGCGCGTATATGTTGCTCGATCCACAGACGCGCCGGAATCTAGAGTTGTTGGAGAGTAGTGGGCGACAGGGAGCAAAAGCGTCGCTGATTGCAGTGCTTGATCGTACCTGCACGGCGATGGGGGCGCGTTTGTTGCGTCGTTGGATTACTCAGCCATTGATCGTCCTCGAACCGCTTCAGGTGCGGCAACGGGCGGTAGCCCGGCTGGTTGCTGAAACGATGGCACGGCTTGAGGTGCGGGCAGCGTTGGCCGAATTGCCGGATGTCGAGCGGGCGGTTAATCGTATTGCGCAGGGAATTGCAGTGGCGACACCGCGTGATATGGTGCTGTTGCGGGCTGCGCTGCGGAAGTTATCGGCAGTGCGGCAAGCGGTTGAACCACTGTTACCCGATCTCCTGGCTGCTGAGATGACCGGTGAATCGGCATTGACGTTTGATGAGTGTACTGATGTGCTCGATTTGCTAGAACAGGCCCTCGACGACGATCCACCGGCGTTGTTGGGTGCATCAAATTATCTGCGGGCTGCTGAAGAGGGTGGTGAACGACCGCGACGGGTGATTCGCCCCAGTTTCGATCAGCGGCTCGCTGACTTGATCAAGGCCAGTCGTCACGCACAAGAATTTATTGATCGACTTGAGAGCAAGGAACGCGAGCGTACCGGTATTCGTTCGCTCAAGGTTGGTTACAATCAGGTCTTTGGGTATTACATCGAGATTTCACGGGCAGTGGATCCGAAACTTATTCCACCCCATTACGAACGGAAGCAGACCCTGGTAAACGCTGAGCGGTATGTAACTGAAGAGCTGAAATTCTACGAGAGTTTGCTGAGCGATGCTCGCTTGAAGCTGATCGATCTTGAGCGTGATATTTTTCAGCATCTCTGTGAATTATTGCAACAGCACCTTGATCGGTTGCGTACTGTCATTAGCGCAGTGGCCCGGATCGATGCCCTGGCCGCACTGGCCGAGGCTGCCGTGCGTGGCCGGTATGTGCAGCCGATGTTGCGCAACGACCGCGTGCTTCGCATCAAGCAGGGACGCCATCCGGTGGTGGAGCGTACTCTGAGCGAACCGTTTGTTGGGAATGATGTCGAACTGGACGGTGACCGTACTCAGATTTTGATTATCACTGGGCCAAACATGGCCGGTAAGAGTACCTTTTTGCGTCAGGTGGCGTTGATTACGCTGATGGCCCAAATTGGTTCGTTTGTTCCGGCTGATGAGGCTGAAATTGGGTTGGTTGATCGCATCTTCACCCGGATTGGTGCTCAAGACGATATTGCGACCGGTCAAAGTACCTTTATGGTTGAAATGACCGAAACCGCAGCCCTGCTCCGACAGAGTACACCGCGCTCGTTGATCATTCTTGATGAGGTGGGACGTGGTACCAGTACGTATGATGGGATGGCCATTGCGCGTGCGGTGGTCGAGTATATTCACGACCATCCGCAACTGGGTTGTCGCACGTTATTTGCCACCCACTATCACGAATTGACTGCATTAGAACAGCAGCTCCCACGAGTGCGGAATTATCATATGGCGGCAGTTGAGCGCGATGGTCGAGTAGTATTTTTGCACGAGTTGCGCCCTGGTGGCGCCGATCGCTCGTATGGAATTCACGTCGCTGAGCTGGCCGGTATTCCGGTAGAAGTGATCCGACGGGCCAGTGCCTTGCTGGCCGAACTCGAAGGTCGGGTTGGATCACCATCAGCACCGGCAGCGCCCGCATCACCAGCAATCGTCGCGTCGCCTGATCGTGAGCTGTCAGGAAGGATGCAATTGTCGTTCTTTGATCTGATGCCGCATCCGGTGGTAGAGTATTTACGACGGCTCCGTATTGAAGAGCTGACACCGCTAGAAGCATTGAATCGGCTGGCCGAGTTACAACGTCTGGCCAGTCAGCAATAGGAATGGAGCAGGAAATCTGTGCAGATCGCCCGTGATCTTACTCCCGGATTGGCCAACCGGGCGACCGTGTTGACGATTGGCCGTTTTGATGGTGTCCATCTCGGTCACCAGCAACTGATTCGGACAACGGTAGAACGGGCACGAGCGCTCGATATGCTGAGTGCTGTGCTGACTTGGGAGCCGCATCCACGAGCGGTTTTGCAACCGGATCAGCCGTTGCAATTGTTGAGTGATCTTGACGAAAAAATCGAGCAGATTCGTCGTCTTGAGCCTGATCTGCTGATTATCGCCCCATTTACGCCTGCTATCCGTAACTTGACGGCAGCCGAGTATATGGCACATATTATGGCCGCGCTGCCGGTGCGTGAAATCTGGGTTGGTGAAGATTTTGCCATGGGGCGTGGTCGCGAGGGAGACATTCCGCGTCTGATGGAACTTGGGCGGGAGATGGGTTTTGCCGTGGGAGCGTTGAGTAAGTACAAGGTTGCCGGTATTCCGGTAAGCTCATCGCGTATTCGTGAACTAGTGCTCGCTGGGAATGTCTCTGGCGCGAGTGCTCTCCTCGGTCGACCGTTTGCTCTGCGCGGGATTGTGACTCGTGGTGATGGACGTGGACGACTGATCGGCTTCCCTACTGCAAATGTACAGGTCAGTCACGATGTTGTCTTGCCAGCAAATGGAGTATATGTCTGTCGTGCATATCTGGCAACGGGTCAGGTTATTTCGGCGGTAACCAATGTTGGCGTCCGGCCAACATTTGCCGGAACCCAACGAGTAGTTGAGGCCCATTTGCTCAATTGGGAAGGGGATTTGTACGATCAGCCACTGCGTGTCGAGTTTTTGATGCGTCTCCGCGACGAACGTAAGTTTAGCGGTGTTGATGATCTGGTCAACCAGATCAAGCGTGATGTGGCAGAGGCACAGGCAATATTAGGGGAACAGAGCAGGTAGCCTGCTGTGCTGATGCTGTATTGATACAGTCATCAAGAGAAAACATACTGCTGTTGGCCGGGAGCGTGGGCCTCTGGCCCGTGTCCTGACATAAGCGAGTGTTTGAAAGCTGGAAAGCCGGGCGTGTCTGGTGCAGGGAGGAAGGAGGAGGGATTAAAATGAGGCTGGAAGACTCCTCTTCCTTCCAACACCACAGGCGGGTATGTAAAGAACTTTGAAATGTTCTTAGCGTGCCGTCCACCCTAATGCCATTTCGTACACCGAACCGGTAATCGCACCGGCAGCGTCAGAGCAAAGGAACGCCGCCAATCCGGCAACTTCGGCAGGCTCAATCAGCCGTTTGATAGCAGCCGGTTCGAGCATCACCTTTTCAATGACTTGCTCCTCTGGAATGCCACGAGTACGGGCCTGATCGGCAATCTGCTTTTCTACTAGCGGTGTGCGCACGTAGGCAGGGGCGATCAGGTTGACCGTGATCCCATAAGGGCCACCTTCGAGTGCGGCAGTGCGGGTTAGCCCGAGGAGGCCATGTTTGGCTGAAATGTAGGCACTCTTGAACGGTGAAGCACGTAGACTATGAACGGAACCGATGTTAACAATCCGGCCACGGCCATTGGCTTTCATACTCGGCCAGACGTATTTGGTCAAGCGGAAGGGGGCGGTCAACATGACGGCAATCATGGTTTCCCAGCGATCTTCGGGAAAGTCTTCGATGGCATCAATGTGCTGAAAACCGGCATTGTTGATCAGCACATCCACTCGTCCATACGAATTGAGAGCGGCATCGACCGCTTGTCGACACCCGGCCTGCGTAGCTAAATCAACCCCGACGAAGAGACCACCCAATCGTTCGGCTGCTGCTTCACCTGCGGCACTCGGTAGATCGACCAAAACAACCTGGTAGCCGTCAGCAGCGAATCGTTCGGCACAGGCTAATCCGATGCCACTGGCTGCACCGGTGATGATGGCAACCTGCTTACTCATCGGTGTTCCTCCTTTGGATCGAATCTCAAGCTACTGAGCTTAGATAATGTCTCGAATGGCTGCAACAATTGCTGCCGGTGATTGATCGGCGTGAATGCGATAAATAGGCACATGTGTCTCGTAGTAGTCAATGATGGGCTTTGCTTGTTGCTCGTAGATTCGCAGACGTGCTCGAATGACTGCCGGCTGATCATCCTCGCGTTGCGACAACGTTCCACCCTCTGCCAGGTATTGTGCCATCTTTGTGGCATTGTCAATGTGTATGGTCTCTTCCTGACCGTCAAGCTTATGCCAGATACGGCGACCACTCAGCCGGCGTACAATCTCTGTTCCGTCCAGTTCAAGGACAATGACGGCATGAAGCTGGCGTCCCAATTCGGCCAGGATTGTATCGAGCATGCGTGCCTGAGCGATACTGCGAGGGTACCCCTCGATCAGACAGTCTTGGGATGGAGGAATGGCACGCAACCAGCTCCGCATCAGTTCGGCCATAACCTCGTCAGGTGCTAACTGGCCTTGTTCGAGCAAAGGTTCGATTTGCCGTCCCAGGGTACTCTGGGCGTGAATTTCGGCACGGAGCTGTTGCCCGGTAGATATGATTGCCATCCCGGTAGCTTGCGCTAACTGAGTCGCGATTGTGGTCTTGCCAGAGCCGGGTGGGCCGATGAGAACTATTGTTTTTGCCGTCACATGTACCGTCTCGTTTTAACCTGATACACGATTAATGGCTTCGTCGATACCAGGGTATTCAGGACTCATCTGTTTAAGTGTTTGATATGTTGTGAGGGCTTCGTCCCATCGTCTCTGTTCTTCGTAGGTACGACCAAGACCAAAGTACGCACTGAGATAGTCGGGATCGAGTTCAATGGCCCGCTTAAACATCGGTTCGGCCTTCTGGTAACGGTCACTGAGAAAGAGACTCCAGCCGAGGCCGTTAAAAATCTCTGCTTCCTGATCATTAAGCTGAAGTGCTTTTTCAAATACTTCTATCGACTCAGCGTAACGTTCTTGGTATTGGAGAATCCAACCGAGGCCATTATATGCAAGACTAGCGTAGTCGTCGAGCTTGATAGCCGTGCGATAAGCGATTTCGGCTTGTTGATACAGTTGATTTTGTACATTCTGATCGGTGGCATCGTATCCGGCAAACAGGCTGGCTTCTCCTAAAAAGAAATGCGCGATTGCTGAGGATGGATTTAGTTCAACTGCCTGTTTGAAATAGTCAATGGCTGTTTGTGTATCACCCTGATCAAAGGCGACTCGTCCTAGACCGAGCAAGGCATCACTATCGTTGGGATGTTGTTTGCGAGCTTGCTCAAAGGCGCGTTTGGCTTCATCGAGCTGATTATCAAAGTACGCGATCCAACCCAGTCCTGTGCGAGCCGGACTAAAGGCAGGATCGAGTTGCAACGCAGCGTTGTATTCATTACGCGCCGTGGCTCGATCGTTCGTCGAAAGATAGATGTTTGCCAGCTCATAGTGGAAGAAAGCCAGCGTTGGGTAAGCGTCAATGGCAGCTTCAAGACTGCTGATAGCCTGTTCGAGCACTGCCGAATCGTTACGCAGTTTGTAGTCCTGGGCAAAAGCCCAGCCCAGAAGTGCACGGATGAATGCCTGTGTCAACGGATCACTCTGGTTGAGACGGTCTTCGGCATCACCAATCGCGGCAAATGCCTCGTCCATCAGGGCATTATTCCGACTATCGGCAGCATTCGTTGCGACCACTGCTGCGCGTAAGGCATAACCAATCGCGGCGGTTGGATCGGCAGCGATAGCACGTTGACTTGCCGTGCGCGCCTCCACAATATTCCCCAATTGAAAGTAGGCGTAACCACTAATACCTTCGCCAATTGCTCTGTCAGAGCCACTGTTGGCATTGCGTAACGACTCCGTTGCCTTTAGCGCTGTATCCCAATCACCTTGCGCCAGTAAAGCCCATGCCAGGCGGGCATGCGCCTTCATATTAGCCGGATCGGCGTCGACTGCTGACCGATAGGCTGTGATGGCACTAGTCAATCCATTTGGGCGAGCCAGCGCGGCGTCGCCTTCATTTATGAGCGTTTCATCGGGTTGTGTGATAACCGTTGGCGACGGCGGCGACGAAGGGCGAAAAAGGAAGAAGGCAGTCAGGCCACCTCCAATCAAAACGACACTGGCGATGAGACCGATAAGAATGAGGCCAACCGGTACCCCTTTTCTAGGGGTTTGGAGTGGCGCTGTCGGAACGTTAAGCGGGTTTGGTGTTGGTGGGGTAACGCTGTATGGATGGGCTGCTGGTGCCGCTGGTGTTTGAACGTAGACGGGTGGTGGGGTGGCAGGCGCGGTTGGTGCATACGCGGGTGGTGGGGTGGCAAGCGCGGTTGGTGCATACGCGGGTGGTGGGGTTGGTTGGCCTGAGATGGCAGCAGCCGGCATCCCGCGCTGTGGCGTTAAGGGGCGGCTCAATTCTTGTTCGCTCAAGCCGACGGCCTGCCGCAATGCGGCAACCATTTCGCCAGCCGAGGCAAAGCGGGCTTCGGGCTTACGCGCCAGTGCACGCATGATAACATCTTCAACCGCTGGCGGTAGATCGCCACGAATGTCACGGGGTGGAATAGGGGCATGAACGAGACGTGCAGCCAGCATTGCCATCGGGGTCTCGGCTTTGAAGGGAAATGCCCCGGTGAGCAGCTCGTAGAGCATCACCCCCAGGGCATAAATATCAGTTGGCGGACCAACGTTAGGCAACCCCTGTGCCTGTTCAGGGGACATATATTCAGGGGTTCCCATCACCGTCCCAGCGATGGTTAAACCACTGCTACTGCTGCCGATACCACGTGCCAGGCCGAAGTCGGTCAGATAAATCCAACCGTCGTCGGTAATCATCACGTTCGAGGGTTTAATATCACGGTGAATAATGCCTTGCCGATGGGCGTAATCGAGTGCTTCACCAACCTGAGCCAGGATATGCGCAGCCCGTTTTACCGGCAATGCACCTTCTTGTTGAAGCAACTGTTTGAGCGTGCGCCCTTGAATGAACTTCATGGCGATATAGTGGTATCCAGCCACTTCACCAACTTCATAAATGGGCATAATGTGGGGGTGCTCTAAACGGGCAGCACTGCGCGCCTCTTGTCGAAAACGAGCAACATAGCTCTGATCGCTGGTCAACTCTGGCGGCAGAATCTTCAACGCGACAATACGATCAAGATCGGTCTGGCGTGCTTTGTAAACAACAGCCATCCCACCACGTCCTAGTTCAGCAATGATCTCAAACCGGCCAAGCGTTTGACCAACAAGGGATAGTTCACTCATAATATTTCCTGCCTCGCCTAGAGTGTGTATGAAAAGCAATTCTCTTGCCGACCTCTAGCCCGTATGCCGAGATGAGTGGGTATAACCATCGGACGTTATGGCGGGGCGTACTGCCATGTGATCCTACCATCACCGTATCTGGCGATGAGCAGGGAGAACCATCGTACACTGCATAAGCATACGTTGGCAGGCGCGTTTGGAATCTGCCCCTGCCAGTGCGGTGGTGGGCACGATGGACGAGACACGTCGCTCTCTCGCCGCTGGCACACCCGCTCATAAGTGAGCCAACGGGGTAGGTGTAGACGACTATCGGCACAGAAAGATACAAGCCTCTTCTCACTTCTGACTCCTAGTCCGTGTTCCCCATAGATCGGTGCAGGCTACGGACGCTCTCTCAGAGTGTGTCTGAACATATTCCTGGGTCCTAGAAGCGCGGGCCTCTGGCTCACGTCCTACCGTGAGCAGTTACTATACTCCGTAGGTCGCGACTCACGGCGCGGCAGCCTTCTCCTTTCCTTCCGGCTGACCCCCTCTGCTTCTACAAGGGAAGAGGAAGGAGAAGAACAACCAGCGACACAAAAGGTTTTTTCGACACCCTCTCAGACACATCAAAGCCCGGCTTCAATTCATGATGTACCGGCTGCATACGTATAACGACTGATTAGGTTGCCGTTTGCATCACGTAAGACGGCGCTGTCGGTAGTATTGTTCCAAATAGGCTGTCGTGAACCCCAGTATACGTTATACGCATCATCGATTCCGGCCTTCGTCCACACTTTCACTTCGGCGCCACCGGCAAGGGTAAAGGCAGGGAAGGTGTACGTGCGTTGGCTCCCTTCATCAACCAGTGTCCAGCCAGTAAGGTCAACCGGTTCGTGAGACTGATTGGTGATAACGACAAATTCACCTTCCAGATCGCTACCAGGCGGATCGTATTCAATGTATGTGATACTTACGTTGGGAGGTTCTGCAACCAGTCGTTCAATCTCGGTAATCGACCCAGCTACCTCTTCGGTCAAGAGTTCGGCAATATCTTCCTCGACCGGCTCGCCATCTGCCTGGCCAGCGGGTGATGGCGACGATGAAGCGAGCGCTTCTGGGGTAATGATCACAGTCAGATGTTGTTCAGGTTCGGGGTGACGGGTTGGAGGGAGTGCGGAAGGTTCATTTGCCCAGTGGTTGATCTCTTGCTCGGCAATGCGCGCAAAATCACCAGGCAGGCTGGCAAATCCACGGCTCAGCTCATACAATGCTCGTTCCATATGCGTGCGACTCTGGGCTGGAAGGAGACCGAGTGGCAGCCGCAGCAGCCCAAGGCCAAATCGACCAACTTGAACGGCTGTCTGTTCAATCGTATCGTACAGTGGATCGTTGTGGGATGAGCGGGTAGACATAGTACCCTCCTCCAAACAATTATCGTTACGGTCGCCAATCGACCGCTTTCACTGCAAACTTGTCACCAGACCGGCATATTTCTCGGTCAAGACGCGGGCATGCTCTTCACTGGTACCTTCTGCAATCACATGAAAGAACGGCCCATCAGGGTCGGGTAAGATCAGCACCCATTCCTGGCCCAATTCGATCTTGATACCGTCAATCTGCTCGCCATGTCGCTCGTGGTATTGTTGATTGAGGATTCGCATCACCTTGCCCTTGCTCTCCCACCGGCATGGGACACGGGTTTGCCAGAGGTAATAAGGTGGTAGATCGGCCAATACCTCGCTGAGTCTGGTTTGGTTAAGGGTAAGCAGCTCCATCAGCCGGGCAATCGCAAACATTCCATCGGCAACGGGGTAGAAATGTGGGAAGATATAGTTGCCCGTCCCATCACCGAGCAGGAGGAGATCAGGGCGTTCGGCGGCCAGATTCATCAACGCACCGACATTGGCGCGGGTACGGATAATACTCCCACCGTAGCGGGCAGCGATCTGCTCAAACGCCCGTGGTGCAGTCACCGGTACGGCCACAATCCCACCGCCATTGGCGCGCATTGCCAGTGCCGTGATGGCTGCCAATGCGCGTAGCGGATGCAACCGGTGCCCCTGATCGTCAATCAGGAAAATTTTCTCGCCACCGGGATCGAGCCGTACCCCAAATTGCGCACCAACGACCGGCGTAATCTTGGTCAACCGGGTCATTGCTGCCTCAAAGTCAGCACTTGTCTGAAAGACCATGCGTTCATCGAGGTAGACATTCAACTCCACTGCATCAGCCTGCATGCGACGCAAAATTTCAGCCATGACCGTGCTGGTGCTGGTGTTTGCGTAGTCGATTACGATAGGGAAGCCTTTGCCAAAGGCGGCATTTTGTCCCAGGGCTTTCATAAATGCCGCCCGATATGTCTCTTCAACATCTTCCCCATAGAAAATACGACCGATCTCATCGAGGTAGGCCCGGCGGTAATCTTCACGGAAAAACGTGTTCTCAATTTTTCGTTCGGTAGCACTGTTGATGTCGAGACCGAGATGGTTGAAGAACTTAATTTCAGCAACCCGATTGTCGAAGGGCGAGATACGCACATGAACACCACCAGCCGCACCACTGGCGTAAGTATAGTAGCGGGCAATCGGAATCGGGACATTACGCAGGTCACAGACGTTGATCCCGGCCGAGGGCAAACCGGCGATGATAGCCCGTTTGAGCATACGAGGCGTAAAGTGGGCGTCACGGTTAATGGTAACGGTTGAGCCGCGAGGGAGAGTAGCACCGTAAGCTGCACCCAGGCGGGCACACATTTCGGGTGTAATCTCGATGTTGACCAGGCCGGTGATCCCGTAGCGCCCGAATAGCACACGCCGACCCTGACTGCCCCAAATAATACTGGACGTGACCGTCGCGCCTTCATCAACTTCTTTTGAAGGCCAGATTTTGACATTCGGCTGCACAACGGCTCCGGCACCGATTTGTACGCCGTCACCGATTACAGCCCCTTCAAAAATCATTGCCCGTGAACGGATATTGCACTGACGCAAGACAATCGCGCCGCGTAGCTCGGCTCGTTCGCCGATGTAGGAATTGCGCCAAATGATCGAGCGGTCGATGTTGGCCCGGCTATCAACGATGGTGTAATCGCGGATGACCGATGGCCCATGAATGATTACCCCACCCTTAATCTTGGCGCCATGACCGAGATAAATAGGGCCGTGCAGTTGAGCGTCAGGGGCAATTTCAGCATCGCGATCAATCCAGATGTCGCCACCGATATTGTGACCGATACGCGGCAGATTCACCTTTCCAGACAGATAATCGCTACACGCCCGCATGTATTCCTCGATGGTACCAACATCCGTCCAATATCCGTTGGCAATATATCCGTAAAGACGGTCGTTACGGTGCAGCATGCGCGGAAAGACATCTTTTGACCAGTCGGTGACTTTGCCGCGTTCGATATAGCTAAAAATTTCAGGATTGAAAACGTAGATACCTGTATTGACCGTATCTGAGAAGACCTCACCCCAGCTCGGTTTTTCAAGTAATTGGCGGATGCGCCCCTGTTCATCGGTAATGATGACGCCATAGTCAAGCGGATTGGCCACGCGAGTCAGGGTAATTGTGGCGGTTGCGCCAGACGCAATGTGATATTCAATGATTTGCGTGAGGTTGAAATCGGTTAGCGCATCACCAGAAATGACCAAAAATGGTTCTGTTAGCAGATGTTCAGCATTTTTGACACTACCGGCGGTACCGAGGGGCACTTCTTCAAGAGAGTATGTAATATTAACACCATACGCACTGCCATCGCCGTAGTAATCCTGGATCACATTAGCCAGGTACTGCACGGTAATGATAATATCGGTAATTCCGTGCAGTTTGAGCAATTCAATAATATGCTGCATCACCGGTCGATCGACCAGTGATACCATCGGCTTGGGGCGATTGATCGTGAGCGGTCGCAGGCGAGTGCCCTCGCCGCCGGCCATCACAACAGCTTTCATGGCGGCTCCTGCAAACTGTCGATACCGCGACGACAACCAGGCTGCGCGGCGGAGGGGCGGGATACCACAACAGCACCCTCAGTATATCATGGTACGAACCTGCCCGGCAACCTCTTGCCGAAAATGTTCTCTCGTGTTATACTCGCCGAGGGGGGACGTGGCGGAATGGCAGACGCGCATGACTTAGGATCATGTGCCGCAAGGCGTGTGGGTTCAACTCCCACCGTCCCCACCACCTGAGCACCGTGTAGCGTATCTATGCTACACGGTTTTTTGCTGTAGTTCGGTATACAGGCTCAATGCGATTCGACGCCGTTCATTATCAATACTGAGAATTACCCCCTGCACCTCGCGACCAGGGACAAACTTTTGCGGCAACGGTTGTTGATCGGGTGGAATGTGGCTGATATGAGCAAGACCCTGCACGCCGGGTACTAGTTCGATAAATAAACCAAAGCCGGTGATCCCGGTAACGATGCCCTTTACCTGCATACCAACCGTAAACCGTTGGCTAACGTCACGCCATGGATCAGGACTGAGCCGACGGATGCTCAGGTTGACACGGAGACGTTCTTCATCAATGTCGGTAATCATCGCCCGTACTATCTGGCCGGGTTGAAGCGCCTGGCGAGCATCACCGAGCCAGCGCCAGTCAATTTCCCCGACGTGGACGAAGCCCTCAACACCGCTCACGTCAATCACGGCACCGTAGCGTAGCACTCGCAGAACGGTACCTTCGACCACTTGTTCAATGCTCAGTTGTGCCAACCGTTTTCGGCGTTGTTGCAGGCGTTCGTTGTCTAACGTTGGCAGCACAATAGTCGGTACTTGACGATCCTGGTCGGTTGTGGTCGATGTCGCCGAGGTCTGACGGAGCGCAGTTAGACAGCGGGTCGCATGGTGACGAATTTCGGCACTGGGATCATGAGCGGCGATATGGCTCATCAGTGGTATACTCTGCTCGTCGTGCCATTCAGCCAGAATGCTCAACAACTTCTTAATCAGTGCGCGATTTTGTACTGTTGCCCGCTCAAGAACGTTGCGTAAGGCGGGTGCCGCAGGCCGGTAATCGACAGTATGGAAAAAGCGAATGACCTCGTTGAGCAAGTGGCTGCCTTCTTCGTTGAGTAATGGGATGAGCGCTGGTGCGGCTTCGACGGCATGCAGTTGGATCAGAGTCCGCACTGCAAGAGTACGTAATCCGACGACATAACAGGCAATTTCGATGAGTAATGGAACGGCGCTGCGAGCCTGCAAACGGGCGAGCGATTGCATTGCAACGCTAGCGGCACGGCTAGGAATGTGTTGTTGAGTTGTATGCTGGGCAATACATTCTTCCAGAAACCTGAGTAAGCCGGGAATGGCAGCCGACACATGAAGCAGACCGGCTGCTTCAGCCGCCGCAATGCGTATGACCAGATGGGGGCTGTTTAGAAAATCGGGGATCACGCTTGCCAGCGTGTGGTCACCGAGGCGCGCCAGTGCCACAATTGCCGCAGCGACAATTGGTGGTTCAGGGTCATCAAGACATGCGCTAATCTGGTCTCGGGCATCGCTAACAAGTCGTCGGCCTAGCGTGCGGATAGCCGCTGCTGCCACGAATGTCTTTGGATCGTCGATGGCGGCCAGCAGCGTATCGATAACCATCGGTGAGAGCGGTTTCTGACTGTAGCCGATTGCTTCAGCCGCAACTTCACGCACCATTGGGCGCGGATGCGTCAGGGCAGGAAGCACCAGATCGGGATCAACATTGAGGTTGACCAACCGGCTAGCAGCTCGTGCCCGTACCAGTTGGTCACGAGAATGGATTGCTCGCGCCAGCTCTTCGAGTTGGTCGGTCATTAGCTCACTAAGCCGTTTGCGGTCATTGGCCGTATCACCTTCGTAATCATCGAGATGACTCATAGGCTGCTCTCGTGGTATGATGCCTCACCGGCGAGCAAATGGCGCTGAACTTTGCCAAGAGCATTGCGCGGGAGCGCACTGACAAAGCGAATGCGCCGTGGTCGTTTGTATGCAGCCAGATACTGCCGACAGTGTGCGATGAGTTCATCAGCCGTGACCGGTTGCTCATTCGTTACCACCGCGGCCACCGGTATTTCGCCCAAATCGGGATCGGGCTGACCGTACACGGCGCATTCGACAACTGCCGGATGTTGAGCGAGGACTTCTTCGACCTCACGGGGATAGATGTTGAAGCCGCCACTGATAATCAGCTCGTGGCTACGGCCGGTGATGTGGAAGTAGCCATCGTCGTCGACGAAACCTAGATCACCGGTGTTGAACCAGCCATCAGCCGTGAAGACAGCAGCAGTTGCTGTTGGGTTGCGCCAATACCCTTGAAACAGATGCGGTCCACGGACCTGAATCTCGCCGATCTGACCTGCCGGTAACGGTTGACCGGTCACGCGATCAACGATGCGCGCCTCTTGACCGGGAAACGGCATACCAACGCTGCCAGGCCGTCGTTCGCCATTGTACGGGTTGGTCAGGTTCATTCCTGTCTCGGTCATGCCGTAGCGTTCAAGAATTGGCTGACCGAAGAGCGCGGCAAAATCGGCAAATGTTTGCGGGCTGAGTGGTGCCGATCCCGATACAAAGAGGCGGATATGGTGTTGTGGAACCCTAGCGCGTCGGGCAGCTTCGATCAGGCGCACGTACATCGTCGGTACCCCGAAAAAGAGGGTAATTGCCGGATCGTTCATCCGCTGGAGGGCAACTTCAGCATCAAAACGAGCGTGTAATTCAAGACTGGCACCGCTGCGGATGGTACCGTGCACTCCCACACCCAAACCATGAACATGGAAAAGAGGCAGCATGAGCAGCAAACGATCAGCTTCCGTCCACTGCCAGGCGTTAAGCACGGCATCACAATTGGCTGTCAGGCTGGCATGAGTGTGTACTGCCCCTTTTGCCCGACCGGTCGTACCCGATGTGTAAGCGATCAGTGCCATCTCGTGGGCCGCTGGCGGGTCGAACGACGTGGGGTCGGTCATCGGTGCACCACACAACTCTGCCGACGGCTTCAGCACATAAGGCCGGTTGGCCGGCATTGCTGCGCTCAAGATGGCTTCATTATCATCGGTTGCTACCACAATTGTTGGCGCCGAATCGCTCAACAGATGGTTCAGCTCGGTGTGTCGATACTGCGGATTGATCAGCACAACTGCGGCACCAGCCAGTTGCGCGCCGAAGTAAGCGGCAATAAAAGCAGGGGTATTCGGTAGGGCCAGCGCGATGCGGTCGCCGCGCTGAACACCGAGCGCCTGAAAGCGTGCGGCCCAACCGGCTGCCGCTCCGGCCAGTTCGGCATAGGTGATGGTATGTTGATCCTCGACAATGCACGGTCGATCAGGCATACGCCTGGCATAGTGTAACAGGGTAGCAATAATCGGCAACGATGACATGACACTCTCCGCAGAAGTGTAAACCTTCCGGCAATACCGATGTACTAGCGTTGTATTGCATTATAGCCAGCCTGATACCGTTCTTGAGTTACAAGATCACGACGAACGGCGAAGCTCTCACGAGCCTCGCCGTTCGATCAGCGAGCGGATCAGAGGATGTTCTTACTTATCGCGCTTGGCCTCGCCGAGTGCAGCCTGGGCGGCAGCCAGGCGGGCGATCGGTACACGGTAGGGCGAACAACTGACATAATTAAGCCCAACCCGATGGAAGAACTCAACGCTGGCCGGATCGCCACCGTGTTCTCCACAAATCCCCACCTTAAGGTTGGATCGGGTGGATCGTCCTCGTTCAGTACCGATCTGTACCAACTGCCCCACGCCCTGCTGATCAATTGTTTGGAACGGATCGTCTGGGATCAGTTTCTTCTCGACATAGAGCGGCAGGAAGCGTCCTGAGTCATCGCGCGAGAGACCAAGCGTGGTTTGCGTCAGGTCATTCGTACCGAAGCTGAAGAATTCGGCAACCTGAGCAATTTCATCGGCCACCAGAGCTGCACGCGGCAATTCGATCATTGTACCGACCAGGTACGGCACTTCGATCCCGGTTTCGGCAAAAACTTCGCTGGCGACGCGCCGGACAATCTCCTCTTGCAGCTTCAGTTCGCTTACGTAGCCAACCAGCGGGATCATCACTTCGGGGTAGACGTCGATCCCTTCTGATTTCACCTTTACCGCTGCCTTGAAGATGGCTCGGGCCTGCATTTCGGTGATTTCGGGGTAGAGGATGCCCAGACGGCAGCCACGGAAGCCCAGCATCGGGTTGGCTTCGCGCAAGCTTTCCACGCGGGCCTTGATCTTCTTCGGATCAACGCCGAGTTTGGTCGCCAGTGCCTCAATCTCTTCGTCGTCGTGGGGCAAGAACTCGTGGAGCGGCGGATCAAGGGTGCGGATCGTCACCGGTAGTCCGGCCATTTCGCGGAACAGACCCTCGAAGTCGCCCTGCTGAAGTGGTTCGATCTTGGCCAGTGCCGCTCGCCGCTCTTCAGGGGTATCGGCGAGGATCATCTCGCGCATTGCATCAATGCGATCACCTTCAAAAAACATATGCTCAGCGCGGCAAAGACCAATCCCTTCGGCACCGAATTGACGTGCAACACGTGCGTCGCGTGGAATATCGGCGTTGGCGCGTACACCGAGCTTACGGAACTCATCGGCCCACGACATCAGGGTCGCAAAGTCGCCGGAGAGTTCTGGCTCGACCGTCGGCATCTGGCCCGCGAAGACTTCACCACTTCCACCATCGATCGTAATCCAGTCGCCCTTGCGAATAACGGTACCGTTGACCGTCATCATCTGTTCGGCGTAGTTGATCCGCAGATCGCCGGCGCCGGCCACACACGGTTTGCCCATCCCACGAGCGACAACCGCAGCATGTGAGGTCATCCCACCACGTGCTGTCAGAATGGCCTGGGCAGCCACCATACCATGGAAGTCTTCCGGCGCCGTCTCGATCCGTACCAGAATGACCTTTTCACCAGTCTTGGCCAGTTCTTCGGCTTCATCGGGATCAAACACAGCTTTGCCGGATGCTGCACCAGGTGACGCTGGTAAACCAACGGTCAACGGCTGCGCATCTTTACGCGCAGCGGGATCAATCATGGGGTGGAGTAATTGATCAAGCGCGTGCGGATCAACCCGTTGTACAGCCGTTGCCTTATCGATCAACCCTTCGCGCACCATATCGACCGCGATCTTCACAGCGGCGGCGCCGGTGCGTTTGCCGGTGCGGGTTTGAAGCATCCACAGCTTACCGCGCTCGATGGTAAACTCAACGTCCTGCATGTCTTTGTAGTGGCGTTCAAGCTGCTTGGCAATCTCGTGGAACTGGGCGTACACCTCTGGCATCTCTTGCGCCAGTTTGCTAATAGGCTGTGGTGTGCGGATACCGGCCACCACGTCTTCACCCTGGGCGTTCACCAAGTATTCGCCGAAGATTTCGGGGTCGCCGGTACTGGGATTGCGGGTAAAGGCCACACCGGTTGCCGAGTCGTTCCCCATATTGCCGAAGACCATGGCCTGAACGTTGACAGCCGTACCTAG